>CAYQZG010000219.1:0-4929 GCA_964421785.1 uncultured Anaerolineales bacterium
GCCAGTCTGGTGTTGTCGCAGCCCAGCGTAACCAACTTGCGCTGGGCTTTTCGCTGTGCTGCCAAGGTGCCGACTCGACAGAAGCTACTCTCCCTCAAGCGTAACCAACTCGTGACCGACTCGTAACCGACCAAAGTTGGTCTTTCCCTCCTACTTAGCGCATGAACCGGCGCACCACCTCCGCCTCCAGGTGCATCGTCACCCGATCGCCCACCTCCAGCTCGTCGTACGGCTTCTCCCACGCGCCCCGCGAGGGCCGAGGGAAGATGCCCAGCTCCGTCCCCTCCTCCGCGTAGCGCTTGTCGACGCTGGCCAGGCCGACCAGGAAACCCTCGGTGTCCTGGGCGCAGGAGGTCACCTGTCCGATAACCCGCCCGCGGCTATCCGCCACGGCGTCGCCCTGCTTCGGCACGTGCACCCCTCTCTCCTCCACGCGGAAGCGCACCACCTCCATACGGCGCTCTCCGGCGTGCTTCGCATACCCGCGACGCCCAACGAAGAACGGTTTGTGCATCTTCACGTATCCGGCCAGCCCGGCGTCGTCCGGGCGCAGATCCAGCGGCCCGGCGAGCTCGTGCCCATAGAGCGGCAGTCCGGCCTCGATGCGCAGGCTGTCGCGCGCCCCCAATCCCACGGGGCGCAGTCCAAAGGGCGCGCCAACCTCCAACAGCTCGGTCCACAACGTCCCCATCACCTCAGGGTGAATGAAGATCTCGAACGCCATCGGCTCACCCGTATACCCGGTCCGCGCGATGATCAGGTCGTAGACGCCGCCGGGCGCGCGAGCGGTCGGAATCTGGGCCTCAATCAACTCCGTGCGCTTCATCATCGTCAGACGTCGCCGCAGCTGGGCCTCGGCCGTCGACGAATGCCCGGCGTCGATCAGGGCCAGCAGGATATCCAGCGAGCGAGGTCCCTGGAGCGCCATATCGACCAGCCAGGCATAGCTCTCCCCCGGGTCGTGGAGATCGCGCAGATCGGCCTGAAAACTGGTCCGCGCCCACGGCCGATCCTCATCCATTCGCACCTCGCGGCCGTTCACGGCCTGGAGCCAGGCCCAGTCCTTGTCCGCGTTGGCCGCGTTGACCACCATCATGAACCGCGCCGGGCTGAGCCGATAGATGATTAGATCATCGATCACGTGGCCATCGGGGTCGAGCAGAAACGCGTACTGGGACTCGCCCGGCTCGGCCTCCCCGGGGCCGAAGTCCACGGGACGCAGCGCCGTGACGTCGTTGGTCGTCACCAAGTTGAGGAAGTAGGCAGCGTGCGGCCCTCTGACGTCGAAGATACCCATGTGGGAGACGTCAAACAGACCGGCGGCGCCGCGCACGGCGCGGTGCTCGTCGCCGATGGACGTGTACCAGAGCGGCATCTCCCAGCCGGCGAAGGGCGCCATCCTCGCTCCGTGCTCCACGTGCCAGTCGTGCAGCGCGGTGCTCTTCAGAGCCTGGGGGGAGTCATGCCCCTCGAAGGGGGATGGGTCGAACCTGGGCAGCGGCTCCCCCTCCGGCTCGTCGTACCCCGGGGCGAAGCGTCCGATGAAGGTGGGCTTGTGAGAGACGGCTGGCGAAAACGCCTTCGCACTCGGCACCTCCGCGTCGCCGAGACCCTCGTCGGCCGGGCCCAGATCCCGCACCACGACCGGCCCGGGGAGCTTGGCCTCGACCTGCCGGTCGTCGAACAGGACGAATCCATCGGAGAGGTGCCGCAGCCAGGCCACCACCGACTGCGCCCGATCGCCCGGGACCGCCAGCCGATAGCGACTGTGGCCAAAGCCCGAGCGCTGAATCAGCGCCGGGCTCAAGACAGCTCCCTTCCGGTCCAGCAGCGGAACCTGGCGCCAGGTCCCCTGATCCAGGTCGTCAAGGTCGGTGGGCGTGATCTTCTCGACGAAGGAGGCGGCCGCGTTCCCCTCGACCTCGACCAGGCTGACCCGCTCCTCTCGCTCGCGCAACGCCGGCACCAGGCAGTGATGGGGATAGCCGCTGCACGGCAGCTCGAAATCGATACCGGCCTCGTGGGCCAGCTCGGCCACCTCCAGACGCAGCTCCTCCAGCACGTCGAACGGTATCTTGCCCCGGTAGGCCGGTCCGCCGACGTAGGTGTAGGCGAAGGGCTCGATGGCCTTCATGGTGCGGGCAACGATGGCGGCGATCCTCTCCATCTCCGGCTCCCGCAGGCCGCGCTGCGTCACCCACGGTGTGCCCAGACGGATGCCGCTGGGATAGGCGCCAGACGCATCACCGGGGATGGTGTTCTTGTTGACGACGATGCCGATCAGGTCGAGGATCGTCGCCGTGACGCCGCCCATCAACGGCGTGTCGTCGCGGCCACGAACGGTCTTGCAGTCGAGCAACAACAGGTGCGTGTCGGTGCCGCCGCAGGGCACGCGCAGCCCCTCATCCGTCAGGGCTCGGGCGAGGACGCGGGCGTTGGTCACGATCTGGTGCTGAAGCTGCTGGAACTGCTCCGTCTGCGCCAGACGGAACGCCGTGGCCATAGCTGCGAACTTGTTCACGTGGGGACCACCCTGGACCCCGGGGAAGACCGCGTGGTCGATCCTGCGGGCCAGGTCGTGATCCGTGGTGAGCACACAGGCACCCCGTGGCCCGCAGAGCGTCTTGTGGGTCGTGAAGGTGATCACGTCGGCGTATCCCAACGGCGTGGCGTACGCGCCGGCGACGACCATGCCGGCCACGTGCGCGATGTCGGCCAGGAGATAAGCGCCCACCCGATCGGCAATCTGTCGGAACTTGGCCCAGTTGGGCTGACGCGGGTAGGACGTGTAGCCGGCGATGATCACCTTGGGACGATGCCGCCGCGCCAACGCCTCGATCTCGTCGTAGTCGAGAAGCTCAGTCCTCTCATCGACCGTGTAGGACACCACGTCATAGAGCTTTCCAGAGATATGAACTTGACTGCCGTGGGTCAAGTGCCCACCGTGGACCAGCGACAGGCCCATCAGCGTATCGCCGGGGTCGAGCAACGCCTGCTGCACAGCGATATTGGCCGGCGCCCCGGACAGTGGCTGCACGTTGACGTAGATCTGATCCGCCGAGATCGACTCGGTGGCGAAGGCCTCGGCACAGCGTCGCCGCGCCAGCGACTCGATCACATCGGCATACTCCACGCCCCGGTAGTACCGTCGATCGCCGTAGCGGCGGTAGTGGGCCAGGTGGTGCTCGTAGTCGAGGATCTCCTCCTCGTTCAGCCAACGCATCTCCGGGTTGGGATACCCCTCCGCGTAGATGTTCATCAGAGCCGACGCCAGGGCGTCGCGCACGGCCCTGGGCGAGCTGCTCTCGGAGGGGATCATGATCAATTTGCGAGCCTGGCGCTCCTTCTCCAGGTCGATCAGATGAGCGACCGGCGGATCGAGCTCGGACAGGCCATGTCGAAAGAGAAAGTCATCGTGGCGAGCCATGAGAAAACCTCCCGGAAAAAGGTAAGCCATCGACATCGTAGGCCAAGAACATCAGCACGATTGTACCCCCACGCAGACCGCTGTCAACATGCCACAGCGGTGCCTTGCACGTTCCGTTCGTGCGAGGCACCTGAACCCGAACAGCCCCAAGGCGCATCGCACCTCCGACGTGCACCGGCCCGCCGTTTGCGCCCCCGCCAACCTGTGCTACACTCTGTGGAGAAACGACGTGACGATTCAGCGTCGCCAGCAGAAAGGAACCCTTTGCCCTTGCCCTCCCAAACCAGACCGACCGACATCGGCGTGCTCAACGAGCAGCCGCTCCACGCGGCGCTCAAGCAGCGGTACGCCTCCCCGGGGGCCGCCATGGAGGTCAACGTGGACGGCTTCGTGATCGACGTGGTCCGGGACAACCTCCTGCTGGAGATCCAGACGGCCAACTTCTCCGCGGTGAAGGAGAAGATGGCCCACCTGGCCACGCAGCACACCGTGCGGTTGGTCTACCCCATCGCCCGCGAGAAGTGGCTCCTCAAGCTGCCCAGGCAGGAGGGCGGCGAGACGAAGCGACGGAAATCGCCCAAGCGAGGACGTCTGGAGGAGGTCTTCGAGGAGCTGGTCAGCTTCCCGGAGCTGCTGCGCGAGGAGACCTTCTCCCTGGAAGTGGCCCTCATCCAGGAGGAGGAGGTGCGCCGCTACGACCCCGCCCGCGGGTGGCGCCAGCACGGCTGGGTGACGGTGGAGCGACGGCTGCTGGACGTGGTGGGGCATCACCTCTTTCGGCGGCCGGCCGACGTCGCCGCGCTCGTGCCGCCGGGGCTGCCCGAGCGCTTCACCACCGCCGACCTGGCCCAGGCGATGGACGGGCCGCGACATCTGGCGCAGAAGATGGCCTACTGCCTGCGCAAAATGGACATCATCACCGAGATCGGCCGGCAGGGCCGATCAAAGCTCTACGAAATAAACAATGAATGAGATAAATGCGTTCAAGCGCCGCATCTACCACAGCCTCGGCGACGTGTTGACCGACACGCGCGTCATCCTCTCGCAGCGCGAACTGCTGCGTTCGACCATGCGGGGAAGCCTCGATCCCGCCTTCCGCGAGCGGCTGATGCTCGTGGTCACCGCCGTCAACGGCTGTCGCTACTGCTCGTACGCCCACGCCCGCCAGGCGCTCTCGGAGGGCATACCGGAGGAGGAGATCGCCATGCTGGGGGAGAGAGCGTTCCACGGCAGCCCGACGGAGGAGGTGCCCGCCCTCCTCTACGCCCAGCACTGGGCCGAGAGCGACGGCGACCCGGACCCGGCGGCGCGGGCCTCGGTCGTGGAGCGCTACGGCGAGGAGAGGCTGGCGAGCATCGAGATCGTCCTGCGCATGATACGCATGGGCAATCTGCTGGGCAACACGTTCGACTATCTTATCTATCGCGCCTCCTTCGGTCGGCTGGGGAACTCGCCGGACGCTGAACCGTCCGACTGATAGCTAAACCCTCCTCTCGGAGGCT
>CAYQZG010000220.1:0-4911 GCA_964421785.1 uncultured Anaerolineales bacterium
CTTCCTTTGCCGCATCCCCTGCTTGACAACCCCCGCCCGGCGTGTATAATTGCTATTGAGAATCAATCGCAATAAAGGCGCGTACCCTATGCTATCACGCACTCAGTTTCGCCAGGATGTGCGGCGCGCTGGCCGCGGCTCTGCTTATCGAGAACCATAGATCCTGGAGGCTACCATGACCCTCTTCCCCACGCTTCGCGCCGCCTGGCTCAACGGCTGGCTCCTGCTCGTCGCCTACGGCGTGGTCTTCGGCGTCACTGTGCGGAGCTTTCCGAAGGACGTCGTCGCCAGGCTCTACGACAAGTCCCACTGGACCCGGGCACAGCGCGCGCTGACCACGGTCGGGAAGGTGCTCTCCAGCATCCTGTTCGCCCTGCTCGCCTTCTCCCCGCTTCGGATCGGGCGCCCCGTCTTCGCCGTCGGCAGCGCGCTCTTCGCGCTCGGTCTGATCGGCCTCGTGACCGCGCTGTTCAACTTCAGGAACGCGCCAGCGGGCCAACCGGCGACGAATGGCCTCTATCGCGTATCGCGCAACCCCCAGTGGCTGATGCTGGTGCTGATGTTCGTGGGGGCATGTCTGGCCGTCGGCTCCTGGGCGGCGCTGGCTCTGTTTGCGATGGCCGCGGCCTGTTATCACGTGCGGATCCTGGCCGAGGAACGATCCTGCCTGAGGACGTACGGCGAGGCGTATCGGGATTACGTGGCGCGCGTCCCCCGCTACCTGTTGTTCGTCTAGCGACGACGGACTGGACACAAGGTCTGGATCGAACTTACTGCGCCCGCACCGGGCGCTACATCCCGCGAGTTTTCGCAAAGGAGTGACGTGGAGGCATCTACGACGAAGCGCGTGCTCAAGGTACTTGGCGGCGTCCTGGCCGTCCTGGTCGGTATCGTCTTCTTCTGGCTCTTTCCGCTCAAGCTGATCAGCCGGTTGGGCAAGCGGTTCGGCAAGGCAGCGCCATGCCCCAACTCGCTCGCCTGGTTGGTCGACAACCCGATCCGCCGCCGCTATCAGGGGCCTACCCTCGACCGGGTGGGCATCCGGCCCGGCGACCGGGTGCTGGAGCTGGGGCCAGGGCCGGGGACGTTCACGGTGGAGGCGGCGCGGCGCGCGGGGCCGGAGGGGCGGCTGATCGCGGTGGACATCCAGCCGGAGATGGTGGCCCAGGTGGAGGCCCGCGTGCAGGAGGCCGAGCTGACCAACGTCGAGACCCACGTGGCCGACGCGTATGATCTGCCGCTGGAGGACGGGGAGGTCGATCGGGCGTTCCTGATCACCGTGCTGCAGGAGATACCGGATCAGGCCCGCGCCCTGGCCGAGCTGCGGCGCGTGCTGAGCCCCGGCGGGGTGCTCTCCATCACCGAGGAGTTCTTCGACCCGGACTACCCGTTCCCCTGGGAGACTGTACGGCGGCTGAGGGCGGCGAGGTTCGAGCAGGATCAGTGCTTCGGCAATCTGTGGGTCTACACCATGAACGTCAGGAAGCCCGGGGAGGGATAGGATGAGAGACACAGAGCATGTCTACCGAGACGTGCCGCAGGAGCAGAGGGAGCGACTCCTCACCTTCCTCTTCTTTCCAGCGGCGTACAACGCTGCCCTGAGAGGGTTTCTCGACGAGGCTGCCTGAGGTATGCCGAGAGTCCTCGAAGATAGGCTCGAGGCGACAGGAAGGACGGTGCCTTGCACTTGAGGCAGTGCGAGGCACCTCTCCTACTGCCATTCAAACGTTCAAACAGCATCTCCGTCAGAGGCACCGAGATGATCCGTCTCGCCACTCCAGGGCGGGGATCTGGCAATCCCCTCGGAGCCATAATGCTGCGCTCTCCACCTCCAGCGTCGAGGCGAGGAGCGTGCATCCATCAATAGCTGTGCAGCGTGAGGGGCAGGTAGAGCAGGTAGCGCCACGTCAGACCGCCGCCGCGCCAGAAGCCGCCCCCGAGCGTGAAGCCGCCCCCCGTCAGCGCGCCGGCATCCGGCTGGCCGGCGGTGCCGCTCAGGGTGTAGCCCCTGCCTCTGCTGAACGTATACCCGCCGCCGTCGACCGTGTTCCACGACAGGTCGTGGACGTCGCCGCTCTGGGCCAGGGCGCTCCTGGCAACGAGCAGCAGCAATGCCGCCGCCAGCAGGAGCGTGATCCGTTTGATCGATATCCGCATAGCTCCCTCCTACTGCAGCATCACCAGCATCTGGATGACGCCGGTGCCCTCGTCCAGCCCCTCGAGCGCCTTCCCGATGACCGTCCCGACGGCTGGATCGGCGTTGGCCTTCATAGCGTGCCCGGGCGTGGATGACGTGGTGAGCAGGTCGCCGGGAGAGATCGGACCGTTCTCCGCGCTCGCCTTCACCGGCACCACGCCCATCACCGCCAGCGGCACGTCGCCCGGGTTCTCCATCGCCGCGTCGGAGCCGCCGACGAAGCCGGGTTGGGTAGAATGGACGCCGACGACGGTGGGGTCGCGGGCGGTGGTGCTGCGGAGCAACGCGCCGTCGGGGCCGACGACGAGCACGTCGCCCGGCTCCAGCCCGTCGGCAGCGGGCAGCATCTCGGCGAAGTCGGCGCCGCCGGAGTGGAAGCTGCCATCTGCAGACACCTCGCCCATGTTGTTGACCTGGAACCGAAGGTCTGGCGTTGGTGAGGTGTCGTATCCTTTAAGGATGCTGCCGCTGCCCTTGGCGACGATTGCAGTACCGTCTCCAGCCCAGGCGTACACCCCCACGCCCGTGCCTGTGTTCCGGCCGATCACACCACTGGCGTATTGCTGGCTGGCCTCACCGTAGACGCCCGAGACCAGCTCTTCGTCCCCGTCCGTGGTGCCATAGACGCCGTGCCCCTTGTTGCTGTGGCCGTGGACGCCATACGGGTACCCGCCGCTGCCGTTGCTGCTGGTGGCCTTGCCATACACGCCCATGCCAGCGGAGCTGCGGTTGAGGCCGTAAAGGCCATAGGTTTGGCCGCTGTCGTTGGTGGCATGGCCGAAGACCCCGCTGCCGTAGTAACTGGCGCTTTCGCCGTACACGCCGTATGTGTCTCCGGTGAGGGCGCTGGCGACGCCGTACACGCCGCGCCCATCAGAGCTCTGGCTCTCGCCGTGCACGCCGTAGGCGTTTCCGCTCAGGGAGGCGGCAAGGCCATGCACGCCCTGGCCGTCGGGGCTTATGCTCTTGCCATAGACGCCGTAGGTCTCTCCGAAACCCTTGCCGGCGAATCCGTAGACGCCGCGACCGTCAGAGCTCTGGCTCTCACCCGTAACACCGTAGGCGTCTCCGCTGCCGGAGGTGGCGACTCCGTAAACGCCGCGACCGTCGGGGCTCAGGCTCTTGCCATAGACGCCATACGTGTGTCCGCTGGGGCGGTCGGCGAGGCCGTACACGCCGCGGCCCTGATCACTGTAGCTCCGGCCAACGACGCCATAGGCCTCTCCGCTGGGGGCGCCGGCATAGCCGTACACCCCCCGGCCCTCATCGCTGTAGCTCACGCCCTCGACGCCGTAGGCGTCTCCGCTGCTGGCGCTGACCTCACCGCGCACACCACGGCCGCTCTCGCTGCTGCTCTTGCCAAAGACACCATATGCGTTTCCGCTGGCCGCATTGACCTCGCCGTACACGCCGCGCCCCTGCGCGCTGCGGCTCAGCCCATACACGCCGTAGGCTAGCCCGCTGGAGGCGCTGGCCCAGCCGTACACGCCGTGGCCCTGGGGACTGTTGCTGCGGCCATACACCCCGTAGGTGGTCCCGCTGGGGGCGCTGGCGAAGCCGTACACCCCCCGGCCCTCGTCGGCGTTGCTCTGGCCATGGACGCCTTTGGCCTCCCCGCTGGGGGCGGTGGCCAAGCCGTAGACGGCCGAGCCGAACCCACCACTTGTCTCCCCATGGACGCCTCTGCCCGAACCAGAGGCCTCCAGCCCGGTGACGCCGCCGGAGAGGGTCAACCCCGTGGTCTGCGCCAGGCAACCGGGTCCGTCGCCTCGGGACTGCGCCATCTGGGGGGCGCTCCACGTCTGCCCCCAATGGTCGTGGTCGCTGCGGGCTGCGGTGTCCGCGCCGCCGCTCCCGGCGAAGTCGACGGCAAGCGTCACGTCCCCTGTGGTACTCGTGGCGGTCAGGCCGTCGCCGGCGTAGACCGCGGTGACGCCGCCCCCGCCGCCTCCCGTGTCATCGTCGCCGCAGACCCAGGTGCTACCGTTCCACTCGGCAATCTGTCCGTTCGTGCAGCTCTGGGGCAGGCGGTAGCTGGCGGCCAGGCTGAACGCGCCGCCCGACAGTTCCAGGCCGGTGCCCGCGGTGTAGGTGGTGTCGTCGTCGCCATCGGACAGGTCGCCCGGCACGTGGGCGACGCCGCCCCAGGGGACCGTGCCGGCCGCGGGGGCGTACAGCGCGTAGGGCGCTGGCGTCAAGCGCTGGCGTGGGGCCAGGGTGATGGGGCCTCCCCCGCAGTCGAGCGTGACCTGGAGCCAGCGGGCGTCGCCGTCGAAGGAGCCGCTGCCGAAGTCGAGCTGGACGGTGAAGAGACCGTCGACGATGCTGTGGTTCAGGATCTGCTCGCTGCCCAGGAGCCTGCCGCCGGTGGGCGGCGAGCCGCTGCCGGGCGCGTCGTAGAGCTGGAAGGTGAGGTCGCAGGTGTCGTTGACGGGGCCGCTTTGATCGCTAAGCTGGCCCTGGTAGGTGAAGCCGGTGCCCAGGGCCGCCTGCGGGTTCGTCTCGCGCTCAGGGGCCGTCCCCTGAGCATAGGCCAATCCGGTGACCAACAGAGAGAGTGTGATCACCGCGCCGATGAGAACGTGGTGCCGCTTCATTGCAGACCTCCTCGCGTGCTGGAGATGCGCTTCTGGAGCAGAGGCTTCGGTACATTGGGAGAGCCGATGCGCGCCTCGGCTGCGCTAAGCCGTTTCGCTTTGCTGAATCACCTCCTC
>CAYQZG010000221.1:0-4897 GCA_964421785.1 uncultured Anaerolineales bacterium
GGGGGATGGGGATCTGTTCCTATCCGATCCTCAACATCGTCCATCAGACCGTCATCATCGCTGTCTGATTGGCCCTCATTGAAGCCCAGGCTGAGGCGCACCAACTCCAGGGCCGATAGCGTTGGAGCATCAGGCACAGATGAGCTGTCGACGATCAAGCTGTCATTGACGGTATCGAAGGGCAAGGGCGATGCGCCTTCCATGAGGAACCCCAGCAGCGCCTGATCCAACGGAAAACTCGACTGACTCGTCATCCCTCCAACCTCATGCTCTAATCGTGTATATTCACGTGATGAATAATCAGAATGAGAGCATGGTACCTCAGCATCGGGATCTGTCAACCCTCGCGCCCAGACTGAACGGTGTTATCATTGTGTAAACTGTCTATTGACAAGTAACATATAGCATGATATACTTGGTCAAGAACAGAACGGCAAGAGATGCCTTGGTCGCCGGGCTTCTGACCCATCCGGGAGCCGCCCCGCGCCGGTGGCAGCGTCTCATCATAGCAGGCGCACACCGGACAACTTCGGTTCGGCATTTACCCAGAGTTCACAGGAGGGAGAGACCCATGAGCGATAGACAGATCACCCTTAGCGTCATCAAGGCCGACGTGGGTGGCTTCGTCGGCCATTCGAGCATGCATGAAGAACTGATCGAGGAGGCCGACGATCGCCTTCTGGCCGCTCAGAGAGAGGGCAGCATCGTCGACTATCACGTCACCGCCTGCGGCGACGACCTGGAGCTGATCATGACCCACCGCAAAGGCGAGGACGACGAAGAGATCCACGGCCTTGCATGGGATATCTTCGAAGCCTGCACCGAGGAGGCGAAGCGGCTGAAGCTCTACGGCGCCGGGCAGGACCTGCTAACAGACGCCTTCTCGGGCAACGTCAAAGGGATGGGGCCCGGCGTAGCGGAGATGGTGTTTGAGGAGCGCGAGGCCGAGCCGGTGATCATCTTCATGGCAGACAAGACCTCGGCGGGGGCCTGGAATCTGCCGCTCTACGAGATATTCGCCGATCCCTTCAACACCGCGGGTCTCGTCATCGCCACCAAGATGCACGACGGCTTCCGCTACGAGGTCCACGACGTCAAGGAAAGCAAACACATCACCTTCGACACGCCGGAGGAACTCTACGATCTTCTGGTCTTCATCGGCGCCTCGGGCCACTACGTCGTCAAGGCCGTGACCAGCAAGGCCGGGGAGGTCGCCGCCGTCTCATCCACACAGCGTCTGTCCTTGATCGCCGGTCGCTACGTCGGCAAGGATGATCCGGTATGTATCGTGCGCTGCCAGAGTCAGTTCCCGGCTGTCGGCGAGGTGCTGGAGCCCTTCGCCAAGCCCCACATGGTCGAGGGCTGGATGCGCGGCTCCCACTTCGGGCCCTTGATGCCAGTGGCGGTCGACAAGGCCACACCCAGCCGTTTCGATGGCCCACCGCGGGTGATCGCGCTGGGCTTCCAGCTCTCTGGGGGCCACCTGGTGGGTCCGCGCGACATGTTTGACGATCCCAGCTTCGACGAGGCGCGCCGCGTGTGCGGATTGGTCGCCGACCAACTGCGGCGGCATGGCCCTTTTGAGCCCCATCGTCTGCCTATGGACGAGATGGAGTACACGACGCTGCCCCAGGTGATGGAGAAGCTAGAAGGACGCTGGGAAGCCTTGCCAGCGTAGGCCCAGTCGAACCGGGTGCAGGTGACCGCTGCCGCTGCCGTGGGGGCACAGAGCCGGACAAAGGAGACCAACGCCATGTTCGTACACGACCGCATGAGCTCGCCAGCCGTGTCCATCAGGCCAGACGACGCCCTTCGCGATGCCCTACGGCTGATGCACAGGGGCCACTTCCGACAGCTTCCGGTGGTCGACGGAAGCGGCAAGCTCGTTGGCATTGTGTCCGAGGGTGACCTGGGGTATGCCTCGCCATCGCATCCCGGCTCGCTCAGCGTCTGGGATCTGAACTACCGGCTCGCTAACGTCAAGATACGGGAGGTCATGACGGAGGAAGTGATCACCACCACGGCGGACGTGCCTGTCGAGGACGTCGCCCAACGCATGACGGAAAAGAAGATCGGGGGTCTGCCCGTGGTGGATCAGAAGCATCACGTCATCGGCGTGATCACAGAGACGGACATCTTCAAAACTTTCGTCGAGATGTTCGCCGGAGGGCAATCGGGGCTGCGACTGACGCTGGAGGTCCCCGTGAAGAAGGAGGTCCTCCCGGAGCTGGGCAGGGCCATCTCTGAGTTGGGCGGCACCATCGTCAGCGTGGGCTCCTTCGACAGCGACACGCCCGGCAAGCGGGGGCTAGTGGTGAAGGTGCGCGGCGCGCGCAAGAACCAGCTGGTGGACAGCCTTGAGGCCCTGGGTGACCACGTCGTCGACGCCCGTGACGTATAGGGGAGGACGAGGCATCCGTAAGAAGCACAAGACAAACGTTCGTCAGCAGGCATGCAGCGTCAAGCTCAAAGAGCCGGAGTGCTATCCCCAGCGCACCTCCGCATAGCTACGTAGCGCACTACAAACGAGCCAAGCTCGAAGAGCCAGAGCGCCGTGCCTGCAACACATCCGCCAGGCTGGCGATCAACTGCTCGTTCTGCTCTCGGCTCCCCACCGTGATGCGTAAGAAGTCCGGAAGATCGTAGTTCCTGCAGGGCCGCACGATCACCCCCCGCCTCACCAGTTCCTCCTGGACCTCACACGCGTCCGGGCCAACCCGTACCAGGATGAAGTTGGTGTGACTGCGGATAGCCTCCAGACCCAGCCGCTCAAAGTGATCGTAGAGGAAGCGGCGCTCCCTCTGGGTGGTCTCGACCGTCTTTCGTACGAACGCGTCGTCCTCCAGCGCAGCCACACCGGCGGCCTGAGCCAGCAGGTTGACGGCGAACGGCTCCTTCACCCGCTTCAGCGGCGCCAGCACCTCCGGCACGCCTATGGCGTACCCCAGCCGCACCCCGGCCAGCCCGAAGATCTTGGAGAACGTGCGCATCACCATCACGTTGGGCCGCCCCTGGCGCACGTACGCCAGTGTCTCCGGATACGCATCTGAGTCCACCAGCTCGTAGTAGGCCTCGTCGAAGACGACCAGCACGTGATCGGGCACGCGCGCCATGAAGGCCGTCACCTCATTGGCGGTCACGATCGTCCCCGTGGGGTTGTTCGGATTGCAGACGAAGACCAGCTTCGTCCACGGCGTGATCGCCTCCGCCATGGCCTCCAGATCCAGCCCGTAGTCTCTGAGCGGGGTCTTGATCAGCTTGGCGCGCATCACGTGGCTGTAGATGTCGTAGACCGGGAAGGAGCACTCGCTGACCACCACCTCGCTCTCCTCATCCAGGTACGCCATGCAGGTCTCCACGATGATCCCGTCGGCCCCGTTCCCCACCGTCACGCAGTCCGGCCCGACGTCCAGGAAACCCGCCAGCGCCTGCCGCAGCTCATAGCTCTGACCGTCGGGATAGACGTTCAGCCTGGGAAGCGCCTCGCGGATCGCCTCTATAGCCCTGGGCGAGGGGCCCAGGGGGTTCTCGTTGGACGCCAGCTTGATCACGTCCTCCAGGCCGTACTCCCGCTGCACCTCCTCAATCGGGGTGCCGGGAACGTAGGGCTTCAGCTCGTCCAGCCCGGCCTGATGCTCCGGGCAGGTGTCGTGCTCTGACATCAACAATGTCGCTCCTTTGCTTCGCGCAACGATGCACCGCGCTCCGCTATCACTCGAACGTCTCCCACCAGCAGCCCCTCCCCCTCACGAAACAGAAAGACCGGGTTCAGGTCGATCTCCCGCAGGCCGGTGAACTGGAAGGGGAGCTGCGAGAATCTGACCAGCACGTCCGCCAGCGCGTCCAGGTCGCGTCGCGGCTCTCCTCGCACGCCCTCCAACAGCGGGAAGGACGTGATCTCGCGCACCATCGCCTCTGCCTCCCGGCGCTCGATCGGCGCCACCCGCAGCGCCACGTCCTGCCAGATCTCGGTGTAGATACCGCCCAGCCCAAAGGCGACCACGGGGCCAAACTGTGGATCACGCGACAGTCCCAGGAGGACTTCCTGAGCATCCTCGATCATCGGCGTGACGATCACGCCGCGAAACTCCCGACCCCGCCCGACGCTGGCCAAGCGACCGAAGGCTCGGCGGGCCGCCTCGTCGTCGCCCACGTCCAGGATGACGCCGCCGACGTCCGATTTGTGAAGGATCTGCGGCGACACGATCTTCATGGCCACCGGATAGCCCAGCTCCCGACAGGCCTCCACCGCCTCCAGCGCCGCCTCCGCGAAGCGGAACGGAGGCACCGGGATGTCGTTCTCGGCCAACCAGGCCATGGCCTGGGGCTCGAGGCCTGGGCTGAGACTCTCAGGTGCCTCGCACTTCAACGGCGGCTCGAGGCCTGGGCTGAGACTCTCAGGTGCCTCGCACTTCAACGGCGGCTTCGCCAAGTGCAAGGCACCGGGGGGAGGCTCATATCGGGCGACGAGGCTCAGCGCCGCCACGGCCCGCTCCCCGGTGGCGAAGTTGGGCACGCCGTGACGCTCCAGGTAGTCGACGCTCTCGGCGACGATCTGCTCCGGCAGGAAGGCCGCCACCACGGTCTTGTCGGCGCCACCCGCCGCGGTCACCTGCTCCGCAGCATCGCAAACACCCCGCGCCAGGTCCATGTGATCGAGGTAGGGCGTCGACACGTTGATCGCCACCGCCGCATCGTATGCCTTCAGCACGGCCAGCAGCGCCCGCCGGTACCAATCCCCCGTGCCCTGGACGGTGAGGTCGACCGGGTTGCCCAGCGCGCAGTGCCCGGGCAGGAACGCGCCCAGCTCCTCCTGGACCGCCGGGGTGGGCTGGCCCACGTCGAGGCCGACCTCCTCGCCGCGGTCGGCGGCCAGCACGCCGGGGCCGCCCGAGTT
>CAYQZG010000222.1:0-4888 GCA_964421785.1 uncultured Anaerolineales bacterium
CGCTCACAGAACGATTCCTGGCCTGTCTACCATGATCGTGCAGACGTCGGAAGTCTCTTGGCGGGACATGAGGTTGTAGTACTAACCCGGCCCGTCATCAGGAATCCATGGATGGGAGGTTGGCGTGCGCTACAGACCGGTCCCAGTTTCATATCTCGTTGTCTTCCTTATCCTCGCCGTCGGCGCGGTGGCGTGCACGCCACCGGCCGCGCCGTCGCCTACCCCTTCGCCCCCCACACCCGCACCGACGACGGCACCTACGGGCACGCCCTCGGCGACGCCCATGCCGACCGGCACGCCCTCGCCAATGCCTTCGCCGACACCGACCGTCGAACCACCTTCGGCCCGGGCGATAGCTCTCTATGCTGCTGGCTCCGGGGAGCAGGTCCGGCTGTTCGGGCTCGCCGCCGATGGGGCCATCGCTGATCTGGATCGAGAGGTCTACCCGAGGGCGATTATCTCACGTGACGGACGTTGGTTGGCCATGCCCAACGATCGGCTGCCCGCTGACGCTGTGGTGATCTACGATCTGAAGGCGAGCACCACCTATTCGATCCCGGTCACCCCCGACTTCGATCCTTACGGCATGGCCTTTGATGCCGCGGGCCATCATCTAGCCCTCCTGGAGCTTGGGCCACCCGAGGTTGACAGGGCTGGATGGGCCCTGGTCCTGGTCGATCTGGAGGATGGGTCGACGACGCGGTTCCCGGCGACGATGAACTCAGAGGATGAGCTTCTTCCGAGCTTGCCGATCGCTTGGTCCGGCGGTGATCTTCTGGTCAACACGTTCATTCCCTTCACTGAGATGGGATCTGCCGGCGTCTGGTCGATCAAGGTGCCTCCGAGTGGGACATCGATGATGATCGCCGATCTTGAGCACCGCCAGATACTCCCCGGCGATCGATATCTCTTCCTGCCGCGTGTTTCCCCCGCGGTCACGCGGCTGCTCTATCTGAACCGCGACCACGACTATACCCCCGACAACTACGCTCCTGTCGGCTACGACCTGGCGGTCAATCAGTTGGGGCTGCTCGATCTGGTGGGTGGCTCATCAATGCTGCTGGTGGAGGAGACCGAGGGAGGAGCGCTCGGCAACGACGTCGCCTGGTCGCCTGGTGGGGCGTCGGCCCTCTTCGCCGAGGGGCGGTATGGCAATGGGACGTTTGCCTCCTTGACCTTGAAGACAGTCGATGAGACCGGCGTGGTGGCGGACGTCGCTCCTGTCCCCCTGCCGCCTGGGGGCTTCCTCGTCAGCCTGGATTGGTGCACGCAGGATACGGCTCTGGTCGTCGTCGCCACCGGCGAAGGGGTCCACGAGTTCCATACGGTCGATATGGTCAGCGGTGATTCGTCCCTCGTCGTCTCTGACGACACCGTTGAGGTACTGGGGTGCGTGGGCCGGACAGAGATGAACGGGGCCGGAAACGCCGATGTCGTCCACGTGCGGGCGATGCAGACCGGCGGCGGTGAGCCTGGCGAAGGGCAAACGACCTGGACGTTCTACGTCACCGTCGAGCATCCGGACACCGGCTGGGAGGACTACGCCGACGGCTGGGACGTGGTGACGCCCGACGGTCAGGTGCTGAAGCCCAACCCGGAGGAGACGTTCACGCGGACGCTGCTTCACCCGCACGTGGACGAGCAGCCTTTCACCCGCGGCCAGAGCGGTATCGTGGTGCCCGAGGGGGTGACCGAGCTGCGCGTCCGAGCCCACGACATCGTGGACGGGTACGGCGGCCAGGCGGTTGTGGTGGATCTGACGGCATCGTCCGGACCGAATTACGAGGTCGAGCGGTAGTGAAAGGGATCATGACGAAGAATAGCCATCAAACTGAACACGAGGGTGGCGACCACCATGCCCAGATGGTGGCCGACTTCCGGCGCCGTTTCTGGGTATCACTGCTTCTGACGATTCCTATTCTGGTCCTCTCCCCTCTCGTTCAGGGGTTCCTGGGCCTGGAAGAGGCGGTCAGTTTCCCGGGTGATAACGTCATCTTGTTCGTCTTCGCGACGGCCGTCTTCTTCTACGGCGGCTGGCCTTTCCTCAGTGGGCTCTACAAAGAACTGTCGTCGGCCCAGCCCGGCATGATGACGCTGATCGGCGTGGCGATCAGCGTGGCCTACGGGTACAGCAGCGTGGTCGTCTTCGGGCTGAGTGGCCGGGTCTTCTTCTGGGAGCTGGCGACGCTGATCGACGTGATGCTCCTCGGCCACTGGATCGAGATGCGCTCGGTGATGGGTGCCTCTCGTGCGCTGGAGGAGCTGGCCGAGCTGATGCCCTCCGAGGCCCACAGGCTGATGAAGGACGGCGGCCTCGAGGACGTGCCTATCGAAGCGTTGGAGGCTGGGGATAGGGTCGTCGTCAAGCCCGGTGAGAAGATCCCGGCCGACGGTGAGGTGATTGAGGGCCAGACCGCGGTCAACCAGTCGATGCTCACCGGGGAGTCGAAGCCGATCTCCAAAGGGGAGGGCGCGGAGGTGATCGGCGGCTCCATCAACGGCGAGGGCTCAATCACGGTCGGAGTGCGGAAGACGGGCGAGGACTCCTACCTCGCCCAGGCCATCTCGCTGGTCGAGGAGGCTCAGAAGAGCAAATCGCGAACTCAGAGCCTGGCCGATCGCGCGGCGATGTGGCTCACCGTCATCTCCCTGACGGTAGGTACGGCGACGCTGCTGGCATGGCTCTTTGGATCGGGCCGCGACTTCGTGTTTGCCTTGGAGCGGAGCGTGACGGTCATGGTGATCACCTGTCCGCATGCATTAGGCCTGGCCATTCCGCTGGTGGTCGCGGTCTCCACGGCGCTATCGGCGAAAAACGGTCTCCTGATCCGCAACCGCACTGCCTTCGAGCGGGCGAGAACCATCGATGCCATTCTCTTCGATAAGACCGGCACGCTGACCAAGGGGGCGTTCGGCGTGACGGATACGCTTGTCTTCTCCGAGGGAATTGAGGAGCAGGAGCTGTTGACGTACGCGGCCTCGGTGGAGTCCCGTTCTGAACATCCCATCGCCCGGGGGATCACCGAAGCGACCGACGAGCGCTTCGACGTGGAGGATTTCCAGGCCATCCCGGGAAAAGGGGCCGAAGCGACAGTGAACGGGCGCGATGTGAAGATCGTCAGCTCCGGCTATCTTCGGGAGCAGGGGATCTCGTTCGACGATGAGCGGGTCGATGAGCTCTCCTCGCAGGGTAAGACCATCGTCTACGTTCTGATCGACGACGATCTGAAGGGCGCCATCGCGCTGGCCGACGTCATCCGCCCCGAATCCCCGAAGGCCATCTCGAAGCTCAAGGCGATGGGGGTGCAAGCTATGATGCTTACCGGGGACAACGAGCGGGTGGCCCGCTGGGTGGCCGATGAGATCGGCCTGGACGACTATTTCGCCGAGGTGCTGCCCGATGAGAAGGCGGAGAAAGTGAAGGAGGTCCAATCCCGGGGGTTGGTGGTGGCCATGACGGGCGACGGCGTCAACGACGCACCCGCCCTGGCGACCGCCGACGTCGGCATGGCGATCGGCGCCGGGACCGACGTCGCCGTCGAGACGGCCGACATCATCCTGGTGCGGAGCAACCCCCTCGACGCAGTGGCGATCTTCGATCTCTCCCGAGCCACCTATCGCAAGATGATCCAGAACCTGGCCTGGGCTACCGGGTACAACGTCTTCGCCATCCCCCTGGCGGCCGGCGTGCTCTACAACTACGGTATCCTCCTGAGCCCGGCGGTGGGCGCGCTCGTCATGTCGCTGAGCACGGTCATCGTGGCGATCAACGCCCGCTTCTTGAACGTGGAGAGCGAAGAGGTGGAAGAATCAGCGTAGTGAAGGACACAAAGTGAGGAATAGAGATGAAGACGCTAAAGGTTTACCTCGATTCCGCCTTTGATCGCGCCGACGATCTCGCCGGGGGGGTGCTCTCCATTCTGCGGGATGCGATCAGCCGCTTCGGTGAGGCCCATGCGCCGCACGTCGCTGCTGGCCTGGCCTACTATACGGTGTTCTCTCTCTTCCCCTTGCTCCTGGCGCTGATTGCTGCCGGGAGCTTCTTCCTGGAACGCGAGCTCGTTCAGCAGCAGGTGGTGAGCTCCGTGACCGGCGTCGTGCCGGTCTCCGAGGAACTCATCCTGAGGAACGTGGAACAGGTTCTTCAGCGGCGTGGGACAGTCGGGCTCGTAGGACTGCTCGGTCTGCTCTGGTCGGGCACCGGCGTCTTCACCGTTCTGGTGAATCACATCAATCAGGCGTGGGTGGACGCGGAAGCACGGAGCTTCGTGGAACAGCGTCTCATGGGTCTAAGCATTGGGCTGATCGGCGTCGTGGCTGCCCTCCTGTCGGTCTCTCTGCTCTCCACGCCGGTGCTAAACGTGCTGCCGCGCTTGGAAGTGGCGTTGGGAGGAGGGATCCACATCCTCGGTACCCCGCTGTGGACCCTGATCGCCAGCGGGCTACCGGCCCTCGTCATCTTCCTCATTGTCCTCAATCTCTACCGCTGGGTGCCGAACACCTGTGTGAAGTGGTCGGAGGCTCTATGGGGTGCCGCTTTCGTAGCCCTGGCCTGGGACGTGGCCAAGCGTGGCTTCGCCTGGTACGTCAGCAGCGACCTGGTCCACTACCGGCTCGTGTACGGCTCGCTGGGCGCGGTCGTGGCGCTGCTGCTGTGGATCTACCTGACCAGCTGGCTCGTCCTCTTTGGCGCGCATCTGAGCGCGGCCATTGCGCACAACCGTGTTGGCTTTGCCGAGAAAAAGGTGCTCAGGTAACGGCGTCGACCCGAGCCCCGTCTCGGGGCGACTAGGCGGTGACCGCCCAGGTGGTGCCCACCCGTGACCCGGGGACGGGCTCGCGAGCTTCTTGCAGGAGACCCAACAGATACCAAACGCTTAGAAGCAGG
>CAYQZG010000223.1:0-4849 GCA_964421785.1 uncultured Anaerolineales bacterium
GCGGGCTGGTACTCATACTGGTGCCGAAACCGGGCACCCGCATCAGGCCGTGCCCTGTGATCTCGTAGCCGTCGTCCACGCCGTCGGGGTTGCCTATCGGGAGCCGGTCGACGCGACGGTAGCTCCCCTCCAGGGCGAAGCAGTCGTAGCCGTTCAGGCTCAGCGACGGTAGCTGTACCGTGGCGGAGGTGACGTTCCCCTGATCGTCCATCCCCCACCCAACCAGGCCGAGATCGGCATCCAGCAGGCCCATGCCGTTGAGCGTGACCTGGTCACCGCCGAAACCGGGCGGCGCGGAGAGGGTGCCGCCCTCGGTGAGCAGATTGCCCCCCTCGACGAGGAACTGGTCCACGCCGAGCTCCAGCCCGCCGAGCAGCATCTCCAGCCCCTCTGCGCTGCCGGAGAGGTTACCCAGGCTGTCCAGGGTCAGGTCGCCGTCGGTGAAGCCACTGAAGCCGGGGATGGTGACCGATATAGCGCCCGCCAGGTTCAGCTCGTAGGTAAGATCGTCGCCCTCCCCCAGCGTGACCGAGTTATTCAGCACCGGGAATCCATCGCCGTCCAGATTGGCGTTAGGGAAGGGCACCGAGTTGCCGTCGTTGAGGTGCAGCCCATCGCCGTCGATAACGATCAGCGCATCGAAAGTGAGCGAACCGCCGCCCAGCGGGGCGGGCAACTGCCATTCTCCCTGGCCCGCCGCATTGGCGGCCGTCGACACGTCACCAGCGCTGGTGACGGCCGGACCGATGGCCAGGCCCGTGGTGTCGTTGAGCGGCCAGCCGCTGGAGAGGCCGCTGATGGTCAGCTCGGCGCCGGCCACGTCGAGCGTGAGCGCATCCTGCACCATGCGACCGCGGAAATGGCCGTCCAGGTCGACCTCCCCCGCGGCCAGGTCGAGGGTGTGATCGTTCTGCTGGAGCAAGGTCACCAACACCTCGCCGTCGGTGACGTCGAAGGTGTAGCCGTTCGCCCCCTCGATCAGGTTGGCGATGGGATGGTTCACCCGCAGCGTCTCGCCGCCCAGGATCAGGACGTCCGGCAGCGCGATGTCGACGTTGCCGTCGACGCTGAGCGTGCCCGAGGCCGTGACGTGGACGTCGGACACGTTCTGGTACTTGCCGCCCAGGTTCTCGGGCCACTGGAAGACCGCCTCGGTCACCGCCAGCTCCGGGTTGGTCAGGAAGGCGTACTCCACGGTCAGCGTCCCGCCCGCCACCTCCAAGGGGAAGGCGTCCAGCCGTTCCACGTCGATCTCCCCCGAGGCCGTCAGACGCGCCTCGCCCAGCGGGATGACGGGTGTGTTACCGGGCAGGGTGACGTGGAGATCTCCGTTCCACATTACAATCACGTACTCATCGCCAAAGCGAGCCAGCATACCCTCGGCGTCCTTGATGACCAGCGTGTCCTGGTCGTCGAAGCGCAGATCGGGTACGTCAAAGGCGACGCCCGCCGATCCGCCCAGCAGGAGGTTGTTCGGCCTGATGGTCAGCGTCGCCCCCTCCACCCGCCCGGCGCCAAAGTAGGCGGGCAGCACCAGGTCGACGGGCGAGGCGCTGACGCCGTCGTTGGAGAGCGTAGCCCCCGCCGGCACGGCGAGGTCGAAGGCCCCGGCGGCGATGGTGAAGGCATCGGGGAGCGTGCCGCTGAACGTCGGCCCGGGCGTGATGGTGAAGTCGGCCGCCACGACGGCGCTGCATCCGGGCGGCTCCAGGCGCAGCGCGGTAGTGTTGCCCGTCACCTGCCCCGTGAGGAGATCCACGCTGGATAGCGAGCTGCTGTCGAGGATGAATCCCGCCAGATGCGGCAACGCCGATGCGCCGCTGCCCAGCGTCAGCTCCCAGCCCGCGGCCGCCGAGGAGGAGAAGTCACCCTCCCAGACGGGGAGGTCGCCCTGCTTGAAGGTGAGGGTGCCGTCACCCGTGAGCGCGCCGCTGCCGAAGGTGACGGCGTCGTTGGGGCCGGAGAGATAGAAATGATCGCCCAGGGAGACGACGCCGTAGGCCGTCGTATCGCCGCCGGGAAGATCGACGAAGACGTAGGCCTCAATCGTCAGCCCATCCACCGTACGGACGCCGGTCGTGCCGGACCCGACGGTGGTCTCCAACGTGTCGGCGTCATTGTCGCTCACATCGTCGGCCTTGGGGCTGCTGGCGCTGGCGCTGTTCTCCAGCGTCCCGGTCACCAGCGGCGTGACGTTCAGTGTCACCTCCGCCCCGGCGCCGTTGGCCATGGCCCCCAGATCGCAGGTCACCGCGGCCGAGGCCCGGCTCCCGGTCCAGCTGCACGTCCCCTGGGAGGCGTTCAAGGTGTTCAGATAGAGCCCATCGGGCAGGTCATCGGTCAACGTGACGTCGGTGGTCGACGCCGGGCCGTCGTTGACGACGTTGATGGCATAGTCGAAGGCCTGTCCGGCCGTCGCCGCGCCGGGGCCGCTCTTGGTCACCTGCAGATCCGCCACGTCCCGCACCTCGGTATCGTCGTCGGTGTCGAACGCCGGGTCGACGCCGGAACCGCCCACCTGGGCCGTGTTGACCAGCGTTCCCTCCACCGTCGGCGTGACGCCAATAGTCACGGTAACGAACTCCCCGCCGGTCAGGTCACCGACGTCACAGAGGACCGTGGCCGCGCCGCTGCATGTGCCCTGGCTGGGGTCCACCGAGCGAAGCGTGACCGCCGACGGCAACGTATCGGTAATGCACACGTCCTCCACCAACGGCGTGCCCGTCGCCCAGACGGTGAGCGTATAGGTCAGCGGTTCGTTGAGCCCTACCTCGCCGACGCCGTCCGTCTTCAGGACATGCATGCCGATGGTGCCGCTGACGTCGGTGTCCGCCGTGGTCATCGCCGGCGCATCGGCCTCCGCGGCCGACGCCTGCGCCTCATTGGTCAGGGTGCCGACGACGTAGGGCGTGACCTCGATGACGACCGTCTCGCTGTCGTGCGGCAGCATCTCCCCCAGCTGACAGACGACCCGCGTGTTGGTACTGCTACACGCGCCGCCCCCAGGGTACGACTTGAGCAGTACGCCGTCGGGCAGCGTGTCGGTCAGCACGACCGCCGTGGCGACAGAGGGCCCGTCGTTGGTCACGGTCAGCGTATAGGGGACGGCGTCCCCGACGTCTGCCGCGGCCGGCGCCTCCTTTTCCAGGCGCAGAACCGCCCGCCGGGACACCTGGGTGGTGACGGTGTAGGTGTTGTTGGCGGGGAAGACGGCCGCCAGCGCGGGATCGTACTGGTTGGCGACCACGTTGGCCACGTTGGTGAGCGTCATGCCTTTGGTCAGCGTAGGCGGAAGGGAGGCCACAAAGCGCACCGTCTCCCGCGCCCCGGCTTTCAGCTTACCCAGCTCGCAGGTCGCGGGCGGAACCAAGGTCCCCGATCCACAGTCAGCCTGCTCCAGCGTCACCTCGGCCGGCAGGACGTCCTCCAGCACCACGTTCTTCGCCTTCTGGTAGCCGTGATGGAGCACGGTGACCTCGTACGTGATCTGCTCGCCGGCGTCGATCACCCCCGGCGGCGCCGTCTCCTGGAACACGCCCAGATCGGCGACGTGGGGCACCCAATGGGCCAGCCGGTGAGCGTCCTGCCCATTGGCGTGCTGGAAATCGCCGCCGGCGTACAGGTCGCCCCCGTCGAGGGCGAAGGCCCACACGCCGTCATCCTGCTGCTGATGGCCGGAGTCGCTGATGCCACTCCCCATGGCGAACCAGGTCTCATTGCGGCTGTTCCAGCGGGCGATCCAGTTGGCGCTGACGGTGCCCGTTATGGTGCTGAACCGACCGCCGACGAAGATGTTGCTCTGGCTGGCCGCGAGGGCATAGACCCGGTCACAGGTGGTGGCATCGCACTGGCTGCTGGAGGCAAGCTGAGTCCAGCTGTCGTCCGCCAGATCCACCTGCTCGACGCGGAAACCGCCATTGATGCCGGTCCGGGCAGCGACGTAAAGCTCGCTGCCGTTGGTGGTCAGCGCGTCCACCTGGTGGGCCAGCGGCGAGTTGATGCTCTCCCACTGGCTTGCAGCGCTGTCCCAGCGGGCGACGTAGGGCATCGGATCGCCAGAGTCACCGGCGTAGTAGAAATCGCCGCCCGCGTAGACGTCCTTCCCGTCGATAGCCAGGGCATTCACCTGGCCAGGAGTGGTGTCGGGCCGCATAACGCCGCCGCCCACGTCCCGCCACCGAGAGCCGTTCCAGCGCGCGATCCCTCTCACCGAGATGAGCTGTGTGGGCTCGTCGACATTGGCCTGAGTGAACGAGCCACCGGCGTAGACATCGCCGTTGGGCGCCACCGCCAGGGCCTTGACCGGGCCGTCCACCCCACCCCGCAGGCGATACCAGGAACCACCGTAGCGGCGGACCACATAGCCCATGTCATAGCCCGACCCGAAATCCTTGGTGAACTCGCCGCCGATGTAGAGAGACCCATCCGGGGCGACGGCGATGGCGTGCACCGGGCCGGTGATGACGCTGCCCACCGCCGACCAGCCCTCGACGCTGCTCCAGCGGGCGAGGTAGTCGGCGTCTTCGATGCCGCCAGCGTTGGTGAACGTGCCGCCGGCGTACACGTTGCCAGCGTCGTCGACGGCCAGGGCGTAGACGGTGCCGTTGTCGATCCCAGGCACGCCAATGTGGCCGGCGTCGCTGTCCCAGCCCGGCATGGCGGACACGTCAACCCCACTCAGACGGCTGGGCGGGAAGCCAGCGGGGGCCATCTTGAAGCTGCCGCCGGTGGCAGTCGCGCCGTCCACCCCGCTTAAGGACGCGCCGGCCCCGTCGAGCGTCACTGGTGGGCCGGATGGGAACGCCGGCGCGGACGATCCGCCGGCCAGGACCTGATGAACGACGGCCAG
>CAYQZG010000224.1:0-4812 GCA_964421785.1 uncultured Anaerolineales bacterium
TTCAGTAGAGCCAATCATGAGCCGCTCTGTCTCGAATAGCATCGCGCGTCTTGAGGGTATGATGTTCCTTCTGTTCTCGTGACAGACTCTTCCCCTATTCGATCGTCACCGGCACGCCCAAATCGGCCCATTTGAAGAGGGTTTCCGCCTCTTCGATGCCCAGGATGATGCAGCCGAAAGATGCGCGTGATCCCAAATGGCCCTCCCATAGCCGCTGACCGTTGGCCAGGATGGGCAGCGCGTGGATGCCATTGACGGTGTCGCCGCCGGCCCGGTAGACGCCGATGAAATGAGGCATCTGCAGGTCCCACTGGCTGGCGTAGGCCATCTCCTCCTTGCTCAGGACCTGGAAGTGACCCCGGTACGTTGGTGAGTCCTCCTTGCCGGTGGAGCAGGGCCAATCATAGAGCAATTGGCCGTTCTCGTAGACCCGAAGTCGCTGCTCTGCGGTGCTGATCACGATACGTTTGCCGGGCACCGTCTCGTACGGCGTCAATATGTCCTGCGGGGGGATGATCAGCTCCTGGCCGACGTGCAGCTGGTTCAGGTCGATGCCAGGGTTGAGCTCGGCGATCAACCCTGGCGGCATGCCGAACGTGGCGGCGATGGTGGTCAGGCGGTCCCCGGCTCGGACAACATAGATGCGCGGCGGCGGCCTCAGTTCGACGGCGACTTCACCCCCGCCGTCCTTGAAGCTCTCTATGGTCTTCTCGGTGGCTTCCTCGCTTGGGAAGCCCCAGTCGTCTGCCTCGGGCTCCGCTGCCAAATCCGCCACCGTCGCCTCGATCGCCGTTTCGTCAACGTGGATCGCGAAGCCTTCCTCTGTCTTCTCCACCCGCAGCCAGCTGGCGATGGTCTCCCGTCCCAGCGTCCAATCCCAGGTGAACGTCTCGCCCTCGTGTTCCCCTTGAGCGGTGACATGGACCTCGCGGCTCAGAAGATCCTCGGCTTCGGCTCTGGTGGCGTCGACATCCACGATGTTCGGCGCGATAGGACGGTAGGTAGGGGCGAATGGATAGTCAGGGCCGAGATGAGTGACCGTGTTGATGATCTTCTCTGCGGTCGCGTCGATCGCCAGCGCCCGTCCTCGTCGACTTGGCGTGGTCATCACTTGATCGCCATCCAGGCGAAGCGTCGCGTCCGTGGGGGCTTCATATAGCTCCGGTGCTATTCTCTCGAGGGCACGTCGTGTGGCACGGTCATCAATGGTGAAGACCGGGGGGATTTCACGGCTGGTCCCCCAGCCGCGCTCGCCGAGCCACAAAGAGAGGAGCGTCCGCCAAGGCACCCCTTGCCCTCGCCCGGCGGCGAAGGCCTGTTCCGCCGTGGCCTTGGCGTCCAAGTGCATACCGGCCTCCGACCAAGGCACCCGCCAGCTTTGGTCTCCGTCGCTCAGGATGAGATCGCCTGCGTTGTGATTGGCGAATACCTCGTCCAGGTGGTGTGCGGCTTCTTCCACGGTGAATCCGCCCAGGTTTTCGCCGAGGACGTGGATGTTTGGGTAGATACGGGATTCGTAGGGCGTCAGAATTGTTCGCTCCACCATCCATGCGGAGAAGACGCCGACTCCCGCCAGCAGAAGCAGCAGAAGGGCGACGACAGCGGCAGGCATACAGCCACGCTTCTGCTCTGTCTTGGGCTCCTGATGGTCTGAAGTTGTCTGTGCGACTCCAGGCATGCCCGGTCTCCTGTAAGGCGTTTGATCGCGGCCAGCGGAGGATGGTGACCCGTGTTCCTCGCCTTCAGTATACCACGAGAGCCGTTTCGGCGCATATGTCGCAGACGTTCAGGAGGTGCTCGGGTTCGTCAGAGTCTGAGCATGGTGATGGTTGTCGAGCTGGGGGGAATTGTAATGCAGGTGTCTCTGGGCGGTCCGTACGTTCTCGCCGGACTCAGGCCTGAGACACCCGCTAGTTTGGATAGCCTTGCGCTACGAGAAGGTCTTGAAGGCAAGGCGGGTCAGACCACAGATGCCCACGATGATAAGGGCAATGGATATGATTTGGAGAAGCATTGGAAACCCCCTTGCGTGCACGAATCACGTCTGTGAGTGTGTCGCTCCCGGCGTTAGCGAGAGTTCTTGCCTCGCTCTCTGCGGCTTTGTACGTCAGACGCCGGGGCAACGCCAGGTGAACGGCAGATCATGCGTCCATCATCAGTATAGCATGGCGAGCGGAAGCTTTGCATAGGATTTTAGTACTGGCGCTCAGGTAGGTCTCTCCAAGTGCAGCAGGGTCGATGATGGCGATAAGGCTTTGGTCCATGATGTGCTGAGGTTGCACATCTTGCACTTCTTATGATATACTTGAGCCTGAAGCAGCTGTTCACCTTGCTCGGCCCGAACAGCCGGTCCTGAGAGCGACTTGATCCGTTTACGTTCGATGTGATGCATCTTTGGTCGAACGAAGCAGCTCGACACCTGCTGCGATCCCGGTGGTCGGTGAATGTCAAGGTGGCTGGCGCTTGCTATGAGGGGGTAATCGAGGCACTACAGGAGGATCAAGATGGCGGATGCAATAGATGTGATGATCGTGGACGACCACCCGGTCTTCCGCCAAGGGCTGAAGAACGTCTTGGCGGCGCAGGATGATCTGCGCGTCGTCGACGAAGCAGCTGACGGCGAATCAGCGATTAAGAAGGCAGAACTGGTGCACCCGGACGTCGTCATTATGGATATCAATCTCCCGGAGTTGAACGGCCTGCAGGCGACACGTGAGCTCAGGGATCGATGTCCCGATATCAAGGTGATCATGCTGACCGCCTATGACGACGAAGAACAGATCTACCACGCTATCCGCGCCGGTGCATCGGCCTACCACGCCAAAGATGTGAGGCCCGAGCGATTGATAGGCGTCATCCGTCAGGTGAACGAGGGGCACTACGTCGTGGATGAGATGGTCCTGGACGAGGATGGTATCGGCGATTGGCTGCTAAGAAAATTCAAGCGATTTGGGGGAGATATATTTGCAGGCAACGAGGAGTTTCTCTCTCCTCTGACCCCACGCGAGATGGAGATTCTCGAACTGGTCGCACAGGGCATGAGCAACCGGAAGATCGCCTACCACCTGGGCATCAGCCACCAGACCGTGAAGAACCATATGACGGCTGTTCTCAGGAAGCTAGGAGCAACCGGGCGGACGGAAGCGGCCGTCTCTGCCCTTCGGCGTGGCTGGATTCCTCTACACACGGGATCGAGCAGCGACGACGAGAAGCAAACATAGGGAGTGAGATATGGTGGTTTCGGCGAGCAATAACGACGCAAAGACCTTCGAGCAGTTCCTGGAGGCCTGCAGCGAGGAGTACAAGAAGACGCAGCGCGAGCTCAAGGAGATCGATCTCCTTATCCAGCAGACGAGCGACGAGGTGGAGCGCATGGCCCAGCGCAACACGCAGGCCACCAATCAACTCAGACAGGTGGAGTCCTCGATCGATACCGTCCCCCGTCAGGACCTTCAGGATGCCTACACCACCGTGCTCGACACACAGCAGCGTCTCTTCACGATGCGCGGACAGTTGGAGAAGCTTCAGAGCGACCAGCGGAATATGGCTCGGTACTTGGACATACTCCGCAGCATCCTTGAGCACGCTGGCCATCCTGAGCGTTATGAGCCTGAGGAATCGGAGGAGGAACAGGCCGCGCAGGCTTCGGTCGTCCGTATCATCGAAGCCCAGGAACGGGAGCGACGACGCTTGAGCAGGCAGATGCACGATGGCCCGGCCCAATCGCTGACCAATCTGATCCTTCAGGCCGAGATCTGCGAACGGCTCCTAGACGCCGATCCCGAGCAGGCGCGTGTGGAGTTGACGAATCTGAAGAACTCTGTGGCGAGTACCTTTCAGAAAGTCAAGGAGTTCATCCTCAACCTGCGCCCTATGATGCTAGACGATCTAGGCCTCGTCCCTACGCTGCGACGTTATCTAGATAGCTTCTCCGAAAACAGCAATCTGCTTACCGATCTCACGGTGGTGGGCCAGGAGCGGCGTCTAGCGTCTCACAAGGAGGTGACCACGTTCCGCATCATCCAGGAGTTGCTCAGTAACGCCAAGGAGGTCAGCCACGCTGGCAGCGCCCGCATCACGCTGGATATGAGGGGGGAGCGCCTTCAGGTAACGTTCGAGGATGATGGGGACGGCCTGGAGATCACCGATGCGCTCTCATCCCAGGATGCAGAGCGGCTTGGCCTGGTCACGATGCGCGAGCGGATCGAGATGCTGGGAGGCGAGATACATTTTGATAGCGAGTTGGGGCGCGGTATGAGGGTGACCTTCGATCTTCCCATGGTGTGACAATCCGGTAGTACGAAGGTCCTATTGTAAGCTAGGTGCCCGTCGTATATAATGGGGTCAATCCAGAGTGAGGGTCACTCTTGGCAAGAGACTATTGAAGGAGGTGAGGCGAATGTTGTTCCTACCTCGTGAAGAAGGGCAGGGCTTGGTCGAGTATGCGTTGATTCTTGTTCTAGTGGCCATTGTCGTCATTGTCATCCTGGCCATCCTGGGCCCCGCCATCGGCAACGTCTTCAGCAACATCGTGAATGCCATTTAGCATTTGCGCTGACGACTAACATGCCGAGCAAAGCCCCGCATGGTCGGGGCTTTGTCATTTCTCAGGACATTGGATTTCTGTAACTTTCCTTCCACACGCATGCATACGCTGTAACGCCTCTGTAATCAAGCAGTCGAGCTTTTTGCGGTATAATGGTGTTTGAGCAAATGCCTACCGGAAACCGGTCCAGGGAGGGAGCTATGCCAGGTAAAGAACGAAGAGGGCAGAGTATGGTAGAGTTTGCGCTGATTCTACCGATTCTGCTG
>CAYQZG010000225.1:0-4799 GCA_964421785.1 uncultured Anaerolineales bacterium
TGAGATGAGTGGAGAGGGGCTTATGCGATTGAAGTGGTACGGATGGATGGGTCTGGCCGTCATCGTCGGGGCCGAGGTTCTGTTGTTCGCCGGACAGCCGTTCGTGGCCAAGTGGTTCACGCCCTTGGTCTGGACGGGGTATATCCTTTTCATGGACGCCCTGGCACTGCGACTGAAGGGCCATTCGCTGCTCCACGATCGGCCTCGCGAGGCGCTGATGCTGGTCTGGATCTCGGTCGGGTGTTGGGTTCTGTTCGAGGCGTACAACCTTCGTCTGCAGAACTGGTACTACGTGAACGTGCCGGAGCACCCGATCGAACGCCATTGGGCCTACACGTGGTCCTTCGCCACGATCATGCCCGGCATGTTCGAGACGGCCGCCGTCCTGGAGGGGGTGGGCTTTCTGCGCGGGCTGCGGGTGAAGCCGAGCACCCTCTCCCCGACGTTGCTGGCGGCGTCGTTCGTGGTCGGGTTGGCGTGGGTGTCGATTCCGCCGCTGCTGCCCGCCCGCCTGGCCCGCTATACCTTCGGCTTCGTCTGGCTGGGGTTCATCCTGCTCTTGGAGCCGATCAACATGCGCCTGGGGGCCGAGTCGCCGATGGCGAACTGGCGGGACGGCGACCCCCGGCTCGCTCTGCGGCTGCTGGCGGCCGGATTGATCTGCGGTTTCCTTTGGGAGTTCTGGAACTTCTGGGCCAGCTCCGGCTGGCGCTACACGCTGCCCTGGCCCCTCGACTTCGGCCCGCACTACTTCCGCATGCCGGTGCTGGGGCTGCTGGGCTTCCCGCCGTTCGCCTGGGAAGGCTGGGCCATGTTCCAGTTCCTCAAACGCGCGCTGCGCGGTGACGTGCTCTGGGAGCGCTGATGGGCCCGCGAGTCGTCTCAGAGGGCCTCCAGTTCGTGAAGTTCGGAGGCTCGCTCATCACGGACAAGACCCGGGCCTATACGCCCCGGCGGGAGCTCATCGCCCGGCTGGCGGGGGAGGTGCGGGCCTCCCTCGACGCCGATCCGAGCCTGGGCTTGCTGCTCGGTCACGGCTCCGGCTCCTTCGGTCACTGGGCCGCCAGGCCCTACGGCACGCGAGAGGGCGTGGCCACGCCGGCACAGTGGCGCGGGTACGCCGAGGTGGCTGCCGCGGCGGCGCGGCTGAACCGTATCGTCACGGATGCCCTCCTCGAGGCCGGCGTTCCCGTGCTCAGCCTGCAGCCTTCGGCATCGGTTCGCTGCCACGATGGAGAGGTCGTGCATCTGAGCACGCGGCCCATCCGCGTGGCGCTGAAGGAGGGCCTGGTGCCGCTCGTCTACGGCGACGTGGCCCTGGACGACGTTCGCGGAGGGACCATCGCTTCCACAGAGGATCTCTTCGTCTATCTGGTCGACGCGTTGCACCCCAGGCGTATCCTGCTGCTGGGCGGTGTCCCTGGTGTGTTGGATGGAGAGGGCGAGGTGATCTCGCGTATCACCCCGGAGAGCTATCCTCGCTGGCGCGAGGTGTTCTCCGGTTCGCGGGGGGTGGACGTCACCGGCGGCATGGCAGACAAAGTGGCCCGCATGGTCGAGTTGGTGCGGCGGCATCCAGAGACGAGGGTGCGCATTATGGCGGGCACCCGGCCCGGGATGCTCAAGGGCGCTTTGCTCAACGACGAGCGTCGTCCGGGCACCGAGATCGTCGCCGATCGGGCCTGAGTTGACGTGCGCTGATCCAAGGGCCTCGTTCCCTTGGCCCGCGCTCGTCGCTTGCGGCGGTCTGCGACCCGTGTAGGGGACTGGGGAGCCCGCCTCGAGCTGAGCCGGCCTCATGGACCGTCGCAGGGGCGAATCCTGTTGACCGGTTGATTCTTGGTTCACTCCCCTTGATAGGGTTGTCTACTGGGGTCTGGTGGTGGCGTGGTGTGCGTGATTGACAGGACGGTCTCAGCTGCTATAATTCAGTAGTCGTGGGCTTGCCCGCCCGCTGGCAGGTGAAGCGCTCATCTGCCGCGTGGAAAGCCCCCAGCACGATAGCCGTATGGACAGCCCCCAAGCTTGGGGGCGAGTTTGCGATAGGGCAGGGCCGGCTCGCCGGAAGATGCAGACCCTGAAGGTTTGTCAGGCCGGGTTTCGACGTCATCTCGCTCTGCCTGATGCGTATCGTGACGAAAGCCCTGGGGAGCTCTCCCTAGAACCTTTGGGGGCTTGGAATCGGTTGACGTTCTTTATTTGCGTGTTATACGTTATCGAAAGGACATCGCATGAGCCAATCTAAGACCTGGCGCCTCGCGGCCATCATCGTCATAGCCCTGGTGGCGCTTTTCGTTGCTCTAAACATCGATCACCCGGCCTGGGTGGAGAACCTGCTCTTCTGGCAGCCGGAGGACCAGCGAGACATCTCGCTGCGGTTGGGGCTCGACCTCCAGGGGGGGCTGAAGGTGTTGCTTGCGGCAGATCCGGTCGAGGGACAGGCGTTCGAGGCGAGCTCGATGGAGACCGCTCGGCGCATCGTCGAAAACCGGGTCAACAGCCTGGGGCTGACCGAACCCGTTGTCCAGTCGCAGGGCGAGCGCCGCATCATCGTCGAGCTGCCGGGCATCGAGAACCCGGAACAGGCGGTCGAGACGATCAAAGGGACGGCGCTGTTGGAGTTTGTCGATGCGGGGTTTGACCCTCTTCCTCCGGATACTGTCGTCACCACGACGCTTGGGGGCCCAAAGGCTGTGCAGAGGGAGGTGATCACCGACACGTCCTCTCTCACGGCGTCGTTGGAGTCGGGCACCTCGGCTGTCACGCCCACGACCGAGCTGACCGGGACGCAGCCGACGCAGCCTCAGGCAGCGGGGATGGTCTACGAGACGATTCTCACGGGTGCCGATCTGGCAAACGTGGGGCTGGATCGCACGGAGCAGAACCAGTACATCATCCCTTTCGAGCTGAATCAGGACGCTGCTGAGACGTTCAACCAGTACACGTCATCGCACGTGGGGCAGTATCTCTGTATCGTGCTGGACAAGAAGATTATCTCTTGTCCAACCATCAGGGAGCCGATTCCGGGTGGCAGGGGGTCGATCTCGGGCGCTTTCACGCTGGAGGAGGCGCGTCAGCTGGCCATCCAGCTGCGCTACGGCGCGCTCCCCATGCCGCTGCGCGTGGAGAGCTTCAATCGCGTTGGTGCTACGCTGGGCGAGCAGTCGGTCAACCGGTCGGTGCGGGCCGGGGTGATCGGCCTGAGCATCGTGCTGCTCTTCATGCTGGTCTACTATCGTCTGCCGGGTGGCCTGGCCGACGTGGCGCTGATCATCTACGTCTTGATCAACTTCGCGCTTTACAAGCTGATTCCCATCACTCTGACGCTGCCCGGCATCGCGGGATTCATTCTCTCGGCGGGCATGGCGGTCGATGCCAATATCCTGATCTTCGAGCGTATGAAGGAGGAGCTGCGCTCGGGGCGGCGGCTGGTACGCGCCATCGAGATGGGGTTCGACCGCGCATGGCCCTCTATTCGGGATGGGCAGCTTTCGACGCTCATCATCTGTGCCATTCTGTTCTTCTTCGGCACCAACTTTGGGGCCAGCATCGTCAAAGGATTCGCTATCACACTGGCGCTCGGTACCCTGGTCAACCTCTTCACCGCCGTCTTCGCCACCCGCACCTTCGTGCGCCACGTGGCCGAGGCGGCCGGGGAGTGGCTGTCTGAGCGCAACTGGGTTTTGGGAGTGTAGGTATGTTCAATATTGTCCAGAAACGTCGCTGGTACTTCATTTTCTCCGGTGTCCTGATCGCCCTCAGCCTGGTGGCCATGGGCGTCTCCTACGCCAGGTTTGGCCAGCCGCTGCGCATTGGGATCGACTTCACCGGCGGCAGCATCTTCGTGCTGGAGTTTGACGGCGCCGTCTCCGAGGACGAGATCCGGAACGTGTTTGGCGACTTCGGGTTGGAGAGCGCCATCGTGCAGCCGCTGGGCTCGCCGGAGGATTATCGCTGGCAGGTGCGCACGCGGGAAGTGACGGCCGAGGAGGTGGGGGAGCTGCTGACCGCGATTGAGGAGCGGGTCGGGAGGCTCAACCGGGACGCTCTGACCTTCGACACCGTGGAGCCGGCCATCGGCACCGAGGTGGCGCGGGCGGCCGGGTTGGCCATCCTGGTGGCCTCGCTGATCATCGTGGCCTTCATGTGGTTCTCCTTCCGTCACGTGCCGAACGCGTTTCGCTACGGCGTCTGCACCATCGCCGGGATGACGCACAATCTGTTGATCGCCTTCGGCTTCTACGCGCTGATGGGCATCGTGGCCGGCTGGGAGGTCGACTCGCTCTTCCTCACGGCGACGCTGACGGTGATCGGCTTCTCGGTGCAGGACGTGATTGTGGTCTTCGACCGCATCCGCGAGAACATCCCCAAGTACCGGCGAGAGCCCTTCGAGAAGGTGGTGAACCGCTCGATCCTGGAGACGATCCATCGCTCGTTGGCGACGCAGTTGAACGCGATGTTCGTGATGGTGGCGATTATTCTGTTCGGCGGCACCACCATCAAGCCCTTTATATCGGTGCTGCTGGTCGGCATGGTGAGCGAGACGTACTCGGCGATCTTCATCGCGGTGCCGCTGTTGGTGGTGTGGGAGAAGGGGGCGCGGCGGCGGGCTGCGGCGCGGGCCGCGGCCTGAGGAGGCCAAAGAACCGACGAGCGAGCTTCGAGTGGCGTGGTGCTGTAGAGCATCGGTTCGCCGACCGATAGGCTAGGCTGCTGGCACAATTCTTCCAGGTGATTGCTCAAGAAAGGCTTGAGCATGGGGCTGGGGTTCCTGATTTCCTTGGCGGCCCGGTCGACGG
>CAYQZG010000226.1:0-4744 GCA_964421785.1 uncultured Anaerolineales bacterium
CGGGACGACGGCGCTCCATCTACTGCCGTCGGGACGACGGTGCTCCATCTACTGCTGTCGGGCGTCCCCCTCCGCCGAGGCTTGACAGTGAGCTCCTGCCCCTCCTCCATTCTGTGTTGTCATCTTCCCTCTGCTGCTTTGGCCGCCGGGACGGCAGCGCTCCGTGTATGCGACCTCCTCCATTTCGTGTTGTCATCTTCCCTCTCCTGCGGTATACTGCCCCTGTGAATGATGCGTCTTAAACACCTCGAACTCCAGGGCTACAAATCCTTCGCCAACAAGACCGAGTTCGAATTCCCGGCGGGCGTCACGGCCATCGTCGGTCCGAATGGAACCGGCAAGAGCAACATCGCCGACGCCATCCGTTGGGCCCTCGGTGAGCGGAGCATGAGCACGCTGCGTGCCAAGTCGACCGCCGACATGATCTTCGCCGGAGGGGACGACCGCGCGCGGGCCGGCATGGCGGAGGTGGCCCTGACCTTCGATAACGCCGACGGCGGCTTGCCCATCGCGTACAGCGAGGTCACCATCGCGCGCCGCGCCTATCGCTCGGGTGAGAATGAGTATCTCATCAACGGGTCGCAGGTGCTGCTGCGCGATATTGAGGAGCTTCTGGCCGGGAGCAGCCTCAGCGAGCGCACCTACACCGTGGTCGGCCAGGGCGTCGTCGACGCGGCCCTCTCCCTCCGCCCTCAGGAGCGGCGCGCTCTCTTCGAGGAGGCCGCCGGCATCGCCCTCTACCGAGATCGCCGCGAGAAGACGGTCGAGCGTCTCGACGAGACAGAGCGCAACCTGGAGCGCGTGCAGGATATCGTCGGCGAGATCGCCCCGCGGCTGGAGCGGCTGGGGCGGGATGCCCGGCAGGTGGAGCAGCATCGCCGCCTGAGCGCTCACTTGGAGCGCCTGCAGCGGACGTGGTACGGCCACCGGTGGGGACAGCAGCAGGCCGCACTGGACCGGGCGTTGGAGCGGGCGGCCACTCTGGAGGAGAAGCTTGCACAGCGACAGCGACAGTTGGAGGAGATCGGTCGGCGTCTGACCGAGGTGCGGGAGCGGGAGGGCACGCTGCGCGGCAAGCTGCGCGATTGGTACCGCCGGAGCGGGGATCTCCACGAGGAGGTCGACCAGGCACGGCGCGAGCTGGCCGTCTCGGAGGAGCGGGAGCGCCTGCTGAGGACGCGGCGCGAGGAATTGCTCGAGGAGATCGAGCCTCTCCGAGCTCAGCGGCAGGAGCAGGCCGGTCGGATCAGCGATCTCCGGCGGCGGGTCGAGGAGCTGGCGCAGGAGCTGGCCGAGCGTCGCGGACGGCTCGCCGAGGTGGAGGCGGAGGCGGCGGACAGGGCGCAGCGGGCCGAGGAGCAGGACCAAGAGCGTGCGCAGGTGGAGGAGGAGCTGCGCGGCCAGCGAGCCCGCCTGGAGCGCCTCGATCGAGCCCTGGGGGAGGCGCGCGAGGGGCTATCTCGCCTGACCAGTGAGCGGGCCGTGGCGGAGGAACGGGCGCGGCAGTTGGAGAGCCGCCGCGAGGAGGCGCTGGTCGGGCTGGAGCCGCTCCGCCGGGACGAGGAGGAGCAGGCGGAGCGGGTGGCGCGGGATCGCGCGCGCCTGGCAGAGCTGGAACAGGCCCTGGCAGAGCGGCAGAGGGAGCTGGCCGACGTGGAGGTGCGTCGCACGCACGGAACGTGCAACGCACCGAGCGACGAGCGTCGTCGTGTTGCGCTCGACCTGCGCAACTGCCGCGCCGAGATTGAGCGGCTCGATGAGGCAAGGGACGCGGCGAGGCAGGAGGAGGCCGAGCTGGCGGGCGAGCTGAAGGCGCTTGAGCGCGCGCACACCGCCGGCGCCGCTTACGACAGGGGCGTCCCGGCGCTGCTCCAGGCCGATCTGGAGGGCGTGCTGGGCCCGCTGGCGGAGCTGATCCAGGTGCCGCCGGCGTGGGAGCGGGCCATTGAGGCCGCCCTGGGCAGCAACGGGCCCGGCGGCGTCCTGCACGCTATCGTCGTGGAGCGGGGAGCGGTCGTGGAGCGGGCGCGTCGCATCCTCAAGGCGTCAGGTGGCCGGGCGACGCTTATCGCCCTGGATCAGCTGCGAGCGCCGGTGTCGGCTGACGAGCTGCCCCCTCGTGCCAGATCGGCCGCCGATCTTGTCACCTGCGGGGACGAGCTTCGCCTGGATGGCCACCCATCCGTGGTCGATGTCCTCCTTGGGCCGGTGGTGCTCTGCGAGGATCTCTCGGAGGCGAGGGCGCTCCAGCCGGCGCTGCCGCCGGGGAGCTGCTGCGTCACACGGGCCGGTGTCGTGCTCCGTGCCGACGGGGCCTTGGTCATCGGCGAGGCCGGGGCGGCGGGCGTCCTGGCCGACGAGCGGGCCCGGAGGGAATCATCGAACCGTCTTGAGCGCGTCCGTCGGCGCCTGAAGGAGCTGGATGGACTGCGCCGGGACGAGGAGGAGCGAGCGGCATCCCTGGAGAGCCGCCTGGACGAGATCGATCGCCGGGCGGCGCAGGCGCGGGAGGAGAGGACGCGGCGCTTCCAGGAGAGGCTGGGTGAGGCGCGCACGGCCGTGGCGGTGGCCGAGGAGACGCTCCGCAGCCAACGGGTCTCCCTTCAGCATCAGCTTGCCGAGCTGGATCGGATCCGTGCGCAGCGCGAGACGCTGCGGGCGAAAGCCGCCGAGCTGGAGGAGCAGCACGCGGCGCAGCTGGAGCGGGCCCAGGCGCTCCGTCTGGCCCTGGATGCGCCACAGGCCGAGATCGCCGGCGTGGGGGATGACGGCTCTACGAGCCACGAGGCTCCGACGGCCGACGATGCCGCTGCGCTTACCTTTTCTATAGCGGATGCCGCTGCGCTTACCTTTTCTATAGCGGATGCCGCTGCGGGCTTCCGCCTGCGGCTGCGGAAGGCCCATCGGCGCTGCCGCGAGCTGGAGCAGCAGGAGAGGGCGGCGTCGGAGCGCGTCGCCTCGCTGGGGGAGCGGCTGGAGCGCCTGGCGCGGCAGGCGGCCGATGCGCGCCGGGAGGCGGCGCGGTTCGAGCGCGAGACGTTGTCCGAGGCCCGCACCGCCGCTGCGGTGACGGAGGCCGACCTACGCAGCGAGCGGCAGGCGCTGGAGCGGGAATCGGCGCTGTTGGAGAGGCTGCGCTCCCGGATCGAGGCCCGCTGTGAGCGCGCGGCCGAGCTGAAGGGCGAGCGGGAGGAGCTCTTGGATCGCGTCGCCGAGCTCCGCCGCGAGGCATCGCGGCTGGAGGACGAGCTCGGCGCAGTTCGAGAGCGCATCCAGCCGGCGGAGGATGACCTGGAGCGCCTCGAAGGTGAGCAGACCACCCTGGAGAGGCGGCGGCAGCGGGCTCAGGAGCGGGTGCGGGGGGCCGAGGAGCGACACGGGCGCGCCGAGCTGGACGTGGAGCGCCGCCGGGACGATCTGCGCTTGTTGGCGCAGCGCATTGAGGAGGATCTGGGGCTGGTGGAGCTGGAGCTCGGTGAGCGTGTGACGGCCCAGGCGCCTCTGCCGATGCGGCCCCTGGTCTCCGAGCTTCCCGTGGTCGAACAGCTGCCGGAGGGTCTGGAGGATGAGATGCGGTTCGTCAAGAAACGCCTCCGCCGGCTGGGGGCCGTCAACCCCAACGCGCCGGACGAGCTGGCCGAGGTTCGAGAGCGCTACGAGTTCCTCACCGAGCAAGCTGCCGACCTGCGGGACGCCACCCAGAAGCTGCGGCACAGCGTCTCCGAGCTGGATACGATGATGAAGCGCGCGTTCAAGGAGACCTTCGACGCGGTGGCGGATAGGTTCTCCGAGATGTTCTCTCATCTCTTCGAGGGCGGTGAGGCTCGATTGACCCTGACCGAGCCCGATGCCCTGTTGACCTCCGGCGTCGACATTGTGGCGCGGCCGCCGGGGAAGCGCGCGCAGCGGCTGGCGCTGCTCTCCGGTGGGGAGCGGGCCTTGACCGCGGTGGCGCTTCTTTTCTCCCTGCTTCACGTCAGTCCCACGCCCTTCTGTGTCTTCGACGAGGTGGATGCCATGCTGGACGAGGCGAACGTGGGACGGTTTCGCGCCAAGCTGGAGGAGCTCTCGCGGCAGACGCAGTTCATCGTCATCACGCACAACCGCGGCACGGTCAGGTCCGCCGACGCGGTCTACGGTGTCTCCATGGGCTCAAACGCCGTTTCACAGGTCGTATCCTTGAAGATGGACGAGGCCAAGGCGGCTGGATGATACCTCGGATCAATCTTGGATCTACTGAAAAAGATCACGGGTTGCCGAGACCCTAAGGGTTTTTGATACAAGCCTTCGTTTTCTTGGTGGGAACGCATTCTTTGTCAACGAATATGAAGTCCAGCCTTGATTTTCTGAAACCCTTAGGGTCTTTAGGTGAGTTTTTGGGGCGAGGGTTGAGGAGCTGATGCGGCTGGCGGTTCTTGCCGACGTGCACGACAATCTGCCCGCCCTGGAGGCGGTGGTGGAGGACGCGCGGCGCCAGCAGGTGGACGGCTTCATCGCGGGCGAGTTGGAACGTTGGAAGGTTGGAAGGTTGGGGCGGGCTTTGAGAAGTCCGGCTTCACCTCAGAATGACGGCGAGAGCGCCCGAAAGGGGTTTGCTGGCGGAGGGAGGGGCCTTTGCCCACGAGGCGGGGCACGAAGACCTAGGTGCCTCGCACTAACGGCAAGTGCAAGGCACCACCCTGAACCGGCTTGCCCACGAGGCGGGGCACGAAGACCTAGGTGCCTCGCACTAACGGCAAGTGCA
>CAYQZG010000227.1:0-4736 GCA_964421785.1 uncultured Anaerolineales bacterium
CTCAATTGGTGACCGCCGTAAGCGTAGCGACACCCGCCATCCGCCAGACGTCGGACGTCTTTGGCCAGCGAAACTCACCCGTCGCCTCTGCGACCAGAGCCCTCTCCTCGTAGGGCATTGACCAACCATGCGACCAGCCCAATGACGACCAGAAGCGATTCAGCGGCGATTGCCGTCCACTTGACAGTCGAGAAGGAGCTCGCCAAGAGGGCAACCGCCGGCAGCCTCCTTGGGTAGCTCAGGAGCATCGTCGCGATGCCCGCATTCTCCAGCAGATCCGCCACCATCGCCCCCAGAGGGACGAATAGCGCCCGGTCTAGCACGCCCTTACGAGAGAAAACTCGGCTGAAGAGGCGAGCCAGGGTCAAGCCAAACGTCAGAGCCAAGAGAACTGGAAAGGCCGTGTCCAGCGTCAAAGCGATGGTGGCGTAGTAGCGACGGCCCAGCTGACCATAGGCAGCGATCATCTCATAGGCCTTCTCCGGACGGTAGACGATCAAGAAGTCGATCGCCTCCACACCTCCCGAGAACGCCGCAACCCTGCTATACGCCGGTCCCATAACCACAAGACTGAACACCACGAAGCACCCCCACAGGATCATGATGTTCAACCAGGTCGCCCATCGGAGGATGATCTCCAGCACGCGCTGGGGCACGCCACCCTCTAGATCTCGTCCGCTAGCTCCTCTGTCCTCTTCCAAACTTCAGCCTTCCTCTCAGTCTTCTTGATGAAATCATCCTTGCCCGCTATGTACCCATCAATGTCGTGCGGGAATCGACGGGCGAGATCAGCCTTGAGCCGACCGTACACCCGCGCCTCATCGGGGTGCGCCCTGAGATAGTCCCGGAATGCCAGGTGGCGATCGATCGCCCGATGGCCCAGACCAAACACGTGGATATGGTGGGTGCGGTGCATCTCGCTACCCTTGATGAAGAAGCGTCGTCCAGGGATACCAAACGCCCCCTTGGGCACATATCCCCGCGCAATCATCTGGTGGTTGAAGCTATCAATCCTGGCGATATACCGCACCTCAAGCAGGATGTCGATGATGGGCTTGGCCCGGATGCCGGGGATGGCGGTGCTGCCGATGTGATAGGCCGCCACGATCTCCTGGCCGAAGATGGCGCTCAGCTCCTCGACCTCTCGCTCGAACTGCTCCGACCATTGAGGATCGTGGGGGACAACTTTGATCTGACGGGGCATAGGTTTGCTCATCCGAACGCGCATCCTTGACGTTGATGGCTAGCATTATAGCGCTTTCGGCGGTTTCGACAAATGACAAAGGATTTGCTCTTGCGGCCTTTGCTGCCAACCCCTCATGGATGATCCAGGCGTGACGACCCAATCAGACCTACGTATCGGCACGACGGGGGACGCGCTGGCGTGGCTGCGCGAGCAATTGGCTCGACATGTCGAGTGATTCACGGAGATGTTCGCGGCAGATTGATGACGAACGTTGTCCCCTCACCTGGCTCGCTCCGGACATCAATCCGACCACCATGGGCCTCCACCAGCTGCCGGGCGATGGCCAGGCCAAGCCCGCTGCCCGCCCCATCGCCCCGAGAGCGCGCTTGATCGCCGCGCCAGAACCGGTCGAAGATGTACGGCAGATCCTCCGCCGGGATGCCCTCGCCGGTGTCGCTGACCAGGATGCACACGCCCTGGCCGGTCCGACGAGCTTCCAGCGCGATCCTTCCGCCGCCAGGTGTGTGCCGCACTGCGTTCGCCACCAGATTATTGAGCACTTGCTCCAACCGCCCAACGTCACCGCTGATAGTAGGGACGTCATCTGCGACGTCAACGTGAAAATCGAGCCCCGCCGCCTCGACTTGGCCGCTGAAGCTGGTGCGCACGTCGGCCAGGAGTTCTGCCACGCCCACTGCCTCTCTCCTCAATGGCAGCTCACCTGCCTCGGCCAACGAGAGGGTGCGCAGGTCCGCCACCAGACGGGCCAGGAGCCGTGCTTCCTCCAACGTGGCCAGGATGTGCTCCTCGGTCGGCTCGTAGACGCCGTCGAGAACGCCCTCCAGGTTCCCCTGAATGATGTGCAGCGGGTTCCGCAGCTCGTGGGCCACGTCGGCGGTGAGGTTGCGGCGCTGCTGGTCGGCACGCTCCAACTCCTGGGCCATGCGGTTGAAGGACGCCGCCAAGCTGGTGAACTCATCGGGGCCGTGCTCCGGCACCGGCACCCGTGCCCCCAGGTCGCCCTCGGCCACGGCGTTGGCGGCATCCATGACGTCGGCCAGCGGCGTGGTGACGCCACGAAAGACGCGCAGCGCTAAGAACCCGGCCAGCAGCGGTAGCGCCAGCGAGAGCCCGCAGCCCCCAGCCCAGGTCAAGACCGTTACCTTGGCATCACCACCGAACAGCCGGGTGAGCAGCCGTGCCAGCACCGCCATACCGCCCACGACCAGGAGGGTCACCAGACCGAACATCACGATGAAACGCAGAAAGAGACCACCGCGATGTACGGGTCGATGGCGCTTCCACCTGCCCGGTGGCCCCCAATGGTGACGGTCGAAGCGCGAGTGGCGCTCCCAAGGCTTCCGGCCTTTTCTCATCATAGAATCAGACTTCATCGGTGAAGCGGTACCCCACCCCGTAGACGGTCAGCACGTAGCGAGGCTCGCCGGGATCCGGCTCGATCTTCTGACGCAGATTCTTGACGTGGGCATCGATGCTGCGGTCGTAACCATCGTAAGCCACCCCGTGGAGACGATCGAGCAGTTGTTCGCGCGTGAAGGCCTGGCCGGGGTGCTGGGCCAGCGTCACCAACAGATCAAACTCGGTGCGGGTCAGACGAAGGGGCTCGCCATCCAGCGTGACGCGGTGACCGTGGACGTCGATCTCCAGGTCACCGACGCGGATCATCCCCGGCTGATGCACGCCACCTCTCACCCGACGCAACACCGCCCGCACGCGGGCGACTAGCTCACGGGGCGAGAACGGCTTGGTGATGTAGTCATCGGCGCCCAGCTCCAGCCCGATGAGCCGATCAGCCTCCCCCACCCGAGCGGTGAGCATAATGATGGGCACGTCCGACTCACGCCGCAGCGCCCGGCAGACCTCCAAACCATCTATGCCCGGAAGATTCAGGTCGAGCACGATCAGGTCGGGCCGCTCGCGGCGCGCCGCGACCAGCGCATTCTTGCCATCTCCGGCGGCGACGACGCGAAACCCGCTGTTCTCCAGGTAGTCCTGCGCTTGCTTGACGATCTTCGGTTCGTCGTCGACGACCAGTATCAATCCCTGCATAGTGTATCCCCGGCGAATGTTGTATCACGAAGGGGCCAATTGCGCAAATCACCCCCGGGAGGAGGGAACCCGGGGGCTGCTCGAAAGCTCACAACAGCCTGTCACCCCAACCTGACAGGTTCTACCACTCTCTCCTCTCAGCGCGGGTTTGCCTGTCCCCCCCAGGGCAATCGCATTTGACCAGAATTCCGAAGTTTCGGCCGAGCATTCGTCCCGAGCGTTGCGCGCATTATGGGCGGGATGCCTTTAGAAGCAGGCTATCCATGCTTTTTGAATCGCGTGATCCTTCCCCGACCATCAAGCGAGTGGAATAGGCGGTTCGGAGGCTGGAGCCTCCCCTCAATCGATAGCGTGCCTCCCGGCTTCAAGAGCCGGTGGAGTTCCATCCAGACGTCCCCGAGATCCCCGACGACACGGCCCAGGCCGAAGACAAAGACCAGGTCGAAGCTCTCCTCTGGCAGGTCGGTATCGGCCGCATTGGCGAGGAGGACCTCGGCGTTGGTCGCACCTGCCCCCTCCACCTTCTGCCGGACGTGAGCTACGGCGGTCGGACTGACGTCCAGGCTGGTTACGCTGCCCCCTGGCCCCACGATCTCCGCCGCAGGAACCGTGAAGAAGCCTGGACCGCAGCCCACCTCCAGCACCCTCTGGCCCGACGCGAGCCCGGCGGCCTTCAAGGGCTCGTAGGGGTCCCTAAACAACTCATACATGGTCTCGTGGACGAAGGCCATCATTCGAAAGTGTAGTCGATCTCTCATCATCTAAAGTCATCCTTTCCAGGGATCGGGTAGGAGGACCTCTCTGATACCGGGATCAGCAGCAGAGAGCACCCCCATGTGTGATTTACTCCTTCAAATGTGATTGCGGGACACGCACAGCGCTAGTGCACCCAGAGATAGGCCCAGAGTCCGACCAGCAGTACGAGCACGAGGATACCCACGACCGCGTAGGCCACCTGTATCCCTTTCTCACCCACCGACATCCCATCCAACCTCGTCATGGCTCCACCTCCTCACTGTGCGGTCTTGTCTTGACTTGGTTAGAGTATGCCATGAGCTTGTGAAGGAATTATGAAGAGGTAGCAGAGATGTTATGAATCGACCAACAATCGGTCGGAAAAATGGGGGCTTTCTCGGAAGATGCCCACGCCGACGTCCAGCCCTTGTCCCGCAGCTCAGAACGTGTCCGCCGGGTACTCGTAGCACGCGGCATACCCGGTGACACCGTCGAGAACCCCGGGCGAAGGCAGGACTCCCTCTGGAATCAGCGCCTTTGAAGATGCCGTGAATGACGGCAAGACGACGCTGCCCGAGCGGGTCAATCAGCTTGCAGTATCAGCTCCCGAAATACGGGGCGGTCTATACCCCTGATACCAGGCCGGATGAAGCGTCCTGCACACCAATTGAATCACAACCGGACCGATAGCCCTAGTGCGCTTTCACACAACAGACCTTGACATTTTGCTTGCTCCCAGCCCCCG
>CAYQZG010000228.1:0-4720 GCA_964421785.1 uncultured Anaerolineales bacterium
CCAGCGCCAGGACGCTGTTCTGCGCGTAGACGGCAAACAGGCGCGGGTAGGGCGACAAGGCCGCATCCAGAAACAGCAGCCCGATGAAGACGGTGACCGCAGCGAAGAAGCCGGCCAGCAGGTTCAGCTGCGGGGTCCTGTCCTGGAGCTTCTTCCGCAGACGGCGGGCCAGAAAGACGCTGATGGCCAGCGACAAAATGAACTGGGTCAGGTAACTGATCGAAGCAGGCGTGAGGTACATAGACAGCATCGGCTCAACCCGTCATCTGCTCTACTCCACCTGCAAGCCGATGATCTCCAACACCTCGGATTTCACACCGGGTTCAAGGCCAATCTGATACTCCGTCCCGTCCTCCAGGATGATCAGGAGGTCATCGCTGCTTCCCAACCATCCGCGCGGGCTCTCTATCCTCGCTCTCCTCAGCTCGTCCATCGGGATGGTAAACGAATGGGCCTCATCGTCGAAATCGTCGAAGATGAGTTGCTCCCTCGTGATCCTCAATCGACAGTTCACGTGCGCCCAGAACGGCCATCGCTTTGCCGCGCTCGACTCAAACAGGACGCCCCGCTGCTCCAGTATCTCCTCATAGACGTCCCTGCCGTGGTCGAAGACATCGTCATACGGGCGTCCGCAGTAAGGGCACGCCCTCTCGAGGATCTCTCTGGATGCGCCACAATGCCTACACGTTGATCTGCCCACGCTTGTCCTGCCCAATGCCCCGATCTGCTCCCCCGTAACACCGCCAGCCTGGAGAGCCAGTATACTACACCTATGGGTTCGCGCAAGCCAAAACCGTCGAGGTCACAGCCCTATCACCCTCGTCGTCGAGGTGACCGACACTTGCACAGAGACCTCGAAAAGCGGACACAGACCCAGTTTCCAGCCAGCCTGGGCAGCGAGGCGAGGTCTCTAAGTGCCCAGGTGACATCGTCAGCCATCACCTTGGCTCCCTTGAGAATGATAAAGCCGTGCCGCCGCCCCCATCTATCTTGACAGATCGACCCACAACGAGTATACTGGAAACAACGTAAGACCAAAACAGAGCGTCGCCACCAGCCTGACCGGTCGTACAGCCCAATCCGATGTGCGCTGTGCATTGCACGACCGAATGCGCGGCGCGAGGCTACTCCCTGTAGGCACCTTCTGCAACACAGCGCACCCGACAACACGGATTTCCGACGCGCCTGGAGGGGCGGTATGTTCAACCTGACCGGCAGGGCGCTGGGTAAGTATCGGCTGGTCGAGAAACTGGGCCAGGGCGGGATGGCCCAGGTCTACAAGGGCTACCACCCCCACCTGACGGGCGACGAGGCCTTCGCCGCCCGCTTCCAACGGGAGGCGCGCGCCATCGCCGCGCTCGAACATCCGCACATCATCCGCCTCTACGACTACAACGCCGACGAGGAGGGAGCGCCGTCGTCCCGACGAACGACCCACGGAGCGCCGTCGTCCCGACGAACGACTTACGGAGCGCCGTCGTCCCGACGGCAGCCGCTGCGCGACGGCGACGAGATCGGCATCGGCAGCGCCGTCTTCACCTTCCGCGACCCCGAGGCCACGATCCGCCAGTCCAAGTTCCCCCTGCTAGTGGTGAACGAGGCCAGCGGCCAAGGGGACCTTGACCGCCGTCTGGGTCAACCGCAACCCCACCTCCTGCTGGTGCCTTGCACGTTCCGTGCGTGCGAGGCACCTCCTGCAACCCGCCCCGCTATCCGCAACACATAGATAGGTGAAAAGGAGAATCTCAAATGAACGGAAAATGGATACTGACCAGTGCTCTAGCCCTGGTCCTGCTGGTGGCCACGGCAGCTGTGGCCCTCTCGTGGTCGCCGGTCGATCCGGTGACCGGCGCCGGCCCCGATGCCATGGTCTCCCTACCTCTGGACGGACAAAGCAACCCTGCCGCAGCCTACAACTCAGACCATGACCAGTACCTGGTAGTCTGGGCGGACAGCCGCCCCGGCACCAGCGACCAGGACATCTACGGCCAGATCTTCTCCTCCAGCGGCATCCCCCAGGGCGACAATTTCCCAGTCTCCGACGCCGTCAGCAGGCAGACTGATCCCTTCGTCGCCTACAATGCCACCGATCACAACTACCTGGTCGCCTGGAGGGATCTTCGGAACCCCACCAACTGGGATGTCTACGGCCAGATTGTCAATGCCGACGGCACCCTCTCCGGCGCCAATGTCGACATCAACACCGACGAGGACGCACAGTACATCAGAGACCTGATCTATGACCCCAACGCCAACCACTACCTGGTGGTCTGGGTGGACGCCGGCGACGACCGGGTCGAGGGGCAACTGTTGGACAACACGGGCGGGCTCATCGGCACCAACGCTTTCCCCATCGCCGCTGGCGGGGATGACCCCCGGGCGACCTACAACAGCCATCGCAACAGCTACATGGTCGTCTACAAGCAGGGAGGGGACATCTCCGGCCAGGCCATTGCCGCCGACGGCACCCTTTCAGGCTCAGCTTTCGTCATCTGCGACGACGCCGCGGCCCAGTCCTACCCCAATCTGGCGTTCAACGCCAATACCCAGGAGTATCTGGTGGCCTGGCAGGACATGCGCAACGACGCCACCAACGGCACCGATATCTACGGTCAGCGTATGGATCAGGATGGCAACCCGCAGGGAGGCGAGATCGCGATTTCCGATGCCGCCGACGACCAGCACTGGCCGGACGTGGCCTACAACTCCCGCGTCAACCAGTGGTTCGTGGCCTGGCACGACTATCGCAACGAGGACATCAGCGGCATGGACGTGTACGGCCAGCGGGTGCTGTCCGGCGGAGGCCTGGCTGGACAGGGGAACGTCGCGATCTACGATGGCCCTAACAACCAGTACGACGTGGCTCTGGCTGCCCGACCCCACTCGGCGGCGCTGGGAGCCGAGTATCTGGCTGTGTGGGCGGATCAGCGCAGCGGCGACGGGTGGGAGGTGATGGCACAGCGGGTGGGCGCGCTCCTGGGCACGCTCAACTGGCACGACGTCAACGTCTCCGCGCCGCTGGAGAGCCAGGAGAACCCCCGCGTGGCCTACAACCCCGCCGATCAGCAGTTCCTCGTCGCGTGGCAGGACGAGCGCGAAGGCGACTCCGACATCTACGCCCAGATCGTGCTCACCAACGGCATCCCCATCACCGACAACATCGTCGTAACCGAGGGGACGAGCAACGCGACTCATGCCGCCGTGGCCTACAACGCCACCGACAACGAGTACCTGATCGTATGGGAGAACGAGGTGATACTCGGCATCTATGGCCAGCTGGTCGGGGCCCAGGGGAGTCCCATCGGCAGCGCTTTCCCCGTCTTCGCCGAGGCCGGGGTGCGAGGCGAGCCCGCTGTGGCCTACAACGCCGGCGACAATGAGTACTTCGTTGTCTTTGCCGACGGAGGCCCGGGCTCCCGGGATGTCCTCGGCACAAGGGTGGACGCAGACGGCGACTTGGTGAGAAGTGACTTCCCCATCTGCGCCGAAGGCGACGACCAATATCACATAGATGTCGCTCACAATGCGACAGACAACACCTATCTGGTCGTCTGGGAGGATCTGCGGGACGATCAGGGAGACATCTACGGGCGGCTGATGGACGCCGACGGAGATCCATCGGCAGCTGAGTTTGTCATCGCTCAGGCCGCTGACGCCCAGGGCCACCCCACCGCGGCCTGGAACGAGGATGACAACGAGTACCTGGTCGTCTGGCACGACTACCGGGACTCCGGCAACACCGGTTCCGACATCTATGGCCAGCGGCTGAGCAACACCGGAGCCCTGGAGGGTGACAATGTCCGCCTATCGTCCTCCACCGCCCTAGACTTCCAGCAGTTCCCTCGGGTTCAGTACATCAGCGCCTATGGCCGCTACTTCGTCACCTGGCAGGACGATCGGAACGCCTCCACCGGCTGGGACATCTACGGCCAGAACGTGAACAGCGACGGCAGGCTCTACATGAGTAATGTGCCGTTCTTCACCTTCTCGGGCTACCAGCAGCGGCCCGACGCGGCCTTCAGCACAGAGGCCAACCGCGGGCTGACAGTGTGGCAGGACGGTCGCAACGGTGACACCTTCAAGATCTACGGTCGCCTGAAGGAGCCACGCTTCGCCGTCTATCTGCCGTTGGTGCTGCGCAGCTCCTAGGACGGCAGGCCCTGGCAGGAGGCTATCGCACGAAGATGCGGTTCGGACGACGCGAAGCAACAGAAGGCAAGGAGGTCAGCGTGCAGTGACAAAGGCGCTCATCTAAGCATTCACAGATAGAACAAGAGCGTAAGGAGAGAATAGATGAAGAACAGATCATGGTCCGTTTGCATCGCGCTCACGGCTGCACTGGCATTGGTTGCCCTAGTGCTCGGGGGCGGCAAGGCTGCCGCCGGCACGGCCCCGCCCGAGCTCTGGAGCTCACGGGCTCAAGATGTGGGTGCCACATCCTGGAGCAGTGGCTGGTTGGAACTCAACGCAGGCAGCCATCAGGTACTCTATCACAATCTAGGTCGCGACCCGGACGACTATGCCGTGGAGATGTGGTTCAGGGACCCGGACGACGGCCTGGGCGTCAACCGCCGCGGCTACGGCGGCCTGGAGTACGACGGGAACAAGTTCGGGGCGCACTGGCAGGAATTGACCGCTAACACGATCACGGTCTACCGTCAGCCCAACGACAACGCGGCGGACTACGTCCGAGTGCGGATCTGGATCCCAACGCCGTCCC
>CAYQZG010000229.1:0-4692 GCA_964421785.1 uncultured Anaerolineales bacterium
GACCAACAAGAGGCGTACCGTCGGGGGGAATTGGACGTTGAAACGCTCTCGACGTCGGTACGAGGCTGGCTGGCCCACGCCGCCCACGGCAATACCTACCGGCTGCGCAAACGGGTCTTGTGGCAGTTCGTCTTTACCCGAGACGCTTACCTTCCCGAAAGCTCTGACGGGTGATTGCTTTCGTCAAGATTCAGGCCATTCAGCTCGTTTTGACCCGCCGGGCAACTGCTTTCCAGCTTTCGGGAAGGTGGGGGCGCAAGCACCGTTCACCTGAGCTGAAAACAGCCCGTCCTTACGCTTCACGTTTCACGCTTTACGTTCGAGGTGACCCATGACGGATGTCTACACACCGTACGAAACCGGCCTGCGCGCGCTGCTGGCGCGGCTAGGCCCCAATCATCCGCGTTACGACGACGCGCTGGTCTACCAGCAGCGGCTGACGGAGAACGTCGCGGCGGCGCGGCGCTACGGCGACACCGAGGCCCGCCGCGCCGGGCGGGCCGAGATCGTCGACCGGCTCAACGCGCTGGCCCAGCAGGCGCTGGGCCTCTCCTACAACGCCCTCTGCCAGTCCGCTCACGACGATGATGAGAGGCACCGGGCTGCGCCGCCACTCGGCGAGGCCGCGCCGGTGACCCAGGTCAACACCGGCGGCGGGGCCTACGTCGCCGGGAACGTCGTCGTGCAGGGCGGTGACTTCGTGGGGCGAGATAAGCTAGCGGAGCCCCGGCGCCCTGCACCGGCGGCGCGCCCCACCGTGCCCGCCGAGGGCGAGCCGCTGGCCCTTCTCGCCGCCGCGCTGGAGGCCCGGCGCTTGCTGTTGGTCTGGGCCGACGTGCCCTTCCCACCGCAGGAGCGCCCGACCGGCCCGGCAGCGCTGGTGATCAACCGCTGGCGGGAGGCGGCCTCGCGCCTGCCGGGGACGCCCTTCGATTTCGCCCATGGCCGGCCCTGGCCCCTCACAGGGCTGCCGCCGCTCACCATCCTCAGCCTCGACCCCGGCGACCGCCTGGAGCGCGCCTTCCGCTACGGGGGCGAGCCTTTGGACGTGGTCTGCACGCGGGCCGACCTGCCCGCCCGCGAGCGGCACACGCTGCTCAAGCTGGCGGGCGACCTGAAAAGCCGAACGGGGCTGCTCCTCGCCTGGGACGACGTGCGCCAGGCGTCCGACCACCCCGACAAGGCCCACCTGCTGCGGGAGGCCGGGCGCGTGGCGCAGGACGGCGCGGTGCTGGCCCTGGCGCCCTCGCCCGATGACGCCGTCGCCCGCATGTGGCGCGAGCTGGTGGCCCCCGCCGTGCGGGGAGCGAGGCACCACGTTGCCCTCGGCCCGGCCGGGTTCGCCTGGCCGGAGCCGCTGACGCGGCTGGATGGGGAGGTCGAGGAGGTTCTTTCGGCCCTGGCGCACATGGTGCCCCCGCCGCCGCTGGAGGCCGCTGAAGACGGCGCGAGTGAACTCGATAGCTCGTGCGAGAGGCCGAAATAGCCGGAGAGGAAGATCAATGGTATACAACACCTGGAACCCCTACGATGCACGAGAGGGTGCCCCGCCCGAGGAAGAGGCGAGGTCGCGCAGACGGCTGAAGCAGGATCGAGAGACCATCCGGGAGATGCTTCCACGGCTCCGAGAACTGATCGAGGAGCCCGATCGCGATGCAGAAGATGTCTACCAGGCACTGCGACCCTATCACCAACATGCCCGAGAGGTGCCGATGACGCCCGATGATCTGCCGGAGCTCCAGGACCTCTGTTGGCTGATCCTGGAGCGAGGTGGCTCTCGGCAGAGCGATATTCAGCGCGTGCTCCTCCGTCTGGTAGGCGCCACAGCCGCGCCGGAGTCAGTGCCCTTCCTGCTGGACATGCTCCACTACTCGAAGCGGGGCGATCAATTCGGGCCTAGGCGGCGGCAGTTGGCGCTGTGGGGATTGGCTCGCGTCGCTATCTTCCACGACGTACCGGAAGCGTACGAGGCGCTGAAGGAGGGAATGGACGATCACCGGGCCGACGTACGGCTCACGGCCATCGATCTGCTCCTGGACGCTTATCTGGATAATCGAGGGGCGCATCGAGATGTACCACCGGACGTGGTCAGGAAGCTCGAGGATATGGCGCGATCCGATCCAGATGATTACGTGCGGCGCAGGATCAAGAGGTTCCTGCGCGAGCCGTGGGTACAGGAGAGATAGCTTTTGTCCCTGGTGTCCCGGGGTGGTGACCTTCCCGAAAGCTACGGGGAGGACATCAGCGCGCACAGACATCGCTTCGGAGTGGATTCTAAGCCGGGTTCGTCGCATCTGGAAGCTTTCGGGAAGGTTCTCGCAGAAGGAGGATGAACGATGGGTGCAAAAGAGATCGTCGACGTCGTGGGCGGGTTGGTCGTCGACGATGGGGAAAGACTGAGACAAGAGCAGGGCTCCCGAGCCGTGGCGGTGGCGCAGAAGGCCTGGGAGGAGGCAGCGTCCTGAACGATCGCGCCCTGGAGGTATGCTATGTCAAACGACGATGACCTACGGCTGGATCTGACTCACATGGACCCGTCGCCGATGAAGCCCTGGGAGCAGCGCGTCGGCCCGGGGATGTCGGGGGGCCGTGGCCCCGGCACGGAGGGTGCGGAGCCACCGCGGACGCTGGATCACGCCTGTCAAGCGCTGGGCCGCGATGGCTTCGCCACGGTCGTGAATCAGCAGACGGACCTGGCGCACCTGCCGATGGTCGAGCGCCACACGACGCCGGCAACCGACCTGACCAAGAGCGTCACCTCCAACGAGGAGGCCTGGCAGCTCTTCGTGGAGGAGCGGCTCTACGACACGAGGCGCGTGGCCCTGGAGCACGTCCACCTCTTCGAGTGGTTCCCCACGTCGCCGGGCACCTTCCACACCGCGGAGGGGCGGCAGCAGCGGCAGATGGCGCACCGCTATATGGAACTGGGCGCGGACGGCAAGACCTACTTCAACCCGGTGGGGAAGGCCAGTATGCTCAAGGGCGGCGTCGGGGCCGTGCGCCTGCGTCCGCGGATGGTCGGCGGGGAGCTGCACTACTTCATGACGGCCTCATCGAGCGGGGTCTGTCACGAGGGCTTTCCGGTGCTGATTCCCCGCCGGCTCTACGGTCCGCTCAAGGCCCGCATGCTGGATGAGGGCGCGGCGCCGGTCACGGTGAGTGGGGAGATGCGCTACGTGCCCCAGGACGCGGTGAACTTCTTCCCCGAGAGGCGCAGCGTACCGCTGCTCTACCTGCACGTCGACGACCTACAGATCCTGCCTCATCCTCGCGCCGACGTGACCGCTTACGTGATCAACGTGGCGACGTCCTTCGTCGGCGAGTACGAAGGGGTGCGGGATAGCTACGCCACCTTTGCGGCCTTCGACCCGGCGCGGCGCGCCTCCCTGGAGCAGGCGGTGACCTGGCTGGAGCAGGTCTACATTGGCGCCACGCACGAGGGAACCATCATCACCGACTTCGACGAGGTACGCCCCCGATTCCCCGGGGCGGTCTTCGGGCTGCCCAAGCTGATGGCGGGGGATCTGGACCGGGAGCGGGTGCGGGAGCTGCTGGCCTCCCAGGGCTTCACGCCCGACGCCGGGGAGCGGTTTTTCGTCGTCTATCAGGAGATCAATACCCAGGGCGGGGCCTACATCGCGGGGGACGTCCACGTCGAGGGCGGCGACTTCATCGGGCGGGACCAGATCGTGCGGGACGGATAGGGAACGGCATTAGCCCTACCAGCCGACCTCCCCCGGCGATCTCTGCGTCTACGACAGTGTCCAACCAGAAACTGCGGGGGGCTAGGTGCTCGCAGGCCCCCCAATGGAATGCCCCTGCCACGCAAGATCAGGAGCACTTTTTTTGGACCTTTGAGGTTTTTGCGCGGCCTGCCAAGACCCTGAAAACGGCCTCAACGGGCACAAGACAGCGCGTTGCGAGGTGTCAATCGAAACCTCAAAGGTCTCTGGTGCTAAAACCCTTGCTCCTGCACGCAAGATGGCACGCGTTGACGCTCATAGGGCCAAGTGCTATAATCCTCTCGCATAAGCCGGCACGGCCAGGGCGCGTTCGACGCGCCCTGGCCTTTTTGCAGAGACATACCGCGGACATGGACAAAACCCACATCCGGGGTATAATAAAGAACTATGTATACTTTATTACCTAGATTGATCGGCCGATGACCAAACCAGATCCAACGGCCCGCTACATTCACATCACCGGCGTCGTCCAGGGTGTCGGGTTTCGCCCTTTCGTCTACAACCTGGCTATGGAGCTGAAGCTTACCGGCTGGGTGCTGAACAGCTCGTCGGGCGTGGAGATCGAGGCCATCGGAGCGCCCGCCGCGCTGGAGGCGTTCGCCCGGCGGCTCGAGTCGGAGGCCCCGCCCCTGGCCCGCATCGAGACCATCACGGTCAGCGAGATCGCGGCGTCCGACGTGGAGCTGCCCACCCCGGACGGCTTCGCCATCCGTCACTCCGAGGCCCGGCCGGGTGCGTTCCAACCGATCTCGCCCGACATCGCCATCTGCGACGACTGCCTCGCCGAGCTCTTCGACCCCGAGGACCGGCGCTACCGCTACCCGTTCATCAACTGCACCAACTGCGGCCCACGCTTCACCATCATCCGGGACATTCCCTACGACCGGCCCCAGACGACCATGGCGCCGTTCCAGATGTGCCCCGACTGCCAGGCCGAGTACGACGACCC
>CAYQZG010000230.1:0-4652 GCA_964421785.1 uncultured Anaerolineales bacterium
TTCTCCCCAATTAAAGCGACATCCACCTCAAGAAAGTAAGCGAAGCGACATCCACTCCTGGAGTGCAGCGTTGACGTCTACTCCCGTCTTATCCAATTATCCTCAACCGATGTCCTCATCAAAGAGATCTGTCAGATCGCGCTCCCTGAGCATACTACGCCGCCATGTCTCAAGACACGGGACGACGTAAGGCAGCAGCCGTAGCGTATAGTAGGGAGGTAGAATGGGAACGCCCAGCAAATCGCCAAACACCATCAGGATGAAGACGCGCTCCAGTTCCCCTCGGGATTTGCGAGTTGCGCGAACCCATTCATACACGCTCATCCCGTACAGGATCTCGCGCGCCGCTTCGGTGACATCGGCTAGCTTGGCCTTGATCTCCTTCAAGCTGGGGGCTTCCATCCTTGACCTCCCGTAAAGCCTGTCGGTGGGAGGGCCGGGGGCGAGGCCCTCCCATCGGCAAAGATCAGACTACTTCGACGCTATGGCAGCTGCAGCCTTGCGCTCTCGAGCGAGAGCTTGGAACCCGTCGTAGCCGAGGATCAGCGCGCAAACGATCAACACCGCGGCAATCACCCCGGCGATCAAGTTACCAGCGACGCTGGCACCGCTGAAAGCCTGTGACAAGGCATTGTAACCCGTGTAGGCCAGAGCGGCAATAGTGGTCACGTACATAAAGACGCCAGGCCAGAAGGTCCAGGTCGCTATCCTGCCCTTGGACGTCAGCCAGATCGTGATGATCATCAGCGCCAGCGACGCCATCATCTGATTCGCCCCGCCGAAAAGCACCCAGATCGTCTGCCATACGCCGGTCCAGATCACGAAAAGCGATAGAAGCAGCGCCACGATAGCGCCGATGTGGATGTTCTTCAGAATCGGAATCGTGCCACCCAGGAACTCGGCGCTGGCCACGCGCATGAAGCGCACCACCAAGTAGCAGATGGTCAAACCCATAATCGTCAGGAAGACCATGCCGTAGGCGTTGCCGAAGCCAAGTGGAATCCCGATGCGGTTCATGAACTCAGCAAGCCCTACCGCGAAGACACCGAACTTGCCGCCAGCGTAGGCCTCCTGGTACGCTTCCCAGCCGCCGGTGGCCGCCGTGGCGGTCAACAGCGCGATGATAGCCACGACCATCTCCATCCACATAGCACCGCCGCCCACGGGAAGCGCGTCGCTCTCCTTCTCGATCTGCCGCGCGGTGCCGGAACTGGAGACCAAGCTGTGCCAACCGGAGACGGCGCCACAGGCAATAGTGACGAAGAGGATCGGCCACAGTGGGCCCAGGCCAGCGACACTGAAGCTGGTGAAGGCCGGGAAGTCACCGAACGTAGCACCACCCTGGAACGTCCAGATGATCATGCCGAGGATTCCGGCGACCATCCCAAGCGCGACGATCCAGAAAGAGACGTAGTTGGTCGGCTGCGCCCAGCGCCAGATGGGGAGCACTGCACCCAGGTAGCAGATGACGGCGAAAGCGATGGACCAGAAGTACTTCTGCCCCCCCGCACCAAGGACCTCGTTCAGACCCGCGAAGATGTTCGTCATAAAGGGCGTCTGCCCCAACACGATGCCGACAAGAGCAACGACGACAGTGATCACGGTAGTAAGAACAATGTCCTGTTTCCACTTATACGTCATCTGCCCTGCCAGAATCCCCATCAGCAGAATGGACAGCAGCCCAAAGGGCACTGTAGGGGTCGACATGAAGTTGATGCCGATCACCTGACCAAAGGCCCCCATGATGAGAAGGAGATAGAGGTAGATGAAGATCAGGAGGATATTGCGCGCCCGCGGCGAGATGAGCTTGTAGCTCAACGCACCGAAGGTGTCGCCTTCCTCGCGCATAGGTACGACGATGCTAGCGTAGTCCTGAACCCAACCAATGAAGAAGGTACCCAGGATGATCCACAGGAGACCTGGGAGCCAACCATACTGCGCCGCTACGATGGGCCCCCCGATAGGGCCCAGCGCCGCAATCGACTTGAACTGATAGCCAAATAGGACATTGCGACTGGCCGGCGTGAAATCGACACCGTCCATGTACATTTTCGCCGGCGTCGCTTTGCTGTCATCGGGCTGGATGATGTTCTTGTTGATGCTCCTCGCGTAGAGGAAATAGCCCACGGCGAGACCGATGGTCGCGATAATCAGAACGACAATCGCATTCATGCTCTTTTGCCTCCTTAGTATGTAGTCGATCGGGAGTCATTGACACGATAAGCACTTGGTTTTGGGAGACCTATTTGCTTTTTCACCACCTCCTTCCGCCCCCAATGATGAACTCTCCGGGCTCTCGAGCCCGTGCACTATCCCTGGATAGGGCTAAGAGACGTCGCGATTGTTAGCTCGCCCGTAACGCGGTGCTCAGGTCAGTAAGAAATGTCTCGGCTTTCGTCTCAAGTAATCCGGTGATTCTCACTTGAAGATTGATGTGAGGATCCTGCTTACGCCAGCAAAAACGTCGTAGGTGAGGCCCGTAGGCACTCAGCCAGAACTCCAATGCGTTAGCCATTCGCTGCCCATTGAGGCCCCGATAGGCAACATTGAGCCCGTGTGGTCCCTCCTGCCACGTCCAAGCATTCGCTCCGTCATAGGAGCAGCGTTTGCTCCTGGTCGGCAGGTTTGAAGCCACCTCTACCTCCCCGCGTTCAGGTGAGCGGAGGGTACCACGTATTGTAACTCTATCTCGTCTTCCACGTAGGTGATCCGAGAGCCACAGAAGAGGAACTTCGCGGTTTTCCAGCAGCAGAGTAATCTCCAGTCGTCGAAACGGGGGCTTCGCCCGCCTGATGTTGATCCGTGCGCCCGAGGCTGGCGAACCAATCCAACCAACCTCTTTCTCGCCACCCAGCGCGTTGAGACCCGCCTCTAACCAGCGACAGAGACGGAGACCACGATGACGGTTGTAGATGTGACCGGCAACATACCACACAGCGAGAAGCACCGACACAGCGATGACGGCCATCATCCCCTGGTTCATCTCTGGTTCTAATCCGTCTTCACAGGCTACAACACCCACACCCGTCCGACGATGCGTCTTCAGCAAACAGACGCCCCATACACTGCGGAGCTACTGGACAACAGCTAGTATACTCCTCCATCCAAAAACGTGCAAGTCCTACAGACACATCGCCAAAGATCCTTGGAGTTGGCTCTACCGAAAAAAAAGGCACCCAGGTGACTGCGTCGACCCGGTGACTGCGTTGACCCGAGCCTCGTCTCGGGGCGACTAGGCGGTGACCGCCTGCCGACCCGGGAACAGGTTCGCGAGCTTCTCCCAGGAGACCCAGAGCTGGAATCTGGCGAAAACCTACCGCTCTGAGGCACTGTCAGAAGCTCCGGCAATATGACATTTTGAAAGACTGGAAAGCGTTCTGAAGAGGTGCTATGCAGTTCAGGTCAAAACTACGTCAGGTTCCGAAGCAGAGGTGGTCAGACACCGTCTTATACGGCTTGCGATTCCTTGCCAAATATGCAGAGTAAGTGTAATATTGCCAAGGAGGATGGAGCCAGACCAGCAATTCGATCACCCAAGCAGAACGGGAGCGGAGCTTTGAGCGAGGACACCAAGCCCAAGCTGCTCATCATCGACGACGATCAAGGTCTGCTGCGTGCCCTGGAACTCTACTTCGATCAACACGGCTACCGCGTCGTCAAAGCCCAGGAAGGGAGCAAAGGGCTGCGCAAGCTCTATGAGTCTCATCCTGACCTCGTCTGCCTGGACGTGATGATGCCCGGTATCGACGGCTGGGAGGTACTCAAGCGCATTCGAGAGATGACCGACCTACCCGTCATCATGCTTACCGCCCGAGGAGCTGAGACCGAGCGGGTCAAAGGGCTCAAGTTGGGCGCCGACGACTACGTCTCCAAGCCCTTCAGCATGCGGGAGCTCGAGGCCCGCGTCGAAGCGGTATTGCGGCGCTCGCGGTCATCGCAGGCGGACCAAAAGGAGGGCATGGCCTATTCGGACGACTATCTTGTGGTCGACATCCAACGAGCAGAAGTGCGGTGCAACGACGAGATTGTCGATCTGACCCCCACGGAGCAGAAGCTGCTCTTCTTCCTCGTTCAGAACCGCGGTCGCCTACTCAGCTTCGATCAGATCCTAAGAAACGTCTGGGGCTTCGAGTACATCGACGAGAAGGGATACGTACGCCTCTACATCTGGCGACTGCGGCAGAAAATCGAGCCTGATCCCAGCACCCCCCGCTACATCCTGACCGAACACGGCCTGGGATACCGCTTCACAGGCTGACGTTTGACCCTCAACGCCTGCCCCTGGCGCCCATACCTGCCCATCGACACCCCTAAGGCAAGTCCCTATGGGCGAAGGTGACTGCGTCGACCCCGCGGCCCCTGCCATCATCCCTCCCTGGCAAAGCTCGGCAGGGCGTTCAAACTGTAGCAGAGTCTACTTCGAAGATGTTAGTTTGACAACCTCTCCCGAACCATCCATCGTGACGCGCACCAAGCGTTTCAGACAATGGCCTCCAGGCAGCGAGATCTCTTTTTCGAAGGTGAGCACGTAGTGTCCGCGACGGCCAGAGCTGGCCCTAGGAGCGCCGGTGTGACACTTACTCCCGTCCACTCTCGGTGTTGCGCGCTCCCCTAGCCCTTTGCTCTGAGTTCGTCCCTCTCGTGTCGTGTTT
>CAYQZG010000231.1:0-1684 GCA_964421785.1 uncultured Anaerolineales bacterium
GGTTCGCGAGCTTCTTTCAGGAGACCCATGATTGGCTTCCAAAAAAGAGCCACCTACAGACCCTAAGGGTTTCAGGAAATCAAGGTTGGACCAAATATTCGTTGATAAGGAATGCGTTTCCACCAAGAAGATGAAGGCTTGTATCAAAAACCCTTAGGGTCCCGGCGACCGATGACCTTTCTTGAGTAGGGCCATGATTAGAATCGCAACGAAAGAGAGCGAAACTCACGTTGCAGTACTAGACCCACCATCTGCATGTTTCAGTCGCCCGAGCACTCCTGGCACAGTCCTGGAACGCTCAGGTGTTCCATATCAAGCTCGAAATCGTATTCCTCCTTAATCTTGATCGCGAAAGCCTCGATGGCCTCCGGATCCACGCCGATGATCTTCCCACAGGAAAGACAGACCAGGTGAAAGTGCTGGCCGTGGAGCCCCAGCAGTTCGTAGCGCCGCTGACCGTCGCCGGGGTCGACCGAGGCCACCAGATGGAAATCCTGCAGTAGCTCCAACGTGCGGTAGACCGTCGAGATATCCACGGACGAACTGATACCGCTGACGCGCTCGTAGATCTCATCGGCGGTGGCGAAGCCCTCGACGTCGTGCAGCACCGAGAGCACCATCTCTCGCTGCGGTGTCAGCCGGAAGCCGTGCTCCCGCAGTCGCTTGAAAAAGACCTGCTCACAAGACATACTCACCCCCTCCACTTGCCAAAGCCCACTCACATACCTCCTATCCAGTCGTCAGGACGTAAGACACGCCCACCTACTGATTCGACGACCACGGAACGTCATCCTACCTCCACCTGTGCCGGTCGCACATCGAGGTTCTCAAGCCCCCCTCTCTTTCAGCCGCGGGTTCGTCCACGTCTCCAGCGAGAATCCGACGAGGGTCAGCGCTAGCACCACCAGCGTGATGCAGAGCCCCGGCGGAGCCGCCCAACGCACCCAGACGTCAGAGATGAAGATTGTAGGATACTCGAAGGCATAGCGCAACATGGAGCCCCAGCTCTTGATCGTCGGGTCGCCCAGACCGAGGAAACTGAGTCCAGACTCGGCCAGGATGACGTGCTGAAACTCGACGATGAAGCGCACCAGGGCCACGGAGAGCGTACCGGGCAGCAGGTGGCGCACGAGGATGCGGACATCGTCCGCGCCCACCGCGACCGCGGCCTCAACGTAGCCGTTGTGCCGCTCGCTCAAGATCTGGGACCGCACCAGACGCGTCGTCTTCGTCCAGCCGAAGAGCGTAAAGAAGAGCACCAGGGTCCAGAAGCCGGGTTTGAGAAACGCGGCCAGGAAGACAATCAGGGGGAAACGCGGAACGGCGAGGAAGATGTCGACCAAGCGCATGATGGCGAACCCAAGTCTATCGTAATAGCCAGCCAGTACGCCGAGCCCCACACCGACCACTGTGGAAAGACCGGCGGCCAAGCAACCGACCAACAGTGAGAACCGAGCGCCGTGAAGCAGCTCGCTGAGAACGTCATGACCGATATCGTTGGTGCCCAACGGATGGGGAAGCGACGGCGGCAGCATCGGTGCGTCCATCGCCGTCGGGTCGTGAGGCGAGATCCACGGTGCGAGAATCGCCGCCAGTCCGAAGAGCGCCAATAAGCCCCAGCCCACCGCTCCCAGCCAACGATTCACCCTGTGCACCCGGCCTCCGGTGTCGTCTCGGCTCTAGT
>CAYQZG010000231.1:1784-4603 GCA_964421785.1 uncultured Anaerolineales bacterium
CGCACATCCCGCACTAAACGGTTGCACGCGCCCTCCTCACCCGCGGATCGAGCCAACCATAGAGCAAATCAGCTGCCAGATTGAGCACCAGCACAAAGACCATCGTCACCAAAAAGGCACCCTGGAGCAGGGGGTAATCCCTCGCTGCACCGGCCTCATAGATCAACGTGCCCATCCCCGGGTAGGCGAACACAACCTCGACAAACATCGTGCCCATGATCATGAAGCCGAAGCGCATGGCGACCGTCGTGACGATGGGCAGAAGCGCGTTCGGCAACGCGTGGCGCAGGAGCACCAGGGACTCCAGGATGCCCTTGGAGCGAGCCGTCCGCACGTAATCCTCGCCGAGCACGCCGAGCATCGAATTGCGCGTGATCAGATAGATACCCGGCAGGTAGGTTAACACCAGTGTGAGACCGGGCAAGACCAGGTGATAAGCCACGTCCCGTGCCTGTACGAGACCACCAAGCCGCGCCGCCTCTGCGCTCTGAGCGCCGCCGATGGGGAACATCCCCCACCGGTAGCTGAAGAACAGGATGAGGACCATACCCAGGAAGAAGGGCGGCCAAGAGCCGAACGAGAAGACCGTGAGCAGCAGACCGATGTCGGCCCTGGAACCGCGCCGCCAGGCGGAGAGGGCCCCCAGGGTGATACCCAGCGCGACGTAGACCAGAGCCGCGGTGCCGCCCAGGAGGAGCGTCCACTTCATCCGCCCCAGAATCACCGAGCCGACCGGCGCGTTGTAATAGATCGACCAGCCCAGGTCGCCGCGGGCGAGGCCGCCCATATAGTCCCAGTACTGGGCGACGAGCGGCCTATCAAGCCCATAATACTCCAGCAGGTTCGCCCGCATCTCCTCGGTGAGCAGCATAGGAGTGTCAGCGCTGGGATCGCCAAGCAGATATGACAGAGGATCCCCCGGCATCATGCGCGGCAGAAAGAAGTTGAGCGTCAGGAGGACCAAGATGGTGACCAGGTATTGGACGATTTTCGTGCCGCCGTTGTTCATCAAGGACACGTCACCTCTTCGCGCAGACGCCCAGCGCTCCAGCAGAGCCGCTGAAAAAGCGAGATTCGGCGCAATGGATGCTCATCTTGACTGTGTAAGCAGACGTATGGGCGCCTGGCGCTTTGCTTACGGCAGGAAGATCAGCTTATTCATCGATATCGGGATGCCGAAGCCGACCCCGCCCTGGGTGTAGAACCAGCTATCCAACAGGCTGGCGTCGTACACCGTCCACATCTTGGGATGGTAGAGCGTCAGCACCGGTAGATCCTGCGCGATGATCTCCTGCAGCTGCCAGACCAGCTCGCGCCGCTGCTCTTCGTCGACGGTAGCCGCTTGCTGCTGATAGAGCTCGTCGTAGTCCGGGTTGTCATACGTTTGGGCAGGCCAGGTTGGCGTCTCCAGCATGGCCGGGTTGGCGATGCCGCCGTGCCCGTTGATGGCCAGGTCGAAGTTGCCCTCACGCAGCAGCCCGTCAATGGTGCTGTAGTCACCGGTCTGGACCTCGACCTCGATCCCAACGGCCTCCAAGTCGGCCTGCACCAGTTCCGCCTCCCGGGCGAAGCCGGCCGTGGTGATTAGGCGAAGGCTCAGATCGGTAGCCCCAGCTTCTTCCAACATCGCCTTGGCTCGCTCTGGATCGTGCTCATACACGGGTAGATCGGAGTTATGCCAGTCGGTGAAGGGCGAGAGGATGCCCAGGCTGGCCACGATGGCCCCGCCGTGAGTCACCTGCTCCACGATCCGCTGACGATCGATGGCGTGTGCCACGGCTCGTCGCAGCTCAACGTCGTCGAAGGGCACCCGTTGGGAGTTAAAGATCATCTGCAACACCCAGAAGCTGGGGCCGTCGATGACGCCGTAGCCTTCCTTTCCCTGGAACGTTTCCACAGCCTCGATCTCTTTGCCCCAGAACGAGGCATAGTCGGTCGTATCCGTCTCCAGCGCCAGGGCCTGGTTCTCCACCTTGATGAAGGTCAGCTCGTCGACGGTCGGCGCGCCCCGGAAGTAGTCCGTGTTCGCCTCGTAGACGTAGCGACCCTCCTCCTTGCTGTACTCGAGTAGTTTGAAGGGGCCGCTGCCGATGACAGCGTCCGCTGAGGTCAGCTTGGCCGGGTCGTCGATGCCCTCCCAGATGTGCTTGGGAATGATGGGCAGCGACCCGATCAGACCCTCGTGGGCACCCGCAACAGCCTCGGTCAAATTGAGGACGACGGTCTCCTCATCCACGACCTCAGTGCTCTCGATCTTGCCCACCGGCCAGGACCACTTGAAGGCACCCTGTTGGGCCTTGAAATACCCGAACGTGAAGGCCACGTCCTCGGCCGTCAACGGCTCGCCGTCGTGCCAGGCGACGTCCGGGGCCAACGTGAAGGTCCACTCGGTGCCGTTGTCGGACACAGACCAATCCTCGGCCAGCCAGGGGATCACGCCGTCCTCGTCCTTCCACGTCAGCGTGTCGAACAGCAGAGACATGCGGATGTAGCCCGGGCCCCGGGAGTAGAAGGCGAAGGGGGATGGATAGCCCCAGTCATCGCCGGGCAGCGTGATCGTCTTTGTCTCCCCAGACGGAGACGTCGATGTCGCGGGATCAATCGTGGCAGACGGGGCAGGTTTTCCACACCCGGCGATCATCGCGACGGTCAGTATAAGTACGAATAGAGTTAGTAGCTTCTTTCTCATCAGAATGCTCCTTATCACATTTCACGCATCACGTTTCACGCATCACGTTTCACGCATCACGTTTCACGCATCACATTTCACGCATCACGTTTCACGCATCACGTTTCACGCAACCGACATACCCGATCCG
>CAYQZG010000232.1:0-4404 GCA_964421785.1 uncultured Anaerolineales bacterium
CCTGTGGTTGCTTGTCACCGCCGAGTGGGTCAAGTATAATCCACGCAGCGAGACGTCTGAGGTAGCTCCCGGCGGTGCTCCATTCACCGAGGAGCATCGACCAACAGAGAACCCTTCGATCACGACCGTGCGCACAGTTTGAGCAGACAGCGGTCCCAGCGGAGAAACGATGACACTCGAGCTGAGCCAATTAACACAGCCGGTGCGCTCTATGGGGGAGGCTATGGCCGACCGCCAACAGGCCTACGCCGACCTGGTGGATCTGGCACGGCAGTGGCTGGTTGACTACGCCGATCAAGGGACGATGCTACGGCGCCCGGCCCGGCAGGTTCGGGCAGCCATCCCCACGGACGAGCCGCTCGACGCCGTGCACCCCTTGCCGCCCACGCCGGAGCGCTTTACTGTGGCCGCAGCCGACGGCTCCCAGATCCAGCCCGACCGACATCGCGCGGCGCTTTACTACCTGATCAACATCGGTAGCCTCATCTATCGACACGGGAGCGGGGAGGCGCCCGAGGCCCGGAGCGAATCGACGCTGGGCTACACGGAGCATGATCTGTATGAGAACGGCATGCTGGTGGCGGGAAACCTGCTCGACGTGCGGCGGGATCTGGCCGAGTTACGGCAGCTAGCCGATCTGTTCAGCGGCGAAGCAGCCGTACCCAGCGTCGCTCTCGTCGATGGTTCCATCATCCTGTGGGTCCTGGAGGATCTACCCGGCAGGGCGCGTTCGAGGAAAGTAGGAACCTACCTGGATCAACTGAAGCGCATCCGACGGTCAGGTGTCGTCGTCGGGGGTTTCATCAGTCGACCCGGCTACGGGGACGTGACGCGCCTGCTCCACCTGGCCAGTGCCGACGGCAACGTGAAGGCAGCCAATCAACGACCCAACCCCTTGGAGCACCTGCCCGATAGAGCGGTCTTCGCAACCCTGCCGCCGGGGGCGCGCTCGGCCCTCTTCGTCTCGCCGAAGGAGATCAATCAGATGCATTATGCACCGGAGGGCCAAGAGGTTCATTTCTTCTACGTCAACGTGGTGGAGGAAGGACAGAAGCCGGTCGTGGCGCGGGTCGAGGTGCCGGCCTGGGTGGCGGACGAGGTCGGCAAGCTGGAGCTGCTCCACGGCGCAATCGTCGCCCAGGCGCGGATCACGGGCGACTATCCCTATGCCCTGGCGCGGGCCGACGAGCTGGCCTATATCAGCAGTCAGGAGCGCGCGGCGCTGGAGGATATGGTGATGAGCGCGCTGATCAGGGCGGGCGTGCCATCCGTCCCCTCGCCGAAGGCGTATTACAAGCGTCTGACGCGGCGGGGCTTCTAGCCGTGAGATAGAGAGCAGCCATAGCCATGAGCGATAGAGACCTGCAGGTGGGACGTGTCTTGCGCGCCAGCACACGAGGCTTCGCCCTGGGCTGCGTGGGCGCCACGCCCGTGATGCAGCCCGACATTCCGGCCTTCGGCTCCTTTGTACGAGCCGAGGGACAGAGCCGGGGAGGGGCGATCTACGGTCTGATCTACGACGTCAGTGTGGAGGACGATCCTTTTGTGCGCCAGTTCATCGGTGCCAACCCTCCGGAGGAGGTGGTGCGCGACCAGCGGGAGAACCGCCAGGTACCGATCGAGGTGAGCGTGCTGGCGGTGGGCTGCGGCGCCGGGGAGACGATTCGCCACTGCCTGCCCGCGCAGCCACCGGTGACCCTCGATTGGCTGTATCAGTGCAACGACGAGGAGGTGCGGGCCTTCACGGAGCGGTTCGACTACTTCCGGTTGGTGCTGGAGGCGCGCGAGGTACCGGCCGACGAGCTGTTGGCGGCAAGTCTGCGCGCCGCGGCGGCCGCCCGGCCGAAGAGCGAGCGGGAGACGTTCCTGGTCATGGCGGGGCGGGAGTTGGTGCGGCTGCTGGCCGGCCAACCGACGCGGCTGGAAGGGCTCCTGCGACGGCTGCGCGCCTGATATGCGGTCAAGCTATGGATGGAATGATGAATGAGCAAACGCCCGAGCAGGAACTAGATCGATTCTTCGGCCCTCGCCCATCGGAGCCCGAACCCGTTGGACAGTTGGGCATCGTCGTGGGAGGCAGTCTCTCCGAGGGGCTGGTCGTCAAGCTCGACCGGACCACGGTCATCGAGGGGCTGGCCGTGGGACGGTACGTCGTCGTGAGGGGGCGGACCGGGCGGCGCTTCTTCTCCATCGTCACCGACGTGCAGCTCGATGCCCTCAATCCCTTGATCCAGAAATCCCCGCCGGATACCAGCGACCCGTTCCTGGCCCGCGTCTACGCCGGCACGGCCGTCTTCGGCCAGCTGGAGATCTCGCCGATGCTGGTCCTGGACCAGGGGGCGAGCGAGCCGCGGCCGGTCAAGACGGTGCCGGCCCATTTCACGCCCGTCTATCCGGCCAGCGAGGAGGAGGTCGCCCTCATCTTCGGCGAGGAAGACGAGCAGGGCTTTTTCCACATCGGCGAGCCTCTGGAGATGGAGGGAACCCACGTGGCGCTCGATCTGGAGCGCTTCGTCGAGCGCTCGGCCGGGGTCTTCGGCAAGACCGGTACGGGCAAGACCTTCCTGGCCCGCATGTTGCTCGCCGGTTTGATCAAAGAGGACGTGGCGGTCAACCTGGTGTTCGACATGCACAACGAGTACGGCTGGAAGGGGCAGACCGAGGCGCGGCAGGAGGTGAAGGGGTTGAGGCAGCTCTTCCCCGGCGGCGACGTCTCTGTCTTCACGCTGGACGAGGCCTCCTCGCGGCGACGCGGCAGCAAGGTCGACGCCGTGGTGCGCATTGGGTACGACCAGATCGAGCCGGAGGACGTGGACGGTCTCTCCAGCCTGATGGCGCTGTCCGACGTGCAAGTGGGCGCGCTCTACTTCTTGCGGCGGGTGCTGGGCCGCGGTTGGGTGGCGCGCCTGCTGGACGAGCACGATCCACTGGAGGAGCTGGACGTGGCCCTGCAACGCGGCACGATCCACGGCGGCACGCTGGGCGCCATTCAGCGCAAGCTCGGCATGTTCCGCCGCTTCGACTTCCTCCAGGAGCGGGTGGCGGAGGATCCGGTGCGCCAGATCCTCGACTACCTGGACCGGGGGCGGAACGTCATCCTGGAGTTCGGGCGCTACGGCAACAGCCTGGAGGCGTACATTCTGGTGGCGAACTACATCACGCGCCGCATCCACGATCACTACGTGCAGCGGACAGAGGCAGCGCTGGGCACGCGAGAGGGGGAGCCGCGGCCGCTGGTGATCACCATCGAGGAGGCCCACAAATTCCTCGATCCGGCCATCGCGCGCCACACGATCTTCGGCACTATCGCACGCGAGCTGCGCAAGTACAACGTGACGCTCTTCATCGTGGATCAGCGACCGAGCGGGATCGATCCGGAGGTGATGAGCCAGATCGGCACGCGGGTGACGTGCCTCCTGGACGACGAGGCGGACATCCGCGCCGTCTTCTCCGGGATCAGCGGCGGGGCGACCCTGCGGGAGGTGCTGGCCCGGCTCGACACGCGGCAGCAGGCGCTGATCCTGGGCCACGCCGTCCCCATGCCGGTGGTGGTGAAGACCCGCACGTACGGTACCGCTGAGTTCTACGCCGCGCTGGGGATCGCGGAGGGAGAGGGTGCTGACGAGGCGCTGGAGCGAGGGCGCTCGCTGCTGCGAGGGAGCGCCGAGGACGCCGGAGGGATCTAGAGGTGAGCGCGCCAGACGCCTGCAGATCCGCGAACTGACCGAGAGCGCCATCCAGCACAACAGAGATAGATATCGGATCGTTGTTATCGACAACGTACATACTTAAGCCGTAATACTACTACAACGTGAGTTTCGCTGGCCAAAGACGTCCGAAGTCTAGCGGATGGCGGGTCGACGGGCGGAGACCGCCGGGCGGAGACCGCCTGGGCACCAATTGAGACCCCATTGGGCTTGCTGATGGCGGCAATCTGCGCCTTGAAACGCCACAACGAAGACCTCGGAAGTCTGACGGGACGGAAGTCACGTAGTCGCGATAGGATCAGGAGGTCAATCCTATGAGCAATAACAGAAGAGTGATGATATCTATCCCTGAACCTCTCCTGGAGACAGTGGACAGGGCAGCGGAGGAGGAGCATCGCAGCCGCAGCGAGTTCTTCCACGAGGCAGCCCGCCTCTACCTCCGAATGCGTGCCTCCCGGCGCTGGCCCATAGACGATCCCCGGGTACCGCAGGCCGTGGCCCTGATAGACGAGATCGCCCGGCAGGACAAACCTGGGCCAGGCTGGGATACGGCTGAGGTGGTGCGTGCTGAGCGGAAACGCGACCGTGGCTGACCGCTCGCTCACGGGCGCTGCTGTGCCCGACACGTCGGTTGTCCTCAAGGCCGTCGGGACGACGGCGCTCCAGGAGCAAGCGACGGCGCTCCAGGAGCAAGCGA
>CAYQZG010000233.1:0-4381 GCA_964421785.1 uncultured Anaerolineales bacterium
GCCGAATTCGCTGTCACCGACCAGCGAGACATCGGCTCCATCGGGGATCAGGCTTTGGACGTAGGCCAGCAGCGCCCGTTGTTTGTAGGAAGAACTGTGTCCCCGTGCGCCTTTCACCCACGTCCAAGCGAGAGGGATGGCTCTTCGGCGGTAGGCTATGGCCACCATCAACAGCTGATGCTCAAAGCCAACCTTGGTGCCATCCACAATCAGTCGAATGGTCAGGCCGCGACTTGCAGCGTCGTTCAAGAGACGGCGAGCCACGGGGGCATACCATTTGCGCACCCGAATGGCAGGGTTGTTCAGAAAGCGACTCAATCGTCGTATCTTGCTGTTGGTGGTTGCCATGCCGGGAATCCTCTCGGCGATGCGCCGCAGATGGACCGATCGACTCTGAAAGATACCAGCTGCCATATGGGCAAAGTTGCGCAAACGCGTGATCCGCTCTCCCGGGTGCAGTTGCCGAATTTGCTTGAGCCAAGTAACATATGTTCGGTTGACCGACATCATCCACCTCCTTGTAGGTTGTTTTGTCCAACTCAACTCTACTCGGAATGGTGAAGTCGGTCAACCTTTTTCTATGTCAAAGTGTCAGGTAGCTAGGTGCCACTTCACACGTCTAGCCTGAGCTCTTCACTTGCTCTGAGCGCCGTCTGGGCTTCGCCACCACCGCCCAGCGCCGCCCCTTCCACGGCGGCGCGCCCTCGCCAGCTCGCCCCGGCGCCTTACCCATTCACGCTACGCGGCGCCACCTCGCCATCCACGCACCCGCCAGCAGCACACCCGCCAGCGCGGTCAACGCCAGCCACGGCCCTCGCCCAAGGGCCAGCAGCGCCGCCCCGCTCGCGGGCCTGGTCACCCCGCCGACGGGATAAGGCTGCCCCGGGCCACCCGGGTCCTGGATGACGCCGTTCTCCTGCAGATCGTCGTCCCCCAGCCCGCCGTCGGTCAGCGCCATGGTCAGCACATCGTCCCCGTCGTTGTCCCCCAGCGGGAGCTGGTACCAATGGTCGCTCCCATCGTCGGGCGTCGGACCGTGCCGCCAGTACTCGGTCGTGGCAGGCACCTCCTCTGGCAGCGTCATCGTGACCACCACCTGGGCCCCGGGATTGACGCCGCTGATGGCGAAGCTGAAGAAGCCGTAGGGAAAAGCCACCGGTGGCGCGTCGTCGGGCGACGGGTTCCCCACCGCCTCGACGTCGGTGAAGCTCCCGGCCCCTGCCTCCAGCGTCACGTACCGCCCGTCCTCGGCGTTGGGCAGCGACGCCACGTCGCCCTGCACGCGATCGAGCATGCCGTCACCGTCGCCATCCCCGCCGTTGGGCGCGCCGTCCTCGACGTCGTTGGACACCCCGTCCCCGTCGACGTCGAAGGCGTTGGTGAACGTGCATGTGACCGTCTCGCCGCCCTCCAGGTTGATGGTGGCCCTCCTGGTGCTCACGCTGCCGGAGGAGTCTTGGGTCCCCGTCTCCACACAGACCACGTCGCTGAGCGCTGGCGATCCCGACAGCGTCCTGGGATCCGTCTCCGTCACCCTGTAGGTGCCGGCAGTGATGCCGTCGAAGGTCCGGCTCTGCCCGTGATCGAGGGCGAAGGGGCTCGGCCCGCCGGTGATGTCGGTGGTGAAGGCGAAGCCTCCCCCGCCGGCCGGATCGGTGAGCTTCCTGATGACGATGGCGCCGCTCACGGTGACGGCCGCGCTGCTCTCGTCGTTCCCAGGCTTGCGGTCGTTGTCGGCGGCGACGACGGCGGTGTTGATGAAGGTGTCAGCAGCCAACGGATCGCTGAGCACACCGGTGATAGTGATCACCCCGCCCTCGCGCCAGCTCAGGTCGCCCACGTCCCAGACGTAGCGGGTGCCCGCCTGCTGGTGGATGGCGGCGTCGGCGGCGCTGACGACGCTGGTGTTCGTCACGCTGACGGGGACGACATCGGTGATGGTCACACCCGTGGCCGTGAAGATGCTGCTGGCAAGTGCGGGACAGCCAGTCGGCGCGCTCGCCTTGACGCTGGTGAAGTCCACACCCGCGCTAACCGAATCTCCGCTGCCCGACCCGGCGCCCGACGGGCCGTCCGCTGCACCCCACCAATTGTCGGCGGCGTTGAGCGTGCCCCCGCCGGCGTTGTCGACCGCCAGGATGCCGGTGTTGGAGAAGGCCAGGGTGTAGGTGACGGGATCGCCGGGCCCGGCCGCAGCGGGCGCAGACTTGTCGATGGACAGGTCAGGGGCCGAGTTATAGACAATGCAACCATCGGTGGCGGTGATGGCGCCGCTGGAGGCGAGGTAGAGCCCACAGCCGCTCAACCGGGCCACGTTGCTGATCACGTGCGTCCTGCTCAGCGTCGCGCTCCCCTCGTCGACGTAGACCCCGCCGCCATGCGAACTGGCCGAGTTGGCCCCGATGCTGCCGCCGGTCACGTCCAGCGTCGCGATGCCATGGTCGACGTACGTCCCGCCGCCCGCGTCCGCCGAGTTGCTGATCACGTGCGTGCCGCGCAGCGTCGCACTGCCGTCTTGGACGTAGACTCCGCCGCCGTAATCGGCCGAGTTGCCCCCGACCCTGCCGCCACTTAGCGTCGCATTACCGTCCCAAACGCACACCCCGCCGCCGTTCCAGGCCGCCGAGTTGCTGATCACCTGCGTCCCACTCAGCGTCGCGCTGCCCCCTGCGACGTACACCCCGCCGCCTTCCCATGCCGCCGAGTTGCCCTCGACCCCGCCGCCACTCAGCGTCGCATTACCGTCCCAAACGCACACCCCGCCGCCGTTCCGGGCCGCGTTGCTGACCACCTCCGTACCTGTCAGCATCGCGATGCCTGACTCGACGTACACTCCGCCGCCGTCTGCCCCCGCTTCGTTGCCGTCGATCCTGCCTCCGCTCACGTCCAGCGTCGCGCTGCTTGCGGAAACGTGCACCCCGCCGCCCTCGTCCCCAGCCGTGTTGCTGACCACCTCCGTCCCCGTCAGCGTCGCGCTACCCTCATCGACGTACATCCCACCGCCGTTGTACCCACCCCAGTTGTCGGTCACCTCCGTGCCGGTCAGCGTCGCGCTAGCCGAGGCGATGAACACCCCGCCGCCTTCCCAGGCCGCCGAGTTGCCCTCGACCCTCCCGCCGCTCACCTCCAGCGTCGCGCTACTCGAGGAAACGTGCACCCCGCCGCCGTATCTGTCCGCCGAGTTGCTGATCACCTGGACCCCCGTCAGCGTCGCGCTGCCCTCGTCGACGTACACCCCGCCGCCGTCCCACTCCGCCGAGTTGCGCTCGATCCTGCCGGCGCTCACCTCCAGCGTCGCGCTGCCCTCGTCGACGTACACCCCGCCGCCGTCGTCGTACGCCGAGTTGCTGACCACTTCCGTCCCGCTCAGGGTCGCACCGCCTGACTCGACGTAGACCCCGCCGCCGTTCCGGGCCAAGTTACTGATGACGCCCACGCTCTCCAGGTGCAAGTCACCCGCGCTCCGAATGCCGCCGCCGTTGAAGGCCTCGCCATCTCGCACCGTCAGCCCCGTGATGGTCACCGTGACGCCGCTGTTGATCTCGAACACCCGGTATTGACCGTCCCCGCTCACCGCCAACTGGGCCGCGCCCGGCCCGGTGATGGTCAGGGTTTCGGCGATGGCCGGCAGCGGGCTTTCCAGCGTGATGACCCCGGTGACGTCGAAGTCAATGGTGTCGTGGCTGGCGTCACTGTTGGCAGAAATGATGGCCTCCCGAAGTGAGCCAGCGCCGCTGTCGGCCGTGGTGCTGACGGTGAATGAAGCCGCTGAAACCGGCAGGGTCGACCCGCCGACCAGCAGCCACAGGACGCCCAGGGTCACGCCCAGGCCGAGCAGAAGTGACGTGAGGATACGATAGGTTTTCATCGTCGGTGACCTCCTTGTCGGTATGGAATCGGTCGCCTTCGACTCGTTCCCTGCCGACCTGGTCCCGTCGCGGGCATCACAGCGCCGTTCTATCGCAGGTGGCGCGGGAAAGAGGCGTGGACAGGCGAGACGCGGCCATTATAGGTGCGCATCGGGGGGGATGTCAAGAAGGCGTCTCCTGGTGATTGCCCACATGTGCCGACAAGCGTGCGGGTCAGCCAGTTCTTCCACCGCAGAGGCGCGGAGCGCGCAGCGCTTGGGGCTATTCCCTTCCTTTCTCTGCGCTCTCGGCGTCTCTGCGGTGAGATGTGGGTAATCACCCCTAGATCATTCTTTGACACCAAGTGAGCCAGCATGTATTCTGCGGCGCATCGCCGAGAGGATTCCCGGCATGGCAACCACCAACAGCAAGATACTGGGTGAAAGGCGCACGGGGACACAGTTCTGCCTACAAACAGCGGGCGCTGCTGGCCTACGTCCGAAGCCTGATCCCCGATGGAGCCGATGTCTCGC
>CAYQZG010000234.1:0-4381 GCA_964421785.1 uncultured Anaerolineales bacterium
ACGCTAAAGCGGCGTCTGTTTGAATGCCTCGTACACTCACAGGTATCATACCAGAAGCCAGAGGGGCTGCCAATGCGACTTTAGTACTACCCTTTGCTCGGTCATGCTAGCTTCAATCAGTTTTCGGTTCGCTGGATAGTCTCCATCTCAGCGCTTACTCCTCTTGCACGTCATCACAAGCTATGTGGGTGGCCTGTTTGCGGCTGGAGGGTCACCAGTACCATAAAAAGGTCGGGATGGAGACGGTGGTCGGGTGACAAACTCATCGCGTCTGGTCGGTTTGGGCGACATTGAGCAATCGGAAGAACGGCGGGCTGAAGCGGAATGCCAGAGGACTGCCAGGATCATTTCATGGGGGGGCCATCCTCATAGCTTCATTCGCCGTCGAGCAGGAACAGAGCAAGGCCCGAGTAGTTCCACCGGGCGCTCAGCTGGTCGGCGTGTCTCTCGATCCACGCGCGCACCTCCGGATCGGCCTCTTCATAGAAGGAGAAATCTGTCGGCTCACCGAGCAAGTGGTTGGACTCGGTCGGTACGCGATAGAGGAACCAGCTTCGCCCCTCCAACGGCTTCTTCGGCAACCCTGCTTCTATCGGCAGTGCGTCCTGCATGTAGTAGTGGGAGACCGCCAAGTCCTCCGGATTGGCCACGAGCACCTGATCGCCTGGATGCGCCCTATGACGGATCTGCGAGATAGCCGATCTCCAGTCCTCCTTCTGATAGCGGACGCCAAGCAGAACCCCGAGTCCCGCGCAGGCGGTCGCCGCTAACAGGACGGCGCTTGCGACGGGGCGCCAGCGACGTGGCAGGGCCCTCACCCCGAGAGAGATCCAGATGAGGAAGCTGGGCAGTACGATGCTCAGGTACCGGTCCACGTAATAGGGCCGGCGCAAGGATATGACGTACGTCGTCGTGACCGGGACGGCGATCCAGGCCAGCAGTGTCTGCCGCCACCGCTTCTGTGCCCGGTATCCAAACGCCAGGGCGAACGCCCCTAGAAACAGCGCCCATCCCAATAGGAGCGCCGGCGAGGGATCTGTTTCGTACCCGAGGCTGTAGTTGAAGAACGTGTACAGCGGTGCTAGCAGGCTCGGCCGAGGAATCCAGGCACCTCCGAGCCCTGTGGTCCCTCGCTTGATCAGCGCGCTCATCACCCACGCTGCGGTGGGCAGAGCTGCGACTGCCTGCGCTACAACCCAGCGTCGGAAACGGGGATAGAGCCGGCGAAAATCCGCCAGGATCACGACAAACTGGGCTGCCGCCAGCGTCCAGGTGAAGAAGTGGGTCAGGTAGGCCAGGCTGCTGATGAGCGCCAGCGTCGCCCACCAGTATAGACCGGGGCGTTTGAGGGCCTGTATGAAAGCGATCAGCATGCCCGCGGAGGCGAGGATGCTCAGCGCGTACATCCTGGCCTCCTGGGCGTACCACAGGTGATAGGGATTGAACGCCAACATGGCGGCTGCTAGCAGACCCGTGCACCGACCGTCGGCGCGCCTGCCCAAGACGTAGATCGTCGGCACAGTGAACGTCGCCGCCAAGGCGGATGGAAAACGAAGCGCAAAAGATGAACTCCCGGCCAATCCGGTCCAGAGTCTCAGCAGCCCGTAGTACAACGGCGTCTGTTTCAGGTCTAGGAGTAACTGGGAGACCACCGTATGCCAGGGCAGCGCCGTCCTCACGTACGTGATCCCCTCGTCCACCCACAGACTCTGCGCCTCCAGGTTTGTCAACCGTAGAGCGGCAGCCACCAGCGTGAGGCCGATGATGGCCCACCGGTGGGCCTCTCGTTTGCTCATGGTCTATCCCTCTTCTGGAGCCAGATCGTCGCCGTATCGTCGCTGTGGACTCTCTCCCAACCCTCCGAGCGGCCCAGTTGCATGACCAACATGCTGTCGCGGGGCATCACGATGAGGCCGACGTCGTGACTCTCAAGGGTTTCCTCGAAGCCGGGCTTTCCAAGCTGGGTGTTCAGATACTGGCGCAGCAGATCGTTCCCGTATAGATCGGTCCGTCCGTCCACGAAGACTCGGTAGTCCGGCCATAGCCGCCAGATCAGGTAGCCGCCCCAGTTGTAGTGGTTGAACATCTTTCCCTCAGGCTGATGCTCTTCGATCCACTCGACGGCACCCACCGGCAGGCGCTCCCGCTGGAGCGCCTCGTTGAACGCCGGTCGCAGGGGCTGCCGGATCTTGACCGCTGCCAGCGCGACGACCAGAGCCAGCAGGGCCCAGTTGATCGCGGCCTGGGCTGGCGTCATAGGCTTCCGGACCCCTCTCCTCGGCTGCCATAGCTTCGACCCTATTGCTGCGACGTGTCTGCTCAGGGCCGGTGCTGCCACCAGAGCAAAGGGTGCTACGTTGCGTGTCGCCAACAGGCCGGCGTAGGCGAACCCGCCTACCAGGGCCAGGTCTGTCCCGTCGACCCGCCGATTAGAAAGCCCCATAGCGGCCATCGTCGCCAGCAGCAGCCAGATGAAGGGCTGCAGGCGAATGAGGTGGAAATCCGGCGAACGCCATTCCTGGATGAAGTCCTGCAGGACGTCGATACGCACCGTATCCAGGTAGTACGTCCACATCCGGGTGGTGTTGGGGTTGATGATCAGAAACAGGGCTGAAAGAAGTGCGATTCCCGTGACCCATGCGATGCCTTGCCAGTCGACGATTGGATCGTCAGCCGGTATCAGGGGTTCCAATAGACGGTTGAATATCTCCCCCGCCACGAAGGCCGCCAGAACCATGAAGCCCAGGGCGTAGCCGGCGTGGAGGTTGACCCAGAGGACGAACAACGGCGGCAGCAGCCACAGGCGGTTTACGCCCTGCCACTTGAAGAGATAAAGCACGTAGGCCACCACGGCGGTCAGCAGAAACGAGAAAAGCTGCGGACGGGCGGACCAGATCACGGCCGACGTCGCTGCTGCTGCCACGAGGATGAAGGCCCGGGTGAAGACACCGCCCTCCATCTGCCGATGGACGAAAGCGAAGGCGGCGGTCACCAGCACGGCCATACAGAGCGCCAGCCCGGCGTAGGAGAAGCGGTCGAAGAGCCAGTAGAGGATCACCTGACTGAGCCAGCTGTGGTTGACCCAGGGGGAGCCGTAGCGGGTGTGCGAGAAGAGGTCCCTCTGGAGGATGTGGCCTTGTTCGAGGGTGATGCGCCCGGCCTGCAGATGCCACCAGGTGTCGGCGGCGGCCGGCGGTCGCGCGGCCATGGTGAAGACGGCCACGAAGAGGATGGCGGTCGCCAATCGGTGCGTGTCTAGCCGGAGCCGCAGGCGTTTGTGGGTAGGCACGCCAGGCCGAGCGTGGCTCAGACGAGTGCCGTCCCGGTTGCGATGCTCTTTCGACATGTCATTCCTCGGGGCCAATGGCGGGTTTTCTAAACACCTCCTCTGGCCTCACCTTGCGCGAGAGGGCGTAGAAGATGTGGTACGAGCTGATCTGCTTCTCTCGAAAACTCACGCCAAGGTCCTTGAACTGCTCGCGCAGAAGCTTGTCCAGCGTCGGATGATTGCTCGTCACGTAAACCCATGCAGTGCTAGCCTCCACGATCTCGCCGTAAGGCGCGTAGCGATCGTCACGGGGAGTATACCGCATGTCGGCCTTGTAGGGCAAACGCGGCACCAGGACGATCTCCTCGTCCGAAAGGAAGGCCAGCGGGTAGGCTATCCAGTAGTTGGTGTAGCCGCGCGTGCCGTCGTGCGCGCGCAGAAAGCCCATCAAATCCTCGTAAGCGTGGTGATCCACTTGACTGATGGGGTCGAACTGCGTGGTGATGCCGGGTGGGTTGTCGAGTGCAGCTTGAGCGGTCCCCACCAGGTTGAAGGCCAGAACGAGCGCCAGAAGGATCCAGGCCCAACGCCGGATGCGCACGTGAAGCGCCGTTAGCGCGTCGGCGGTGAAGATGGACAGCGGCAGGTAGAGGGGCAGGAAGTAGCGCCCCGATGGATCGCCGCCAAAGGGCGTCAGCACGAATCCGAGGAAGAGTGTGCCCCAGATGCCCCAGAGCAGCGCATAGTCAGAGCGGGATGTCCTGCATCGCCGGGCTGCGTAGCCCAGCGCACCCAGATAGAGCGCCAGGGCGGGCACGCCCAACCAGAGCGGCGGTCCCACAGCGCTCCATGGGAAGCGAAGCCCAAAGAGCGCGGGCAAGCCGAGGACGACGAAGTTGAAGATCCGTGAGACGGTGTTGCCGAGAAAACCGCTGGCTGTAGCCGTGCTCCGAACTGCCGTGCCCAGCAACTCGGTCACACCAGCGTTCACCTGGTGGAGATTGCCTAACCACCAGGGGAGGCTTCCTGCGAGGAAGCCCAGGGCCGCGAGTGTGAAACGTGATGCGTGAAACGTGATGCGTGATGCGTGAAACGTGAGGTGTGAGGTGCCCT
>CAYQZG010000235.1:0-4348 GCA_964421785.1 uncultured Anaerolineales bacterium
CGTACCCTCGCAACACCGCGTCCGCCAACGTCTCTCGGTCCGTGGCCATGGCGAACGCCCGGCGTACCCGCACGTCATCGAAGGGGTACCGGCTCACGTCGAAGGCCACGTAGTAGGTCTTCAGCCCCGGCCCAGAGACGTACTCCCCGGCATGCCGTTGCCGGGCTCTTTCCCGCTCTCCCATAGGGAAGAAGGCTATGCCCAGGACGTCCAGACCATCGGCCTCATACATCTCCAGCCTGCCGGCCCAGTCTGTGAGCGGGAAGAGCTGCACCCGCTCCACGTTGCCCCGGAAGCGGCCGTGATAGGTGGGATTCCGCGACAGGACCACCAACTCACCCCGCCTCCAGGCCTCCAACCGGAAAGGCCCATTGCTGACGAAGACCCCATCCTCCGTCCAACCGTTGCCGCGCGCCTCCACCACGTGCCGCGGCACGGGGAAATAGGCGGCGTTGGTCAAAAGCTGGGGGAAATAGCCGACCGGCCCCTCCAACGCCACCACCAGCGTCAGTTCGTCGGTGGCGCGTACCCCAACCTCGTCCCTCCTGCCCTCTCCGCGGTGGAAAACTCGTGCCCCCCTTAGATCGTGCAGAAAATCCGCCGATGGCGATCCGCTGCCCGGATCCAGGGCTCGCTTCCAGGCGTACTCGAAATCGCCGGCCGTCACCGCTCGCCCATCGCTCCATTCGATGCCCTCCCGCAGGTGGAAGACGAAACGACGCCCCCCCTCGGAGACCTCCCAGGCCCGGGCCACGTCGGGCACCACGTCCAGCTCCGGGCTCAACGCCACCAGGCCGCTGAAGAGATTGGTCAGGAGGAGGTCGGTGTGGCTGTCCGGTGACATCGTCGGATCCAGCGTGGTCGGTTCGAGCCAACGCGCTCGTAGGGCGTGGGGGGCAGGCGACAGTCGGTGCGCCGCATGCGCCCCACTCGGCCGCTGCCACAAGGAGAAGGCTTCATCGTAAGCGCGGTGCGCCCGCCGGAACTCGAAAGCGTGATGGTAGGTCAGGCCGAGTTTCATCAGCGTGCGGGCCGCCCGCCGGTACGCTCCTCGCTCCTTCAGGGTGACCAACGCGCGTTCGTAATGATCGACGGCCTCCTGATGGGCGTAGACCAGGCGAGCTTGATCGCCGGCGCGCAGGTGATACGCCACTGCCTTCCCCGGCAACCCGGCCTCCTCCCAATGATGGGCCAGCAGCCCGGCCTCCTCGTCAGGACGCCGCTCCAGCGCCTCGGCCACCCGCCGGTGCAGCGACCGGCGCCGCGTATCCTGGATGGCGTCGTAGATCACGGCCCGGATCTTGTCGTGGGAGAAGTCGTACCCGGACATGGAGAGTGGAGATTGGAGATCGGAGAACGGAAATCGAGGGTTGGAGGTCGGATCCGGTTGCACCAGGCGGCGGGATAGCCACTCGCGAAGGCTATCCTCCACCCCGTCCGCGTCCCGGCGCGCTGCCGCCTGCAGAAGAGGGAGATCGAACTGCCTCCCAACGACGGCCGCCAGCGAGAGCAGCCGCTGCGCTGCTTCTCTCAGCCGTCCCACCCTCTGCAGGACCACCTCCCGCACGCCGACCGGCAGCACCTCCGCTGCTGGCGGGCCGCTCCACCGCCAGGGCTCCCCCCCCTCAGTCCCCCCCAGAGGGGGGGAGGTGTCTCCGTCACCGCTTCGACCCAGTGCACCCTGCTCCTGGAGATCGCTGACCACCTCGGTCAGGATGAAGGGATTCCCCTCACTCTCACGATAGAGGAAGTCACCGAAGGAGGCTCCCGTCTCTTCACCAACCAGTGATCGGGCGATCTCCACCACCGCCTCGGACGGTAGAGGCTCCAGGGCCAGTAGATCCACCAGTCGATCGCGTCTCAGTCCCTGCCTCAAGCGGACCAGTCCGTGGCTTAGGCTCACCTCCTCCGGGCGGTAGGTGCCCACCACCCACAGCGCTGCATTGATCGGCTGGCGCACCAGATAGTGGAGGAGGTCGAGGGTGGACTGGTCGGCCCAGTGCAGATCATCGAGAAACAGGAGGCAAGAAGCATGACTTGCCACCTGCTCCAGAAAGCGGGCCACGGCCTCGAACAGGCGCTGGCGAGCGGCCTCGCCTGGCGCCTGCGCCGGCTCCGAAAGGCCAGGGGGCAGTTGTCGCAACTCGGGCAGCAGGCGGGAGAGCTCGGAGAGCCAGACTGGAGAGAGGGAGAGGGGGAGAGAGGGAGAGAGAGCATCTCTATGTCTCTCCGTCTCCCTGTCACGAAGCGCCCCCCGTAACGCCTCGGCGATCGGCTGGTAAGGGACAGCACTGCCGAACTCGTGGCAGCGCCCGCGCAGCACTGTCGCGCCTTCCGCTTCGGCATAGCGGGCTACCTCCTCGACGAGCCGGGTCTTCCCCACCCCGACCTCCCCCTCGACCAGCGTTAGCCGGCCGGTGCCAAGGCGCAACGCCTGCCAGGACGCAACCAGCGCGGCGTGCTGCTCGCCTCTCCCAGTGAACGGCAGGTCGGTGATTTGGTGACCTGGTTGCTCGGTGTCCCCAACGGCCAGTCCACCGCCCTCCCAGCTCATCAGTCGATCCCGCAGCGCCGTAGTCTCCTCCAGAGGCTTCAGCCCCAGCTCCAGCTCCAACAGCCGGCGGCACGCCTCGTACTGCGCCAACGCCGCGCTCCGCTGTCCGTCCAGCGCCAGAAGACGCATCAACTCGCGATGTGCCTCCTCCCGCCAGGGATCCAGCGTCAATAGCTGTCGGGCGTACGCAATGGCCGTCGGGTACTCCCCACGAGCTCGATGCAGACCAACCAGCGCGCGCAGCGCCTCCGTCGCCAGGCCTCGCAGCCTCTCCTGCTCCCCCAGCACCCATTCCTCGAAGGTAGGACACCCCTCGACGTAGAAGCCGGCCAGGAAGTCACCCCGATAGAGCTTCACTGCGTCGCGCAGGGCCACCGGATCTCGCGATCGAGCGGCCAGCGCGTCGAATGCCTCCACATCCAGCCAGTAGGCGCTGTCGCCATCGAAAGCAGCCGTCCGGCGAGTGATGAGCAGGTGATCCCCGGCCACGCCGCGCAGATGACTGAGAGCGCGCCGCAGGTTGGCCAAGGCCCGGCTCTCGGGCAGGTCGCCCCAGAAGAGACCGGCCAGAAAAGGGCGGTGGTGCCGCCGGGCGGTGACGGCCAGGTAGCAGAGCAGCGCCCGCTCCTTGCGGGAGTGGAAGCCAGACACCGGCTCGCCGGCCCGGCTGATGGTCAGACCGCCCAGGAGTCGGAACGTTAGCGCGTCGGACATAACACCTCGGGGAACGATTTAGGAACGTCTGTATGGTATGCTTATTATACTCAATCCGCTGACCGGAGGAAAGCCACTCTACCTATGAACCCATCACGCGAGCACCTCACCTATCGCGCCTACATCCTGCGCCTGTGGCAGGAGCGCCCGGCGTCGCCCGAATGCCCCGCCGTGTGGCGCTTCAGCCTGGAGGATACCCACGCCCGGCGTCGCGTCGGCTTTGGGGACCTGGCGGCGTTGACCGCGTTCCTGGAGGCCCAGATGGGAGCGGAGGGGCAAGGGAGGCAGGGAGAGGAGGAGACAGGGGGAGGGGAGGCAGAGGAGCAAGGGGGCAAGAGGGCAGCAGAGGCAAGGGAGTGAGCCCGTTTGGTACACCTGGCTGCCTGCCGGTGGTATCCTTCCCGAAAGATAAGGGAGAGATCACAAGTTAAGGAAGCAATCATGAACAGGAAGAACGCACTCAAGAGACGGATCTGGCGCAGAGCGGCACTTTTGCTCGCCCTGATCTGCAGCCTGACGATCCCCCAGGCCGTGCTGGCGACCGTGACGTCCTCCGTGGACGAGAACGGCGTGCTTACGGTTATCAGTGACGCCGATGACGATATTACGATCACATGCGAACTCAACCTGGTGAAGGTCAACGGAAATCCTCCGGGCACGGGCGGCTCGGTGCTGTGTGATCAGATCACAGAGATCTTCATTGACGGCGGGCCGGGGGACAATACCATAGACTTGAGCGGTGTTACTCGTGAGGCTTTCCCCAACCTCTCCAACGGGAACGTCGAAATGCATGGGGGAGGCGGGAACGACGTAATGACCGGGAGCGAATTCGGTGACCGGATGTACGGCGGTGATGGCGACGATGTACAAACCGGCGGCGCTGGCCACGACTGGCAGTACGGCGATGCCGGCGACGACTGGCAGGTCGGCGGTGATGGCCACGACTGGCAGTACGGCGGTGATGGCCACGACTACCAGTCCGGTGGTGATGGCAACGACGAGCAGTACGGCGGCGCTGGCTGGGACAGGCAGTACGGCGGTGATGGCGACGACAGGCAGGACGGCGGTGATGGCGACGAC
>CAYQZG010000236.1:0-4341 GCA_964421785.1 uncultured Anaerolineales bacterium
CTACGGCCCCTCCGACGATCGTCTGCACGACTTCTACATCCCGGCCCTCAAAGCCAGCGTCCGTTACGACCGCATGACGGGCTTCTTCACCTCCGGCGCGCTGGCCGTCGCCGCGGCGGGCATCGCCCACCTGATCGCCAACGGCGGCCAGATGCGCCTGCTGGTGGGCGCCCAGCTCTCACCAAAGGACGTGGAGGCCATCCGTGACGGAGAGGACTTGCACGAGGCCATCGCCGACCGGTTTGACGCCGCGCTTCCCGATCCCCAAGCGCTAACTGACCAGTTGATGCGCGACCGGCTCGCCGCCCTGGCCTGGATGGTAGCCAGAGGCACGCTGACCATCCGCGTCGTGCTGCCCAAGGGCAAGGACGGGCTCCCCTTGCCTGCCTCTGAGACCCTGGACTACTTCCATCCGAAGGTCGGTATCTTCACCGACGCCCAGGGTAATCAGCTTGCCTTCAGCGGCAGCGTCAACGAGTCGGAGACTGCCTGGAAGCGCAACTACGAGCAATTCGTGGTCTTCACCTCCTGGGGTGAGGGCAAAATCTACGTCGCCGAGCCCGTGGGGCGCTTCCAGCGTCTATGGGAGCAGCGCGAACCGGACTGGATCTCGCTCCCCATCCCCAAGGCCGCCCGTCAGAAGCTCCTGCGCTACACGCCGTCTCAGGCCCCGACGCACGACCCTCTGGAACGCGAGGAGCCGTCGGTCAGCGAGCCGGGCGTCGAGATGGCGCTGGCACCGGCCCTGGAGCGCGAGCGAATCGTCTGCCAGTTTTTCCGTGACGCGCCCTATCTCGTCGGCGCGTCCGGGCTGGGCGCCGCCACCTGCACGCTCACGCCCTGGCCGCACCAGCAGACCGTCGCCCGCCGACTGGTCGAGGGCTTTCCCGCCCGTCATCTCCTGGCGGACGAGGTCGGCTTGGGCAAGACCATCGAAGCGGGTCTCGTGCTCCGGCAGCTATGGCTGAGCGGTGTGGTGCAGCGCGCCTTGATTCTGGCCCCCAAGTCGGTCCTCCGCCAGTGGCAGGAGGAGCTCTACGAGAAGTTCGCCCTCAACGTGCCCATCTACGATGGCTCCACCTTCTGCCCGTGGAGCGCCGTCGTCCCGACGGCAGAGAAGCGGACACCCAGCACGGCCAATCCATGGGACGACGTCGAGCTGGCGCTCGTCTCGAGCCAATTGGTGAAGCGCGTCTCCCGGCGGGAGACGCTGCTCGATGCCCGTCCCTGGGACCTGGTGATCGTCGATGAGGCGCACCACGCCCGTCGCAAGGATTTCCTGAATCTGGACCGCTATCGGCCCAATCGTATGCTGGAATTGCTCAACGCTCTCCAGTCCCGCACGCGCGGCCTGATCCTGATGACGGCCACGCCGATGCAGGTGCATCCCATCGAGGTCTGGGACCTGCTGAACCTGTTGGGCCTGAGCGACGATTGGGCGGTCGACGGGCGATACTTCCTGCGCTTCTACGATCAACTCCGTCGCCCCTTTGACGATACCGATTGGCGCTTCGTCTTTCGCATGCTCCGGACCGAGCTGGAGCTGCGCGATGACAGCCTGAAGCCCCAGTTCGCGGAGAGAGCGCGTCGGGAGCTCGGCGTGGTCGACTGGCAGCGGGTGCGCGCGCTGCCCAGCGATGGACATCCCAAGGCAACGATGCGCCAACTGCCGGCCAAGGCGCGACAGGTGGCCGTCCAGATGGTCAAAGAGCATACGCCCCTGCGGCGGCTCACCTTCCGCAACACGCGCGACCTGCTGCGCCGCTACGTGGAGGAGGGCCTGCTGTCGGACAGGGTGCCCAATCGAGATCCCCGCCCGACCTGGATTCCCATGCGTGAGGACGAAAGCGAGCTCTACACGCGCATCGAGGAGTACATCAGCCAGTTCTACCGCAAGTACGAGGACGAGCGGAAGGGGCTGGGCTTCGTGATGACGGTCTATCGACGCCGTCTGACCAGTAGCTTCTACGCCATCCAGCGCAGCCTGGAGAGGCGTCTCGACTACCTGCGGGGTAAGGCCGGGCTCGGCCTGGACGAGGATGATCTCGAGCAGGATGCCCTACAACAGGACGCCGACGAGCTCGACCTGGCGGATCGAGCTTTGTTCAAAGATGAGATCGCGTACGTCGAGGACTTCCTGCACCAGCTCAGGATGTTGGGGGAGCAGGATTCCAAGGTCGAACAGCTACGACGTGACTTGAGTCAGGCATTCCGCGAGCGCGATACGGTGCTCGTCTTCACCCACTACACCGACACGATGGACTTCCTCCGTGAGCAACTGCGCCAGACCTATGGCAGCCAGGTGGCGTGCTACAGCGGGCGGGGCGGCGAGCGCTGGGATGGCGTCACCTGGATCCCGGTGAAGAAGGAGGAGATCAAGAACGCCTTCCGCCAGGGCGAGGAGATCAAGGTCCTCCTCTGCACAGAGGCAGCCAGCGAGGGGCTTAACCTGCAGACCTGTGGCGCACTGATCAACTATGACGTGCCGTGGAACCCCATGCGGGTCGAGCAGCGTATCGGAAGGATAGACCGCATCGGGCAGCGATACGATACGGTATGGATCTGGAACTACTTCTACGAGGACACAGTCGAGGCGCAGGTCTACCAGGCGCTATCCAAGCGCATCAACTGGTTCGAGGACGTAGTGGGGCCGCTGCAGCCCATCCTGGCCCAGGTCGAGCGCGCCATCAAGTCCCTCTCGATGACGCCTCTTGCTGAGCGGCCTGAGGCGCTGCGGGAGGAATTGCGGCGCATCGAAGCTCGTCTGGACGATCGGCAGGACGAGTTTGACCTGAGCGCCTGGGCAGAGCAAGCAGAAGCCGGACGGCCTGCAGAAACACCGGTTACGCTGAGCGAGCTTGGCGCCGAGTTGACCACGTCCCCTACGCTGCAAGAGCGCTTCGGCCCGCACGAGCATATGGAGAACGCCTTCTGGCTCCAGCTCGACGGCGAGGACGTCGCCGTCACGTTCGATCCAGGCGCGTTCGACACGCATCCGAACACGCTGCGGTTGCTGACCTTCGGCTCGTCCCTCCTGGATTCCCTGCTAGCGGAAGTTGAGGCATTGCCAGAGGGCGCAGATTCCGATGGTCGTATCCTGCGGCTGAGGGTGGAGACCCCACTACCACGCGTCGCCTATTACACCATCGGTGACGACGGTCGGCCACATCGATTGGACAACCTGGCCGATCTTCGAGCAGCTCTCAAGGCTCCCGATGGTTCGTGGACGGAGGAGGCGATAGCCGCGGCCGAACAGGATCTACAGGCTTGTGTAGAGCGTGAATGGGCTCAGATGGAGAGCGCTCAGGAGCGGCTGGACGAAGCCCAGCGCGGTGCGCTGAGAGCCAAGGCGGCGCGGCTGCTGCTCGATGCCGCGCTGGTGGAGTTGGCGCTGGGGCAGCAACCTGAGATGTTCGGCGACGAGGCCTATCCGGTCGGTTTCGACAGACGAGCCGTCATTGGCCTCAAGCGGCACGGGTATCCCTGGGCACCCCTGGTGAAGTACGCTCACTCGCACATCCAGACCCCGCGCCCCACGGACGCTTTCTTCGTTGACATTCAGGGCGATCCGCCGGCCCGCCTCAAGCGGCGACTCGGAGCACTGAAGCGGCGTGCCCGGCACCTCATTCAAGAGATCGCCGCACAAGGGCAGTAGGCTCTTATGGTGAGCAGTCCACGTTGGGTCGTATCCCACCTCACAGCGTCTTGGCTAGATTGCTCTGATTGTGGACCTGTCAGCCGCTTCACGCAAGCCCGCACCCAAAAAAAGGTGCTCCGAGCCCCGTCTCGGGGCGAATAGGCGGTGACCACCCGCTGACCTGGGGACGGCTTCGCGAACTTCTTTCAATAGAGCCAACGATGGGAGCTAGAAAACCCGAATAGAACGCTACCATAGACCAAGGGAGTGATAATGAAACCGGAAAGTTTTGAGGACCGGTACCTCGACATCTTGCAGAACCTGGAGTTCGCCATCGTTCGGGTGGCGCGCAAGCACCCCGAGCTCGCCGACTGGCACGCCGAATCCGCCGTGAACGCCCTGATGAAACACTACAAGGCCGAGGCCGCCGGGAATGAGATACGGGATCCCACCGCGCGCCTGGATCCGCTGGCCCAGCAAGTCTATGACGGGATGCACAGCATGGCGGAATGGCGCCTGGGGCGGGGAGGGGGTTTCGAAAAAGACGGAGAGCCGGTCGAGATCCCCATCGAGCCCATCACGGCCCAAGAGATGGTCGATTGCCTCAAGCGCATTCGAAAGTCGATTCAGAAGTGGACCAAGTGGGGCGGGCGGACGGGCTACCTGAACTACATCGACGACTTCTTTCCCCCTGGGCCGTGAGA
>CAYQZG010000237.1:0-2833 GCA_964421785.1 uncultured Anaerolineales bacterium
AGGGGAGCAGGGGAGCAGGGGAGCAGGGGAGCAGGGGAGCAGGGGAGCAGGGGAGCAGGGGAGAGGGGGAGCAGGGGAGAGGGGGAGCGTGAGTGTGCTGGGTGGCAGGGGGGGCGAGTCTGAACCGCTGAGGCCGCTGAAACGGCTGAAGAGACTGAAAAGGCACGGCACAAGGGAGCAGGGGAGCAGGGGAGAGGGGGAGCGTGAGTGCGCTGGGTGGCAGGGGGGGGCGAGTCGCCTGCCAGCCCTACCTACCCCTGCTCCGGGCGGATTCGCCATCCGGAGGCTGTCCGTCAGGACGGAGGTTCCTGGAAGAAGGCGAACACGCCGAAGGACGACCCCGAGACGAGGTCTAGGAGCGCACGGGGGCCATATGCGATTGCCATGCGCGATGGCTTGATTGAGCGGTGGAGGTCTATGGGATGTGCAAGAGTGCCTGGTAATGGCAAGTTTGTGTGACATGCTGGTTACGGTCAATCGTGGTGCCGGCGCTGCACGGATTGCATTGCTTTTCTTGGCTGTACTGCAAAAAGATGATCAGATGACTGCGTCGACCCGAGCCCCATCTTGGGGCGACTCGGCGGTGACTGCCTGCTCAACCTGGGGACGGGTTCGCGAGCTTCTTTCGGGAGAGCCAATATTAAGTCCCACCTTGATTCTCTGAAACCCTTAGGGTCTGTAGATGGTTCTTTCAGGAGACCCAACAGTGGCTTGCAGGGAGACTACCTTTTTGTGCCGCAGCAAAACGCCCTCGGAATTGAGCTTTCCGAGGGCGTTGAGGTACTTGCTTGCGGACGTTACTGCCCGAGGTGCATAGGCATAATGACGTGGGTGAAGCTCTCCTCGCCGATTGGACGGATGACGCCCGGGCTTGAGGATGTGGTCGTATCCAGGCTTACCTGAGGAGCGTCGGTCACCGAGAGGACCTCGATCAGGTATTTGACGTTGAAGGCGATCTCAACGCTCTCGCCGTCGATGCTGGCGTCGATCTCGCTGATGTCCTCGCCTGTCTCGGCCGACGTGGCAGAGACTCGCACGCGCCCAGGCTCGAGCTCTGATCCTGGCTCTATCTGAATGCGGCTGATGTTGGCGGCATCCCGGGCGAAGATCTGGGCCATTTTGCACGCCTTCAGGAAGGGGGCTGTGTCGACAACCGTGTGTGTGTTCCGTTCTCGCGGGATGATTTGGTGATAGTCGGGGAAGTTGCCATCGATCAACTGTGATACCAGAACCACGTCCGTCAGCTCGAAGATGACCTGATTGCGCTCCGGGGTGACGTGGATGGCGATGGGATCCTCTTGATGACCGCTTACCCTGCGGAGCTCAGTCAGCGCCTGGGCTGGGATGATGATGCTGAAAGGGTTGGAGATGGCATCGGGCAAGTCAACGGTGCGGACGGAGAGCCGGAAGCCGTCGGCTGCGGCCAGGGTGAGTTGCTTGTTCTCGAACTGGGCCAGCACGCCGGTGAGAATAGGGCGGCTTTCATCGGTAGCGGCGGCGAAGGCCACTTGTTCGACCGCCTGTCGCAGCAGATCGGGCTCGATAGGGATGCCCGTGGACCCTTCTTTGGGCACAGTGACGATAGGGAACTCCTGTGCATCAATGCCCTTGATGTTTGCTTCGCTGCGAGCAGCGCGGAGATTGAGCGTCTGCGTGCGCACGATTAACTCCAGATCCACCTGCCCGGGCGGCAGCGCATTGACCAAGTCGATGAGCGTCCGTGCGGGGACGGTGGTTGCGCCCTCCTCCTCGACCTTTGCCCCGATCCAGCAGTTGATGCCTACCTCAAGGTCGGTGGCGGAGAGTCGAAGGCGGCCACCGTCGGTAGCCAAGAGGATATTTCCCAGGACTGGGAGTGTGGAGCGGGGCGACACCGCTCGTCCGACGATGCTTAGGCCCTCGGCCAAGTTTTCTTGTAGGCAGGAGACCTTCATCAGTATGCCCCTCCTCAGTGATGGCTGACAATCTTGATTGGATTATGAGTATACACCAACTCTTGGAGCCGCACAAGTTCAAAGGTCGAAGGGTTCTTCCCAGCCGGGAACCTCAAGTCGAAGCACGTCACCGTGGACGTCGACAATGGCGCGGAAGCCCGCCATCCAGAGTGCAGCCCGAAGTTGGTCAGTATCGACCGCGCCGGGTTGTAGGATCTGGTCCATATGATCGATGGCGTTCTCAATGGAAGCACGGGTGAACAGGGTTTCCTCGCCCATCATCTGGATGATCCCATCGGTGACGATATCCCCCATTGCCTTGATGCGATGCTGGAGTCGCTTCACGATCTGGCGGTCGATATACTCCGCTTCGACGTGGCGAAGGAAATCGTCCTCTGGGATAGCGTAGAACGGCTCACTGCCGATGGTGACGATCTCTGCTCGCTCGCCTTCCTCGTTGAAGATCAGATCGGCAAAAAGAGGCTCTCTCTCCCTCGCGCTCACGAGTTCTCTCCATTGGACGCTCGTCGTTGCTCTGCGGTTGGCGTCGTCATCTCGCGCGCGCCAGCGTGCGGCGCTTTGAAGTTGTAGATGCCGTTCTGTATGGGAAAGGACGTGCCACACGTGACGCAGGATAGCCGTTTGGTCTGCTCTTCCAGGTCGGTCGAGCCACAGGAGGTGCAGCGGAAGAGTGATGCTTTGGACTGACGGGATGTCTTGGCCTCCGCCTCACAGCGGATGAACACGCTGGGTGAGAGTGGAAGCAGCTCTGCCGTTGGTTGAGACAATCGATCCAGCGCGACGAGCAGTCCCGTGGGCAGAAGCTTTTTGAGCAGGCCCAGTCGAAAGGTTGAGACAGCCCGTCGCTCCCGAATGCGCAGGTTCTCCTGAGAAAGAAG
>CAYQZG010000237.1:2843-4283 GCA_964421785.1 uncultured Anaerolineales bacterium
TTCGATCCAGGCCGGGTGGAAGTCGAAATTCAGCTTGACGAACTCGACCGGTTCTCGGTCAAAGGGCGACCAATCCTGACGTCCCACGAGATAGCGTAAGATGGCTTTCAGGTTTCGCTTGTTAGCGAACTCCAGGACGAAGGTCCCACGCTGTGCTAGGATCTCGGACACGCCCCGCAGCACGGCGGGTGCGTCGGTGGCATGGTGGAGGGTGCGTACCATAACGACCGTGTCGAAGCTGGCCGGCGCGAAGGGAAGCTCATAGAAATCCCCGGCGACGTAGATGTAGCGAGGACGATCATGGGGGCCGCTTGTTCCCCAGCGATCCCGGGCTTGACGTAGTTGTGACAGCGCGTAGTCGAAGACGACGACCTGATCGTAGCCGCTGTAGAGCGGGAGGAGGCGACCATAGCCGCCCCCGATGTCGATCAGGCGATGGCCCGTCGGTGGGAGCATGTGCTGCAGGGCGACCCGTTCAACTGCATCCTCGTACGCTCGGCCCTCTCCCCAGAACTCGGTGCGGTAGGCTGATCCCTCGTAGTTACACACCGGACGGTTAGGCTCGTGGTTCATTGGCGTTCAAATTGGATGGTGTCTGGCAGCTCTTCTATCTGGTTGCGCAAGGGTTGGAAGACGCCGCGCAGCTTCTCCACGGCGGGATCGAGTCCTGCTTCTCCCAGCGCTATGGTGACGGGCACGTCCATCTGGATGGGAATGGTCTCGCTGACCGGGACGGTCAGCTGGACGGGAATCGTCTGGTTGACCGGCACGACGGTGTCTAGGTAGATGGGTAGGCGGACGCCGGCGGGCAAGGAGAGGGAGACGGAGCCGTTTATGGCTCCCCCGCCGCCGGGCAGCCTGAATTGCGCCGGGAGATTGTTGAGCGGCACCGGCTGTTGGAGTGTGACGACCGTATCCTGCTCGATGGCCAGTTGGAAGTTGATGGGCAGCTGTTCATCGAGCGGCAGGTCGAATCGGATGGGGATGGGTTCGCTGATGGGAATGGTGGTGTCGATGGTGGACTCGCCAAGGCCGACGAAGGCCGTGTCTAGATCGTTCAGCAGGGGCTTCACGAGTCCAGCATTGAGCGCCAGGCCGAGTCGAAGAGCCGGCATGCCGATCAGTAGCAGTGTGACGATCACGATGAAGTTGACGGCGAACGAGAAGACGATGGCGATGTCCTTGAAGGCCTGCCAGACTGGCTTAAGGCGTTCCATTGTGTCCCCCCTTCTGGTCGTTTGTTCCGAGATGCCCGTATGGCTCCGGTTCCGTTATCTTAGCATCACTGACGGAAAGAGACAAATCGAGCTGCTCCAACCAGGTGCTCACAACGACCCTTAACCGCTTCCTCCGGATTGCATGAAGATTAGAGATTTAATCCGGGTGTAGGCAGCGGGGCTCGCCGACGAATGAATTCGACGGCTGGTACGGAAAACCCGT
>CAYQZG010000238.1:0-4262 GCA_964421785.1 uncultured Anaerolineales bacterium
GGTGAGCCGGCGGCAGGGGGAGGGCCGGACGTCGGGTCAGTCGCGGATGCAGGAGCGAGGTCCGGGCCACGAGCCCAGGCACACCTACCCGCCGGTGGTGGTGGTCTCACCCGCGAACGCGCCGCAGCGGTCGCATCAGCCCTGGAATGCGCTGCCGTCGTCGCTGTCGGCCCCGCTGGATCGAGATTTCAGGGTGGTGGGAGGGGCTTCGTCCGCCAGGGAGGGGGTGCGATATGACGATGAGCGCCGCGCTTGATGTGACACGGCGCCTCGAGTGGAAGCAGGAAGGGAAGAGGCGCAGTGGATCGGCCGGGCTGCGACGCCTTCTGAGGGGGGATGAGATGATTGATATGCTCGAACGCCGGCACGGTTACTTCCCCAAGGTCTTCACCTGGCGTGGACGCCGCTACGACGTCTCTGCGGTGGAGCGCTGCTGGACCGTCGCGCGCCGCGGCCTGCGAGGCAGCGTCGAGCGCTATTGCTTCCGCGTTCGAGCTCGGTCGCGCTCCGGCAGCCTCAGCGCCGACGAGACCTTCGAGATCTATCAGGATCTGCGGAATGAGACGTGGCATATGCGGCGAAGGATCTAGGTGAGTCCGCAGAGTCTCTTATGATTGACAACCTTCCCGGAGGCTGGAAGAATAGCCACTCAGTGAGCTAAAAATGCGCCGAGTGACTCGATCTTCGGCGAGAATTGACCCCATGGTGTAGTTTACAAACCCCTCTTTCGTGGTACCATGCGCCCGCATTTGATCACCTTCTCAGGGCGCATTCAAGTCGTCGCTGGCCTGGCCGCCGCACTCCGCTCTGCTGCGTGCGGCACTACGAGCGGGGAGGCGCCGTCTGGTCACGTGCCCTGACGGACGAGCCACGTAATGAGGGAGTTGTCGTGCTTGGCCTGACCTTTAACCAATTGCTGATCCTGGGCGGTGTTGGTGTCGCTCTGGTTGGTCTGCTATTTGTGCTGCGAGCCCTGCTCAGATTGACCAAGGTGGTTCTGCGGCTTGGTTGTCTGGGCATTGTTATTGTCATAGCTGTCCTCTTCGTCGTCATGCACGGCCTTGGCGGATGAGAGCGCCACGGTGTTTCCACCGCTGCCTTCTACCTGGGCTATCTGACCTAGGACGCCCTGATCGCCATCTGCGAGCTTGGCTTTTGGAGTGTGTGGCCCGTGGTGCGGACTAAGGGGCAGCCCGAGCAAATCTGCCAGCTGTGCGGGGAGCGCTCGCCCCTCATCGCGGGATGGCTTGGCCTCTGTGTGCGATGTATCCGTGAGCGGCCCGAGGGGGCCCTGGCCGTCGCCGACGAGGCTCACGCCCGTGCACGCCGCTTGTTCGACCTTCCCCTGCGTCCGCCGCGTGCGGAGGGTGGCCGGCGCTGCGGATTGTGCGTTCAGGACTGCGTCATCGGTGACGGGGAGCGCGGTTTCTGCGGCCTGCGGGAGGTGCGCGACGGTGAGCTGCATCATCGTGCCGGCACACGCGAGCGCGGTCTGCTCCACTGGTACCGCGATGGCCTGCCCACCAACTGCGTCGCCGACCCGTTCTGCTCCGGTCATACCCAGCGGGGCAAGCACAACCTGGCCGTCTTCTACACCTCGTGCACCGTCGACTGTCTCTTCTGCCAGAACTACCACTATCGCGAGGTGGATCCTGACAGGGCCGACGCCCTGTCCGGGCAGGGGCTGGCCGATGTGGCGAACGAGCGGACGCACTGCGTCTGCTTCTTCGGCGGGGACCCGGCCAGCCAGATGGGGCACGCTCTGGCCGCCGGCCGTCTCCTGGCCGAGCAGGAGGTCGCCGTCTGCTGGGAGACGAACGGCACCGCGCGGCCGGCGCTGATGGACCGGGCGCTCGATCTGGCTCTGGCGACGGGGGGCTGTGTGAAGATCGATCTCAAGGCTTATGACGACGCGCTCCACCGCGCGCTCACCGGGGCCGGCAACGGGTACACGCTGGAGAACGTCGCCCGCGCGGCGGCGCGCTTTGGCGAGCGGCCCGACCCTCCGCCGCTGGTGGTCAGCACGCTGCTCGTCCCTGGCTACGTCGATGCCGAGGAGGTCGGCCGCATCGCACGGTATGTCGCCGAGCAGAGCCCGGACATCCCCTACGTGCTGTTGGGCTTCGCGCCGCACTTTCTCTTCCCCGATCTGCCGCGCACCTCTGTACGTCACGCCGGGGAGGCGGAGGCCGCCGCCCGCGAGGCCGGGTTGACATCGGTGCGCGTCGGCAACCGCCACCTCCTCTCGCGCGCGTACTAGGCCCAAGGCGCCTTGGTGCAGGCATGGCACTGGACAAACGGCGCCAAAGCTCCTATAATGCCTCACCTAGAGAGACCCGATGCGTTGTCCCGATTGTGGTAATGAGATTCCGGACCATGTCAGCCTTTGCCCCCAGTGTGGGGTGATGGTGGAGGAGACCCAACCTTCCCGTCCCCTCGCTGCGCGCGAGCCAGGGGGCTGGCCTGGTCAGCACCTGCGTCCCTTTCTCCTGTGGGGCATTGGTTTCCTCGTCCTCCTGATCCTGAGCGTGGGTGCGGGTGCCTATCTGGGGTTCCGCCGCGGGGAGCAGGAGCGGCTCCGGCGGCTCGAACAGGAGGCGGAGCAGCACTACGAGGCGGGGCTCGTGCGCCTGGACGAGGGGAACTACCAGGTGGCCAGGGCCGAGTTCGAGTACGTGCTCCAGATCGACCCCGATCATGCGCGGGCCGAGCAGGGCCTGCTCGAGGTTGAGGCGCGGCTGAATGCCGAGCCCACGCCGACCAAGAAGCCCGAGGAGCCGATCACCGATGCGCTGTATCAGGAGGCCTCATCCCATTACGAAGCCGAGCAGTGGCAGGAGGCTGCCGCCACCCTGACCTCCTTGCGTCAACTCGACCCTGCCTACAAACCGGAGCAGGTGGAGGAGATGCTCTTCGAGAGTCGCTACCAGGCCGGGATGGCCCTGCTGGAGGAGGGCGATTTCGAGCTGGGGATCTTCTACCTCGACCGGGCGGTGGCGCTGCGGCCGCTCGATGAGGAGGCAGGCGCCGAACGGCGTCTGGCGAAGGCGTACGTCGAGGCGCTCAGCTACTGGGGGGTCGATTGGGAGGAGTGCATCGCGCGTTTTGAGGAGCTCTATCGCACCGCGCCCCAGTACAGGGACGTCTTCCAGCGGCTCTACCGGGCTCACGTCCGGTATGCGGAGGCCTGGGAGAGCCAGGGTGAGATGTGCCCCGCGGTGGAGCAGTACGACGAGGCGCTGCGTTTGCTGAACAGCGCAGAGACGGAGGAGCGGCGCGCCGAGGCGGCGGAGATCTGCCGCAACGCCACGCCGACGCCCGTGCCGACGATCGAAGGATCGCGGCCGGTCACCAAGACTACGCTGCCGCCGGGCTTCAACGCCGGGCGACTGGCGTACCCGCTCTATGATACGGCGACCGGTGGGTGGGACATCTATGCCCTCTTCGCCGACGGACGCTTGCTCCAGATGGCCTCGGACGCGGATCAGCCGGTCTGGATGTGGAACGGTGACGCGCTGGGCTATCGAGATCGCCTTTCGCCGGGCCTGGTGCTCTTGCCGTCCCTACAGGCGGCGCCGCAGCCGTTGGTCGCGGGCGCCGGGCTGGCCTGGCCCACGTTCTCGCCTGACGGAGGGCGGATGGCCTATGCCGTGCGCGATGGCGTCGGCGCCTGGCAGATTATGGTCGGTCCGACCGACGGCTTGTCGGAACCGCAGCGACACGCCGCGGGCTGGGGGCCGGCCTGGGGTCCGACCGGCCTTCTGGCCTGGACCGGGTGCGAACCGAATAACGGCGAGGCCTGTGGTATCTTCATCGACAACCCGGACGACGATCAGCCGGCCGCCCGCATCAGCGGGAGCGGCAATGACGTCGCGCTCAGCTGGTCGCCCGGCGGCAACAGGCTGGCCTATATGTCCGATCACACCGGCAACTGGGAGATCTATGCGTACAACGTAGGCGGCGGCTTCCAGGTACTGACGGACCACCCGGCGTCCGACGGGCTGCCGGCCTGGTCACCGGATGGTTCCGCCATTGCCTTTGTCTCTAACCGTGGCGGTGCGTGGGGCATTTACCTAATGTGTCCCGAGGGCGAGGATCCTCGGCAGGTGATCTCGCTGGGGCCGAACTACCCGAACTGGACCCAGCAACGGCTCTCCTGGGCGCCATAGCTTGACGGGAATCCTAAAAGGCGGTATACTATATCCGGCGGGGCGTGGCGCAGACGGCTAGCGCGCTGCGTTTGGGACGCAGAGGTCGCCGGT
>CAYQZG010000239.1:0-4256 GCA_964421785.1 uncultured Anaerolineales bacterium
CTAGTCTTTGGTGAGTTTGGGGTTGCCGATGTCAGTCCCTATACAGCATGCCGGGATCGGCAACCCCCTCGCTCGGCGAGTCAAGCCCGCTTCTCGCTCCCTCTCCAGAGCACCAACTCGAACCTCATCTAGCCCGTGTCATAATCGGGCAGACAGAACCTGCAGCCATTGTAGCCCCGCCGAAGCGCAGCATCGAGATCATCGTACGGTATCTTGTTCCACGGCGACATCTTCTTCACCCACTCGCAGTTCGGAAGGTGGAGCTCCCGGCTTCTGCGGTTGGCGATGTAGGCCGGGGTCCCCACGGTCCTGGCCATCAGCGTGACCCGCCCCGTCAGGTTTCCGTTGACCCTCTGCTCCACAAAGACAGGATACACGTCTCCATCCACCGCATCCTCCGGCAGCGTGACCTCTAGCCTGGCCAGGGTGTTCTCACCCGGCTTCAGGCTTATGCCATTCAGGTCTGCTGTGTCGTTCGACGTGACCTCCACTCGGCAAACGCGCCCGCCCTCCGACCGCCAGACCTCCTGCAGGTTCACCACTGTGGAATCCTCCAGATAGCGGCTGGGGATCTTGAGTTTGACGCTGCCACCGGCGGGAAGTCCACTCCTATCAATGTGAAGGTCTCCCACAGACGATGCACCCGCGACGCCACCCACATAGAACTCCATCGTCGTCGTCGTGTCGGGAAGCATGTCCTTGATATTCACGTTCTTCCACGCCAGGTTGTCCTCCCAGCGCACGGCGTCAACGTCCTCTTGCAGAATGGGATCGTTGGGATGCGTCACCGTGGCAAAGAAGCAGAAATGGCCCGGTTCTACCACATTTGTCGCCGGATCTGGCGGCGTCCATTCGAACGCCGCCGTGGTCGCCTCTCCATCGCCGGCTGCAGTGCGGGCCGGCACGGAGACCTTTCGCGTGTTGCCCGCTGCACCGTTCACCTTGATGTCATCCGTCTTCCAATGCGGTCGGCTCAGGTTCGTGCCGGCCTCGGCCCAGTACAGCTTCACCGTCGCATTGGCGGCGGCTTGGGAGCCCCCGTTGTGTACCTTGACGAAGACGTAGTTCGTCTGGCCATACTCGGGATTGGCGGCGGGGGCCGCTGCGGGATCGTTGGTCAGACTGACCCAGATATCGGGGGATCGATAGAGGGTTCCCTTCGAGGGCGCGATGCCATGGTCGCCATGGTTGTCCCGGATGTAGACATCCACGAACTGCAGCCCGGCGCCGACCACCAGGGCGAAGTCCTGCTTCTGCCCCCGCGTGACCTGGGTGGTCACATTGACGCCCGTCACTCGAACGGTATAGGTGCCGGTGGCCGGGTTGTCGATGACGACTTGCTGTACGTTGTTGTTGGCCGGCGCGCTCTGGACAGTCGTCCCGCTCGGGTCGGTGATGGAGAGACGCAGGCGGTTGACGGGACTGCCGCCAGCCGCGGGGGCGCTGGGGAAGTCGGTCCAGACCAACGTGGCCCTGAACGGAACTGTGCTATCAGCGACCTGGAACGTATAGTCCCGATGCTCCCCGGTGCCCAGGGCGTGAGCCGGGTTATCGCGGAACTCGATCTTCACCGGATAGCTGGGGAAAAGCGAGTTCTCAAGGTTTGCTCTCCCCCAGCCCTGGCTGTTGTCCGGGACATCGCCCACCTCGGACGGTGTGTACTGTCCGGTCATAGGAGTCGCCCCGTGGATCAGCAGGGCCTTGAGCAACGCGCCGGATGGGCTGGCGTGGAGATGGACCTTCTGCACGTACTGCCGGATCAAGGCCACCATCCCGGCCACAAGCGGCGTGGACATGCTTGTGCCACCCATGTACATGTAGAAGTTGCGATTGGCGTTGCCGGCCGGCAATAGGCCCCACCCGGTGCCGGAGGCTCTGCTCGACCGCACTGAGAGGATATTCGTCCCTGGCGCGACCACGTCAGGCTTCACTCTGCCGTCGTCAGTCGGCCCTCTACCGCTGAAGGCTACCATCCCTTCGGGGTCATCCGAAAGGGCATCATCCTTGAGAGGGTTGTCCGGGAAATCCAGGGGCCAGCAGGTACCATAGGTATCACAGACCCCACCGGAGTTATAGCCCCCTGTGGCGCGATTGTTCTCCGATGCCCCCACCGTGATGCAGTTCTTGGCGCAGGCCTGAGAGCCCAGGGAGTCATTATCCACCACGCCGTCTCTGTCCGCGTCTTGCCCCGCGTTCGAGGCGGAGAACACGATGACTGAATCCTTGTGGTTCCACATAAACTCATCGATGTCCTCGGATTCGCCAGTGTATTGCCCCAGCCGCCGGTCGTTCCAGCTGTTGGAGTGTATCCTGGCCCCATCGTTGTAGGCCTGCTGAAAGAGTTGGTTCAGGTCATCCGGGATACCCAGTAGTTCGTGCCTATCGGCACGGTGGGTCTCCGGCTTCCAGTCCGCCCACTGCTCCAAGGCCTGGAAGACCAGTCGGGCAGCGGGGGCCATGCCCCGTATCGATCCGCCCGACCTGGTGCCGTTCCCCAACACCGATCCAGCCACGTGGGTGCCGTGACCGCTATCCACGTCTGCCGCGCCATCATCCCAGCTCGTGTTATCCAGAGCGCCCCGATGACCGTTCTGTACCGCCCAGCTGTGGATGTTCACGATGCGACCTTCGAAGTCATCGTGCATGGTGGCGTCGTTCACGCCGGTGTCCAGCCCACTATCCGACACGGCAACGATCTGCCCCTCGCCGTCCAGGCCATGGTTATCCCAGACCGGCTGCACACCGATGATCGGGGCAGCGACGTCATTGTCCAGGACAGGCAACGAATAAGGCTCAATCCACTTCACCTCCGCCAGTTTTGCTACCTTGTCGGCCTGTGCAAGATCGAGTGAAGCTCTTATCCTATCCTTGGCGGTGGTGACAACCGTCCCTCCCAACCTCTCTATCTCCTCGGAGACTTTGCCTAGATCGGAAGGATCGTGGACATGTACATTGACGTTGCCTAGTGGTGTTGGCTCGAATGACTCTGGGCTGATTGACAGCGTGCCGAGTTCACCCGCGGAGGCCCTGTCCCTTCTGCCCATTAGCAGAGGGCTCACTTTGTAGGCAGGCTCGTAAAGACCCACCCAACTGACAAAGGGCAGATCCCTGACATCGTCTGCGATCTGTTGAGACATTTCCACGAGGAACGCGTTCTCTGGAATGTAGTCACCCATCTTGCCACCCAGAGATCGGATTTCCTCGCCCCACTCGGCTTTCGCCGGTCCGACGAACTGCACGATCCAGTGCTCCCGTCTCCTCTCGGCTCGTTCAGCGGCGCTCAAGCTCAACGTGGCGGGAGTTGCGGGTTCCGCTTCCGAGGTGTCGAACTCGACCGCACGCAACCGTATCATCTGAGCGCCTTCCTGCACTTCTACGCTGAATCCCTCACGCCTCAGAGCTTCGAGTTGCTGCTCATCGACCTCTGCCAGCACAGAATTAGGGTAGCTGGCAAGCACTTTAGAGACGCCCGCTTCGACCTGTTGCCGCGCTGCCTGGTCAGACTCGTCCACGTAGATGGTGACTCTTTTACCATTCATTTCTGTGACCCCCTTTCCCTTCAATTAGAATGGCTAGCTCGAACAGAAGCGATACTCAACGACTGATGTAGAGCCCATTCTGTACGTCGCCCGTCCAGGTGCGACGTGCGCATCGCGTCTACAGCGCCAGCACGTCCGCCGTTAAACGAGCAGCCGACCACCCACCGGAATAGCTCCTCGGATAGGGGTCGGCTATGAATCTTTCATATCGCCCTCCTCTATGCACTACGGTTGAGGCACAGGCGGTAACGACGCTACGTTTGAGCCGTCCTCAAGGACGTGATGGATGAAACTGACTCAGTGATACGTTGGCGAAGAAGAACGAACGACGTGCCAAGGAATACGGCTAGTGTACCACACAACTGCAAGCTTGTGAAGCCCTGAGGGGATCCCCTGCAGGGTGTACGTAAGAGAGGATCTAGGGGGGCGGCGTGGGACGTCACGGGCGGCGGCGGATGGTGTCGGCGTGTGCGCCGAGGTCGCGCGCCATGGTGGAGAGGCTGGGCCAGCAGGCGTTGTCGCTGCCCTGGCGCCAGGCGAGGTAGACGAGGAGGCGGTGAGCGCCGTCCGAGAGGTCGGGGTCACAGGCGGCCCAGATGGGCGTCTGGGCGAAGGTCCAGCCCTTCTTTTGGACGCTCATGGGGGTCTCCTCCGTCGGAACCTCTTCTCGCCTGGTTTCATGCGTTTTCTCCGGTGAGGTCGACGCCAAGCTCGGTG
>CAYQZG010000240.1:0-4240 GCA_964421785.1 uncultured Anaerolineales bacterium
GGCGCGCACGGCCTCTTCGTCCACACCGATCAATACACCGTCGCGCATGAGCCACGCTCCGGCGCACATCACGCCGCGCAGGTCGTCGGGACCGCGCCAGAGAAGCAGCTGATCCGGCACGTTGTGCGCTGCCAGTGGCGTCGGCAGGTCGGCCCGGATCAGCAGCAGGTCGGCCAGCTGGCCGGGCGCCAGTGTGCCCACGTCATCGAAGCCCAGCGCCCGAGCCCCGTTCTGCGTGGCCATCGTCCAGACGTCCGCAGCGGGCATGGCGCCGGGATCGAGCAGACGCGCCTTGGGCATAAGCGCCGCGCTGCGCATCACCTCGAACGGGTCGTTGACGTAGCCGTCGGTGCCCAGCGCAACGTTGACCCCGGCGTCGAGCATCTCCGGCACCGGGGCAAAGCCCCCGCCCACCTCGCAGTTGGAGATCGGCTGATGGGAGACGTGGACGCCGCGACGGGCGAGCAGGTCGATCTCCTCGTCGTCCACCTGGACGCACTGCGACGCCAGGACGTGGGGTCCCAGGACGTCGAGGTGATCGTAGTAGGTGACGGGCCGGACGCCGAACTGGGAGAGACAGTACTGGGGCTCGTACGTCCCCTCGGAGAGGTGCATATGCACTCTGGCATCACGCTCTGCGGCGAGGGCGAAGGCACGGCGGATGAAGTCGGCAGAGCAGGTGAAGGTGGTGTGGAAGCAGATCATCCCGGAGACGAGCCCGCCCTTCGCGCCGCTTCGCTTACGGCAAGCGTCGATGAAGCGCGCGTTCTCTTGCAGGCCGAGAGCGCCGTTCTCCAGGCTCACCCGCTGGGTCGCCTCGAAGGAGAGCACCCCCCGCAGGCCCCAGCGTCGCACGACGTCAGCTTCGACCGCCAGCGCGCCGGGAAGGGCATAGGGAGCCTCGAGGCAATCGTAGAAGGTGGTGACGCCGGAGCGCACCATCTCCAGGCAGGCCCAGTCGGTGGCCGCGGCGATCAACGCGTGGCTGAGACGATCCTCCACCCGCGGCCACCAGAAGTCCTCCAGGAAGGGCCAGAACCCCGTCGCTGCCTGGGCGACGTCGCTGCGCTTACGGCCCGTCGACCCGGGTGACTCGTCCAGCGGGATGCCGTGGGAGAGCACGCCGTACATATGGTGATGGGCGTTCACAAAGGAGGGCGTGATCACGCAGTCGGTGGCGTCGCAGACACGGGCCTCGGGGAAGCGAGCGCACAAGTCGGCGTGAGGGGCGGCAGCGGCGACTCGGTCGCCCTCCACCGCGACGCCCCAGCCGAGCCGAGGCGCCAGCGTCGTGTCCGACCAGAGCATCTTTCCGAGGATCAGGGTGGTGTCCATGGGGAGACCTCCTATAGATGTCGCACAGCACCTGGCACGCCGCCACGCCCCGAGCCGCTGCGCTTCTCTGCCGTCGGGACGACGGCGCTCCAGCCGACGGCGCTCCGGACGACGGCGCTCCAGCCGCTTCGCTTACAGCACGTGCCGCTGGCGCGATCCCGCCAGATGCCGCGTCAGCCGCCGGAGACGGCAGGGAATAGCTTGAGTTCGTCGCCGTCGACCAGCTCGGCGTCGAACTGGTCGCGAGCCACGAGCTTACGGTTGCGAAACACGACCACGTGGGAGACAATATCCCCCTCGGCTGTGAAGAGCAGGCTCCGCAGCGCGGCGCCGGAGGTGGTGGAGAGCTGGTAGAGCGCATCGTGGACGCTGGATCCGCTGGGCAAGCGGACGTCCTCCTCGTCGAAGCCGGCGGCGCGGCGGAGGGCGTTGTGATACTGAATGGTCACGACGATGCTCATTGGTGTACTTAGTGGGTCAGATCCAGCTCCTCAATTCTCTGCCGTCGGGACGACGGCGCTCCAGCCGACGGCGCTCCAGCCGCTGCCGCTTCCTCCAGGTCGAGCGCCTCCAGCTTCTCCCTGGTAGGCCACCCCGTCTCCAGGTCCCAGCCTCGCAGCCGGTAGTACTCGTCCAGCATCGCTTCCAGCTGGATCGTCTCGCCCTCCGCATTCCCCGAAGGCGAGGGCTCCTCGCTGAATCGGCGCGGAAGGCGATCATCGGCCCGGGTGATGCCGTGGCGCGCATTGTAGCAACGCTGGAGGTTGTAGATCCGCTCGCCGATGCGCTTGAGGCGCTCCACCGGCATCTCCATCCCCGTGGCAGCCTCCAGGGCGGCAGCCACGTCCGGCCAGTAGATCTCCGCGAGCACAAAGGTCCCGCCGGACTTGCAGATACCGACCGAATCCACGACCGCGCCGAAGTCCTCGCCATCCTTCACCAGGAAGGGCTTATGCTTCGTCGCCAGGGGCTGCGCCATCTCCGGTAAGTACGCCTCCCCGTAGCGGCGGCGGGCCTCGTCGGGGTAGCCGGTCTCATCGATGGTGGGAAAGGCCTTGAGGTGGTCGGCGCCCCGATTGGACGTAGCGTGCGCCAGCCCCATGGACTTCTGGGCGCGACCATCCTGAGCAGCGATGGCCATCCCCTTGACGTGCATGGCGTATGCTTCGGCACCCCGGCCGATCACCTCGGCGGCCCGTCGGACGCCGCAGGAGAGGAGCGTGGGGAATTCCCCCTCCCGCCGCGCCATCTTCTCTAGAAGCTCCAGGATCACGTCGCGATCACCCCAGCGGAGGGCCAGCCCATCCGTGTCGTCGAGGTTGATGATCCCCTGTTCCCACAGCTCCATGGCGAAGCTGATGGCCCGTCCTGCCGAGATCGTATCCATGCCCAGCTCGTCGCACAGGCGGTTGGCCGCCAGGATGGTATCGAGGTCGGCGTTCCACACGGCAGCTCCCATGGCGTTCAGCGTCTCATACTCGACGCTGCGTAGGGACGTGCCGGCATAAGGGCCATCCACCAGGGTATGGAGTTTGTCGCACGCCACGGGACAGCCAAAGCAAGCCAGATGGCGCACAAAGGCGCGCTCTTCGAGGGCCTCAGCGCCGATGGCACCCACCTCGGGGAAGGAGCCCATCTGGAAGTTCTTCGTCGGGAAGCGCCCGAGGGAATCCATCAGCGAGACAATGCCCGGCGTGCCGTGGGCGGAGACCGCTTCGAAGACTGGATTGGCGCGGAGTCGATGATGAAGTTCGACGGCTATGCGCCGGAAACGATCGGGGTCGGCGATGGAGATCGCGCCGTGACCACGCACGGCGATGGCCTTGAGCCGCTTGCTTCCCATCACGGCTCCCAGTCCGCACCGGGCAGCAGATCGCTGCGGCGTCGTCTGAATGCCGGAGAAGAGCACGCCGTTCTCGCCGGCCGGGCCGATGGTGGCCGTCTTGACCTCTGGATCGCCCCAAAGCTCACGGATGATAGACTCGGCCTCCGACGTTGTGACTCCCCACACCCGACGGGCATCGCGGATCTCAACGTCCGAGTCGGCGATGGCCAGGTAGACGGGGTGGTCCGAACGCCCTGTGATGACCACGGCATCCCATCCGGCGAACTTGAGCTCCGGCCCCAGGAAGCCGCCGGCGTTGGAGTCTCCGTAGATCCCGGTCAGGGGCGACTTGGCGATAACCTCCATGCGGCCGGGATTAGGAACGAGCGTGCCACACAGCGGCCCGGTGGAGACTATCAGCAGGCTCTCGGGGGCCAGGGGATGTACGTCCGGTCCCACCTCCTCCCAGAGCAGCCGCGCTCCAAACCCGTTGCCCCCCAGGTACCGCTCGGCCATGGTCCGACTGTACGTGCGGGATGCCACGGTTCCCTTGGTCAGATCGACATAGAGCCACTTTCCCACGTAGCCCTTATAGGGAAACATCCTCACGCCATCCTTACCCTGATCGCCCCGCTGGGGCACATCGCTGCGCACGCCGGGTCCCCGCCGCACAGATCACACTTTAACGCAACCTCGCGCTCACGATCGAAGATGATCATCCCGAAGGGACAGGCCTCCTCGCAGGCGCCACACCCCGTGCACGCGTCAAGATGGACAATCCATGCTTTCGCGCCCTTCGTGTTCCCGGCCCTCTCCTCGAGACGAATGGCGTTCACAGGACAGGCCTCGGCACAGGGCGCCATGGCGCCCTCCGCGGCGCGACGGGCGTTGCACTGGCGGCAGATCTGCGGGCTGAAAGGCCCGCTGTCGGTCTCAGCCTCAATGCGGATGCGGGACCGATCCGGCCAGATCACACCTTCGTGATCGAAGGAGCAGTAGATCATGCAAATGCGACAACCAGTGCACTTGTCCCTGTCGATCTCTAGCTGCACGCATCCCTCCAAGAAGAACCTTCCCGAA
>CAYQZG010000241.1:0-4207 GCA_964421785.1 uncultured Anaerolineales bacterium
ATGCGTGATGCGTGATGCGTGATGCGTGATGCGTGATGCGTGATGCGTGATGCGTAATGCGTGATGCGTAATGCGTAAGGGTAGTGCAATGCTCGCAGGTTACGCCGTCCTGTTATCGTCGAGGGGGATGAACGCCATCCCGGGGATAGACGCCATCCCTGGGCCGGTCGTTGTGTTGCCATGACACTGTCTCGCGCAGCTCTGCGTCGGATTCTGCATGAGCGCTCTCGAGCAATCGTTGAGGGCTGGTACAAGGCTGTCCAAAGCTGTGCCGTTGCCCTGCACTCGCCCTCTGAGCTGCACAGCTACCTCTCGGACATCTGGGATCAGGTGGTGGCGTTCCTGCTGCTGGAGGACGGCCAGCCCTGCGATGCGGAACCGATCGGTGCTTCTTTTGTCCCCCTCAGAGTCAAGCCCCAGGCTGTTGGGCGCATCCAACGCGTGCTCTTCACGTGCCTCCTTGAGGATCTATCGGGTGAAGAGGCGCGGCACTCGGCTGAGCTAGGCTCAGCTTGGCGAGCCGCACTACGAACTCCTCTCACGGAGGCGCCAACGTGGCGGGCCGAGGAGATCGAGAGGGTTATTTGGGCGCGACTTCCTAATCTGGTGGCAGGGCTGACGGCCGGGCTCGTCAATGCCGATAGGCGGACCCTCCTCAATCAGCAGGAGGAGATTCGGGAGGCGTACGCTCGGTCTCTGCGTCGGGCCGAGGAGCAGCTGCGGATCAAGAACGCGGGCATCGAGGATTCCATCAACGCCGTTATGATGTTGGATCTGGAGGGTGGGATCACTTACGTCAATCCGGCGTTTCTGGAGATGTGGGGCTATGAGGATGATTGCACGGTGCTCGGGAGGCACGTCTCCGGCTTCGGGGAGTGGCAGGGTGACGTCAGGCGGGGCCTGATGGTCCTATCGGAGCAGGGAGGGTGGGTCGGCGAGTTGGTGGCCGTGCGCCGGGATGGTTCTCGCTTCGATGTGCAAGCGTCAGTGAGTCCTATTCGAGATGGTAGCGGACGCCACACGCAGCTTATGGTCTTCTTCGTCGACATCACCGAGCGCAAGAAAACGCAGGAGGCCCTCCGGCAGCGCGCCGTCCAGGCGGCGTTTCTGAACGAGATTGGCGAGGAGATCGCCGGGGAGCGCACGGCACATAGGGTGCTGGAGAGAGCAGTCCAACTGGCGCGAGAGACCTTCGATTTCCACCAAGTCGCCGTTCTGTTGCTCAACCGCGGGCGGCAGACGTTGGACGTAGCCGCCGTGGCCAGCCCGGTCGACGATCTGACGCGTGATGTCTGCTCCATATCGCTCGGGGAGGGGATCACGGGCTGGGTCGCCCAACAGAACCGGACGGCAGTGGTCAACGACGTCAGTGCCGATCCTCGCTATCTCAGGCTGTTTTCCACGCCATTGGCGACGCGCTCTGAGTTGGCCACGCCGATCCGTGTCCGGGGGCACGTCGTGGGTGTGCTCGATGTTCAGAGCCCCACACGCGATGCCTTTGGTAAGAGCGAGCAGGTGGTCCTAGAGACGCTGGCGGACCAGGTCGCCGTGGCTTTGGAGAATGCCCGGTTGTATCAAGCGCTTCAGGAAGAGCTGGCTCAGCGAGAAGAGGCGGAGCAAGCCCTGCGGAGGAGCGTGCGGCGCCTGGAGACAGTGCACGAGATCGATCAGGCTATCGTGGGGGCACGGTCGACAGAGGAGATAGCCGATGTGGTCATCCGTCACCTGCGGCACCTGGTGCCGTGCCAGCGAGCCAGCATCATTCTATTCGATTGGGCGTGCGACCAGGTCACTGTTCTTGCAGCGACTCAGACCGTCGGCGAAGGTCGGGCCGGGGCGGGCACACGTTTTCCTATCACGCAGAAGGAATGGCTGCTCGATCTGTGGGAGAGCGGGGAGCTGGCGGGTATCCGAGACGCGCGGGGGCTGCCCCGCTCATCTCCTCTGGTCCGCACGGTCGTCGACGATGGCATCAGGTCCTTTCTCTCTGCCCCCATTGGCTTCCGGGGTGAGCTGATGGGCCTTCTGAGCCTGGGATTGGATCAGCTCGACGGTTTCGAGCCGGGACATATGCCCATCGTCGAGGAGCTGGCGGATACGGTAGCCATCGCGATCCAGCAAGCACGCCTGTTCGATTCGGTCGGGCAGCATCGGGAACGGCTGCGCAGGACGATGGCCCGTCTGGCCGAGGTCGAGGAGAAAGAGAGGCGTCGCGTGGTCCGGGAGCTGCACGACCGGGTCGGCCAGAATCTGACGGCTTTGGATCTCAATCTATCGTTGGTGCAGTCGCAGCTGGAGGAACAGGGCCTGGAGCAGCTGGGTGAGCGGCTCGTTGATTCGCTGTCGCTCGTCGCTCGCACGAATCAGACGATCCGCCAGCTTATGATCGACCTGCGGCCGCCGGTGCTGGATGACTACGGCTTGATGTCTGCGCTTCATTGGTATGGCGATCGATTCTCCAACCGGACGGGCATCGCCGTCGCAGTGAAGGGCAAGGACGAGTTTACTCATGGTCTTTCGTCCCACGTTGAGAACGCTCTTTTCCGCATCGCTCAGGAGGCCCTGAACAACATCGCGAAGCATGCCCGGGCGACCGACGTGACGATCGCTTCGACCGCGGACGAAGGGGTGTTCCAGCTCACGATCGAGGATAACGGTATGGGGTTCGAGCCGGAGGACGCGGAGGACGAAAGAAGCAGCTGGGGCCTGCTCACGATGCGGGAGCGTGCCGAGTCGGTGGGCGCCTGGTGTCACTTTGATTCTACCCCCGGAGAGGGCACCTGCGTGCTGGTGGAGGTGCCCAAGGAGAGGGACTGACGTCGGCCTTAAGCGGCCCGGGGACGGGCTTGGCGGCAAGCCGCCCCTACTACGGCTGACGCGACGGGCTACCTAGACCATCAGCGCGTGGATCTCCTCCAGCATCAGCGGCTTGACTGTCACGATCTCCTCCAGGTTGTCGTGACATACCTCGACGCGTACGGTCTTCTCCCCCTTGGCACCCGCGTAGCGGGCCGTGATCCGCGCGGCTTGCTCGATCTCCTGTCTTGTCGGGTCGCCCGTCACTAACGTGGTCGGCCCTTCCAGGTCAAAGGTTGTCATCAGGACACCCTCGTCGCGCTGGGTGGTGATGTAGGCGTTCTCCTCCCTGTGGCGTCCCACAATCACCTTGCGACCGGAGGGGAGGCGCACGTGTCGTCCGACCGAGAGCAGGAACGCCCGCTGATTGGTCAGGGCGACGTCTCCCTCGTGGTCGAGGAAATCCTGCAGGCGGCGGGAGTAGTTCTGGTCGACCAGGAAGCAGCCGCCGCCGGCGGGTTGGGGGTAGTCGGTGATGTCGAATCGCCTCGCCAGCTCCATCTGCGCTTTACGGCTTCTTCCGTGGAAGCCGTAGAGTCTCTCTCGGTTGACCCAACCGCGCTTCTCCGGGATGGTGGGCTCCAGGAGCTTGGCCGAGAGTGGTCGCAGAAGGAGACCTTCCAGGCCGCTTTCGCGCTCGATGAGCTTGAGCGACGGTCGTGTCTGGCTGTTGGGGCGTTGCCCCAGGACCTCGCCGGTGAACACGAAATGGTGGTTGTGCTCCTCCATCCATGCCTTGGCCTGGCGCAGCAGGAATATGCGACAGTCGACGCAGGGGTTCATGGCCGAGCCATAGCCGTGTCGCGGGTTGAGGATGACGGGGATATACTGCTCGAAGGCCTTGATGTCTACCAGGTCCAGTCCCAGCATGCGGGCGGCCCGCTCGGGTCTAGAAGGAGTCACTGCGCTTCCCTGCGGTCGGGACGACGGCGCTCCAGTCGCTTCAGCTGCCAAGCCCGTCTCCGGGCAGCCTCCCTTCTTGGTGGGAGGTCCGATGTCCTCATTATGTACGTGCGAGGGCTGGGTCGACAGCTGACCGGTCAGGCGGTTCCGCCGGTCGTAGGTGAGCCCTGTCTGGATGTGGAGCGGCGTCACGTCGATCCCCTGTTCCAGCATCACGCAGGTCGCCAGAATGCTGTCCAGCCCTCCAGAGAGCATACTCACTGCTTTGATTCTGTTCTGCCCGTTTGTCGGTTTCTTCATCGTTGAGAGCATACCATACCCCCTGTCAAGCGTCAACTGTATCTGCGTCGGCGGGGTCGATTCGCTGCTTGAATTTCCCGGGGAGCAGAGGAGCTAGTGCCATTTCACACATCTAGCCTGAGCTTTTTCATTAGCTCTGAGCCCCCGT
>CAYQZG010000242.1:0-4200 GCA_964421785.1 uncultured Anaerolineales bacterium
CCTCTCCATGTCCACAAAACAGATCACCACTCCTGACATCCTTGCGCTACGCCCCTTAAGAGAAGTAAGTGAAGCGACACGCTCTCGCAGGTGACAACGATGGGTCAAGATGTCTCACACCAACACGAAGGGACAGGGATAACCGACGCCCTGTCCCTTCTGGCGTGCATGTGTCCTGCGCTTGGTCTATCGTCAACGTACGTCGATGACTTCGTGGCCCTCAATGGTCTCGAGCAAGGCCAACAAGTCCTCTTTGGGGACGTCTCGAACCTTGATGACGCAATCCCAATGGTCGGGATCCTTAGGGGTGGGGACTCCTCCACTGGCGTAGATCCCCCAGCCCTGTTCGGAGATGGCGCCAGTGATTTTGGCGAGTTCTCCCTTCCGATTGGGCATTCGCACGGTGGCTCGCACACCGGGCACGTTTCCGCCCAGTAGGTCGGTCAGTTGGGCCATCATGTCGATCTCCGTGATGATCCCTATCACAATGCCCTCTTCCAAAACGGGCAGCGAGCCGATCTTGTTTCCGATCATGATCTGGGCGGCTTTTTCTAGAGCCACGTCTGGCCTGGTGGTGATCACGTTCTCACGCTTCACCATCACGTCCGCAACGGTCATATCCGACAGAAAGCGTGTGATTTCCCACACGTTCAAGCTGGCCAGTTCGGTCGGCGGAATGCGCATTCTCTCCCGGGTGACCAATCCCATCAACTGCTTTCCTTTTCCCACGACCGGTAGATGTCGCACGTGCGTCTCGGCCATAATGCCCTGAGCCTCGACGATGGACATTTCTGGCTCTACCATGACAGGGTGTCGGGTCATGTAGTCCTTGACAAACATATGATTGTCTCCTTCCAGAAGCAAAGCGACTTAACCTCAGTCAGTCGTAACAACCGGATCCATCTTGCGCAGTTCCTCCAGCGGGATGTGGCAGTAGATGCGGTGTTCCTCGGTGTTGTACTGCCACGGCGGCGTCTCTTCCTCGCAGATTTTGCCACCGTCGGGCAGCATCTCCCGCCGCGGGCAGCGGGTGTGAAAGACGCATCCGCTGGGCGGGTTCAGAGCGCTAGGCACGGTGCCGCTCAATCGGATGTGCTTCTGCTCTGCCGTAGGATCGGGGATGGGAACCGCCGAGAGCAGCGCCTCCGTGTACGGCTGGTAGGGCGGCGCGTAGATGTTCTCGGCCGGGCCGATCTCGACGAGATGGCCCAAGTACATCACCGCCACGTAGTCGGAGAAGAACCGTACCACGCTGAGGTCGTGGGCGATGAACATCATCGTCGTACCATGTTCGTGCTGGATCTCCATCAGCAGGTTGAGCACCGCCGCCTGCACCGATACATCGAGCGCCGAGACCGGCTCGTCACACAGCACCAGGTCGGGGCGGCTGGCAAAGGCACGGGCGATGCCCACGCGCTGTTTCTCGCCGCCGCTCAACTGGCGCGGTAGGCGCGTGTAGTAACTGCCATCGAGACGCACGGCGTTGAGCAGGCTAATGACCTCCTCACGCACCTGGTTGCCCGGTACCGCCCCGAAGCGGCGCAGCGGCCGACCAATCTGCTGGCCGACGCTGTAGGAGGGATTCATCGTCGAGTCTGGGTTCTGGAAGACCATCTGCAGTTCCTTGATCAACTCGACGTCGCGCTGCGAGACCGGATCCGTGAGGTCGAAGCCTAGAAACTCCGCTTCTCCGGACCTTGGCGTCTCCAGGCCGATGATCGTCTTGGCCAAGGTGCTCTTGCCGCAGCCCGACTCGCCCACGATGCCCAGCGTCTTGCCAGGGGGCACCTCCAGGCTCACGTCGTCCACGGCCTTGACGTACATGGGTTCACCGGCTCCCACGAGGCTGAGGAGCGACTTGGACTCCTGCTCGTAATAGGTCTTGAGGTCCCGGACTCGAATGAGGGGCTCTCTATCCTCTCTGGCTACCGGCGTGATCTCCGGCACCAGGCCCTCAGGTGGTTCCCACGCCTCTGCATCGATCTCCTCGGAGTAGAAGCAGCGAGCGCTGTGCCCCGACTCGATCTCTCGAAGCGACGGCTTCTCGCTGTAGCAGCGGTCGGTGGTGTAGTCACAGCGGGGCGCGAAGATGCAGGCGCCCTTGGGCCTGTCCTTAGGGGCCGGCACCCGTCCCCGAATGGGGTAGAGGATGCTGCTCTCCTTGGTCGCGCCCAGCTTGGGCACACAACGCATCAGCCCCTGTGTGTAGGGATGCAGCGGGTTCCCGTAGATGTTCTCGACCGAGCCGACCTCGACCATCTCGCCGGCGTACATCACCCCTACGTAGTTACAGACCCGGGCCACGACGCCCAGGTCGTGGGTGATGTAGACGATGGCCGTGTCGAAGTCGCGCTTGAGATCCTCAATCAGGTCCAATACAACCGCCTCGACGGTCACGTCCAGGGCCGTCGTCGGCTCGTCCATGATGAGCAGGGCGGGGTTGTTGAGCAGCGCCATGGCGATCACCACGCGCTGCTGCTGCCCGCCAGAGATCTGGTGTGGATAGCGGTTCATCACGTTGGCCGAGTCGGGCATGTAGACGCGGTTCAGCATGTTGATGGACTTCTTCCACGCCTCTTCCTTTGGGATGTCCCTATGGACGGTCAGCACCTCGGCCAACTGATCGCCGATGGTGACCGAGGGATTAAGCGCCTGCATCGGATCCTGATAGACCATAGAGATCTGATCGCCACGCAGCTTCCGCAGATCTTCCTGTGAGCGTCCAACCAATTCTCGCCCTTGGAACTTGATGCTGCCGCCGACGATCTTGCCATTGGGGCCAAGGAAGTCCACAATGCCGAAGGCCACGGTGGACTTGCCGCAGCCCGATTCCCCCACGACGCCGAACGTCTGGGCACGATGGACCTCGAACGAGACATCACGAACTGCCTCCACGTCGCCATATCGCGTCTCGTACGAGATGGCCGCGTTCCCGACCTTCAGGATCGGCGCATGAGCTTGTTCCATTGCAGTCATAGCAGCTTCCCCTCTCTACTGATACCGCGTGGACTCCTCGCTCAGTCCATCGGCGAAGAGATTGAGCCCTACCACCAGCGAGCCAATAGCCACCGATGGCCATAGGGCCGCCCACGGACTACCGGACAGGATGTACTGACGCCCCTTGGCGACCATGCTGCCCCAGTCCGGCGACGGGGGCGGTAGACCCAGGCCCAGAAAACCCAGTGTACCCATAGCGAAGATGGCATAGCCGACACGCAGCATGGCATCCACGATGATGGGCGCGCGGGCGTTGGGCAGGATCTCCACGAACATGATGTACCAGGGGCTCTCACCCCGCACCTCGGCCGCGCGAACGTAGTCGCGGGTTCGGATATCGAGGGTCAGGCTGCGGACCAAGCGTGCGATGCCAGGGGTGCCGACGATGGCGATGGCCAGCACGACGTTCGTCGCCGAGGCCCCGACTGCGGCGATGATGATCATATAGAGCAGAACGACCGGAAAGGCCATCATGGCGTCCAGCAGACGCATCACGACCTCATCGACCCAGCCTCCCAGGTACCCACCCATCAGGCCCAGGGTGGATCCGACGAGGAGTCCCAGGAGAACACCCCAGATCGCGGTTCCCAGCGGCAGCCAGAACTTGTCGGTGACGGGCAGCATGATGAGCACGACCCGAGCGCCGTAGATCAGACGTGCCCAGAGGTCTCTGCCGAGACTGTCGGTCCCCAACGGGTGCTTGGCCGACGGCCCCTGATTCTGCGCTGTGTAGTCCTGCTCGGTCGGTGTGTACGGCGTGAGAAGAGGAGCGAAGATAGCCACGAAGATCCAGAAGAGGATGATGACCAGGCCGATGACGGCTATCTTGGATTCGAAGATAATCGACATGCCTTCCCACAACTTCTGCAGCCGAGAGGGCTGCGAAGCTGCTTTGGGCATCGTTTTTTCACTCACTGCCATAGCTCACTCCTTCAATTTGAGGTTCAGCGCCGGGTCCCAGACCCGGCTCGAGCTAGGTTTACTCCACAACCCCCGCCTAGCCAAATCGGATACGTGGATTGAGGAAAGTGTAGAGGATGTCTGCCAGAAGCTGGGTGCTCACCGCCACGGCGACCAGGATCATGGCGCCGCCCTCAATAGCGTTGAAGTCCTTGAACAAGGCCGAATCCAGGATGTAGCTGCCCAACCCGGGGTAGCCAAAGATGACCTCGACGACGACGATGCCGCCCAGCAGCCAGTTGA
>CAYQZG010000243.1:0-4156 GCA_964421785.1 uncultured Anaerolineales bacterium
ACAAACATTGGGGGCGGCCGACGGTGGACGGTGGACGGCCGACGGCGGACGATGGGGGAGGGGTTTGTGTGTGGCGTTATTGTGTTGTTAAGGAGCGGTGGTGGTGCTATGATGTGAGGCGTCGTTGACTTAAAGGTGTGATGATTATACCATGTAGGAATTAGCTTGTCAAGGGGGCAATTTTGGGAGGGTGCACTAACGAGTTGTCACGCGACACAGCGAGAATAGGTGCGTCGCGGTGGTGGTCGACGGTTGCAGAAGTCGTCCCACTCGCCGCTGAGATACATAGCGCGAGACTTGATGACTTGCCGCGCTCCGTCCACAGTCCAGGTCATACCCGCTTGTTTCAATCGCGCCCCGATGACTCGTTTGCAGCCACTCTCGATCGTTCCGCTGCCGATTTGATAGCCTTGGTCTCGGTATTCAGGATAGCGCATGCGATGTCGGTTGTTCTGGTAGTAGTTGATCGCTTGACGCGCTGGATCGTCATCCCACTCTGGCGTCACGTGAGCGCGGAACGCTCGGAGAACGTCCTCGAAGTCCCCGTGCCATAGCTCGTCCTCCCGGGCCGCGGCCCACTCCTGGGCCCTATTACTTCCCTCGCCGTAGGCCGCGTGGGCCACGTTCCAGATGTACTCTGTAGCATGGTACCAATCGACGATCTGTACTGCATGGGGAAAATGCTCTTCGACCAGGTTCCAGATCCATTTGGCGCCATCAGCGACGAAAACGAGCTCCTTCGCTCGATGAGCACCCCGTTGTCGTCCCGTCAGATACACCAGTCGCCCAAAGGCCTCTGCCTCCTGGATGTCTCCATAGTAGCTGATCGCCTCCGCTCGCGGCTTCCACTCCTCTGGAAGCGGCCGATCAGCTGGCTCATCGGTCGTATACCAACTTCCCAGCTTAGGCTTTCGCCATCCCTCCTCCGTACGTACAGACGTCCCATCAATCGAACCATAGAGACGCTCAGGAGGAGCGTCAGGCCCTTCCGGTAGCTCAAAGCGTTCTCGATCCCAGGCAGCCTCCACCATGGCTTGTTCTGCTTCTCCTACCTCTTGACCGATGCGCTCCGTCGATTCACGCACGCCATTATCGCTGATCGACACCCGTGTCAGACGCTCAAACACCTCACTGGCTACCTCGAAAGGAACGTGAATCCCCATCAGAGCTACCGCTTCTTGGAGGGCTGCGCTCAACCCTCCCGCGCAGACCCCCAGGTGCTCGTCCAAGGGGTACGTCCCTTCGTGACACTCAGAACACAAGTAGTACGCTCGCGTCACCCTTACCTGTCCCACCGTCGTCAGTATTGTACCTTCCCGATGACGTTCAAACTCCGCAGTCCCTCCGCAGCTACACGGTATTGTGGCTGCCTCCTCCTCAGACCGACACGCTTCTATCAGTTGCTCCAGAAAACGGCGCCCTACTCGCCTCATCCCGACTTGGACCACTTCCTCCAAGTCTCGCAACTCCGCATCTTCGTGTTGAGCACGTGGCACGGCTTCTTCCACAGCCTCCTGGAGAACAGCTGTTAACTCCCTGACTAGCGTGTCCACATCGTCTGTGATATCATTCTTCATTGGAGATCTCCTCTCGCGCTTGAACGGGCCATTGATTGTGACCCTATTATACCGCGACAGTCGGAGATCTCCTCTTTTTCCCCTTCTGCGACAACTCGTTAGCGCACCCTTTTCCCTTCCTGCTACTTGACGCTCAGGACGACCGTGGTATAATGTCCTTCGCTGCCGGTGTAGCTCAGTCGGTAGAGCAACTGACTTGTAATCAGTAGGTCATGGGTTCGAATCCCATCGCCGGCTCAGGGTTGCGGGTTGTTCGCGCAACCCGCCACAATCGAGCAGCAGGCAGCACATCGTGGGTCGGTGTCCCGAGCGGCAAAGGGGGCGGACTGTAAATCCGCTGGCTCAGCCTTCGCAGGTTCGAGTCCTGCCCGGCCCACCTAATCTTCCTCACAGTTCTTGAATCGCAGGTGAGGGCTCGAAGCCTTCCCTCCCCAACCTTGCTTAATAGACTCATTCGGACAGATGACCTATAGATATGCAGTTCTCGGCGTTGTATTCGCAGGGATCTTCGCTTGCTGCTGCATGTTTCCCCCTCCCAACGTCGCACCATCGAGCTCCAGTTCAAGTAATCGTCCCAGAGTAGAACCTACCCCGAAGCCTCACCCCTTACACTTTGAGCCTGACAGCTTTCACTCAAAGACACGGGGCTTTGTGCATCTTCCTTTCACCGTCACTATCTTGAAAGCGCAACTGTCGGGAAACCAGATCAAAGTGAAGCTGAGAATAGCCAACGACAGCAACGAAGATGAGAGGAGCCCTTTAGAAGTTGACTTTGTGGACAGCAACCGTCAACCGTATGACGCTAGATGCAAGCCCTGGTCATTCATCGACGAGTTTCCAGCAGGTTCGGTCAAAGAGTTCACATGCAAAGCCGAGATTGACCCGTCCGCTGACCACATACGGATACACTTCGAAAATCCAATTGTGGTAGATGCCACTGCTCAGCTACCCTAGGAGAGTGCTGAAAAAGTCCCAGCATTTCCAGATTGTGGGGAACATAGCCCTAAAATGCCCCTTTTTTCGAGGTCCTCTCCCTATTTCAGGCCTTCTCAGAGCCAAAAGTGGGGCTCTAATCCCATGCGTGTTCTTGAGAAGGGGTTCTTCAGGGGCCTCCTAGGGCCACATGTTGCCGTTGATTGGATTTCCTCAGATCGCCCAGCGCGATACTCCGTCGCTCAGGGTCGTGTCCGGCCAAAAACCTAGCAGCCCTGGCGTCGATTATGGAGGTTAGCCCCATCTCACTCTTGGATCTGTAGATTCTATTGGACAACCCATGGCCCGAAGGAGTCTCTACCCAATCTCTCGCAAGTTCAACCCGCCTTGAGTGCTCAGATATCCGGTCACTTCGACAACAATTGGCCAATTGGGACCCGACCGCCATTTTTAGTTGTGCGGTATCTGCGGAATCGAGTTATATTGGACAATGTACGGCCTGCTTTTGACTTCTCATGCAAACTGTAGTACGTTGTACCCAGCTCGTCTCCAGCCCGGCTGGACTAGGTCTCCATTTTGGAAACCAAACACGACCACGGTAGTTCCGCTCATAAATCCATAGTCGCTCTATTCACACCGATCTCGCAACAAAACCAAGAGGAATAGCAGGAGCAGAAGCTCACAAAGCGAAGGAATCACCAAGACAGGGGGATCTCTCCGTGTCGGATTGGCGCTTGGTGCCTCCTTCGACGCAGAAGATGGGGAGGAATGAACCATGAGAGCCAAAATGAAGTGGTCAAATGGTATCGTCCTAGCGCTCATACTCGTGCTTTGCACTACGGTTTTCGCGGCTGCAAGCTATGCAGCAGTAGCAGGGCCCGGGTTCTTGGCTCAGGACGGACTAGCGGATTTTACTCCACTGGACATTGAGAGCGATCCTCCAAACCCAAGAGCCTGGGACTTTCTGCATTACACAAGCCGCGTGGAAAACCAAGGAAGCGCAGCAGCAGAATTGTGTGTCTGGTACTACATTGATGATGCCCGTGTTACGGGCGAAGCTGAGCATTGGGGACATGTAGACCCAGGATATTGGCGAGATGTGGATTTTCAACATTCCGGTCTTCCAGAAGGGTGGCACTCCGTGAGATTTGTTGTGGATCCACAGGATGCTGTCCCAGAAAGTAATGAGGAAAACAACGAGATATAAGAGCTGTTCTGCATCGGGACCTGTGATAGTTCACCTGTCGCGAACCTCTCCGCCTCCCCCACCACCGTCGCCCCTCAGGAGACGGTCCACTTCGACGGCTCCGGCTCCTCCGACCCCGACGGCACCGTGTCCCAGTATTGGTTCGACTTCGGCGATGGCTTCGACTCCGGCTGGACCTCTCAGTCCACCTACGACCGCGCCTACACCGATTGCGGCACCTACGACGCCAAACTCAAGGTCAAGGACGACGACGGCAACGTCAGCGACTGGAGCGACTCCGTCCAGATCACCGTGGAGTGCGGCCCTGCAACACCTACTGGGACGCCTACCGAAGCAGCGACACCTATCCCCACCAGAACCCCAACCGCAACGCCTACCGAAGCGGCGACACCTATCCCCACCAGAACCCCAACCGCAACGCCTACCGAAGCGGCGACAC
>CAYQZG010000244.1:0-4130 GCA_964421785.1 uncultured Anaerolineales bacterium
CCTCGACGGCTTGGTACGTCTTCAGAATATCGTCGCCGTCCGGGCGAGGATCGGTATAGACGAGCCCACATTGCTGGCATTGCACGATCGGAGGGTGTACCCCGTATCCACTGTGGGTGCAGCGAAAAGCTTGCCAGTCGCTGTCCTGCTCCCTGGTCGAGGGGTACATAAGGGCCGTGTTGTCGGCGCCACATAGGTTGCAACGCACGTGTTCCATCAGGCCCCCATGGTGCTTGGGAGTCTCCCGGGACAAGTGTCGTAGAGTCTTGTCTCACCTCTCAACCAGCTCTGGCTCACGGGCTGATACGTATAGTAGTAATCCGGTCCCAGCGGCCAGGCTGCTATCATGACGCTGGTCGTCACAGCGAGGGCGGCGATCAGTACAAGCCAGGTTATGCGTTGTGAGAGACGTCCTTCAGCGATGCTGGTCACTTACTCCTCCCCCGAAAAGCCATAGTCGCAGCACGGTCCACACAGCTTTGAGGATCTCGTCCCGTGATATCTTGGATACCCCTTGGCGGCGATTCTCGAATAGAATCGGCGACTCACCCACCTGCCAACCGAGGCGTTGCACGCGATAGAGCATCTCGATCAGAAAGGAGTAGCCATCGGCCTTAATCGCGTCGATGCCCACTTCCTCTAGCACCTCGCGGCGGTAACAGCGAAAGCCAGCTGTTACATCGTGAGCATGCAGCCCCAAGGTCGCCCGCGCAAAAGCGTTGGCTCCCCAGCTGAGCAGCTTTCGGCCCATCGTGCACCCGTTTGTTCCCCCTCCGCTCACGTAGCGAGAACCGATGACCATGTCGTAGCCCTGACTGATTCTCTCCACCATATCCGGGATGCGGCGCGGATTGTGGGAGAAGTCGGCGTCCATGGTGCAGATAAGGTCCCTGCCCTGGCTCAAGGCGCGTTTGAAACCGGCGACGTAGGCCGTGCCCAGCCCCAGCTTGCCGGTGCGGTGGATGACCTCCATGCGTCCTTCGTGCTCCTGCGCCAGCCGATCGGCGATGGCGCCGGTGCCGTCGGGTGAGTTGTCGTCGACGATGATGACGTGTGTATCGAGGGGTAGGGCCAACAACTGGGCCACCAGCGGTTCGATGTTCTCCTTTTCGTTGTAGGTGGGAACGATGACGGTCGTGGATGGAGCTCTCTTGGGGTCAGGCATGATTACACCGGTAGTTGACTCTCATTGATCAACAGCGCGAGCGTCGCCAGCCAGGCGAAGCTGAGGTTCAACACGCGTTGGGAGTGGCGCAACGCCCCATAGAGCAGGGTTGCTGCCACCAGGCCGGTAGCCAGACGCGCCATGGCTAGGGGCTCTCGCCACGTCGAAAAAGGGAGGAAAGGCAAGACGCTTGCTTGTGCCAGGAGCAGCGTTGCCCATGGGTGGAAGTGCCCGCGTAGATGATGCCGGATTGACACCGCTAAAGCCCAAGCGGTGGGGAATACGAAAAGTGGTCCTTCTACAGCCAGCAGGAGCCAGAAAGCGGGCCAGCTTACTGTGGCTGTGCGGAGTAACCCGCCGAACGGAAACCATTCGAACGGAGTAGCCATTGCACCTCCGGATCCTATGCCGGGCTCCCCCAGCCAGATCCAGAGAGCCCCTTGCCAGGCCATAAAGGGTGCAGCGACGCCAAGCCCCAACGAGAGCGTGTCGAGCCAGCGCTTCTCGAATAGCAGATAGAGGAGCAGGCCGGCGACGGCGATCAGCGTTGTCTCCTTGGTCAACGCAGCGAGCGCGAACAAAGGCACTGCCAGACGGCGACGTCGCTCCGTCCAGGCCCAGATTCCTCCTTGCAGCAAGCCATAGGCCAAGGGCTCGGTCAGATCCAGTCGTAGTCCGGCGATCAGCCCGCCGTAGAGACCGTAGGCTAAGGCATACCAGCGGCTGACTCCCTGCGAAGCGAGCAGCCGCTCTGTGAAATACGTTCCCATGGCCACAGCCACCAGGTTGACCAGGATTAACGTCCAGGGTACGGCTGCAGGCTGCCCGAACGCCAGCGCCCATGCGAGCAGCGGGTAGAGTATGCGCTGATAGCGGTAAGCCGATGCGTCGCAGCGTCGGCAGCCGCCCAGCGGGTCGCGGGCGATGAAATAGGCGAATTGCCCGTCGTAGCCCTGCGTGCCTTGAGGATCGCCTTGGCTGTATTGGGTCCCCACCAAGGCAAAGGCGAGGGGATCGCCTCCGTAACGTATCAGGATTAGGCCGACGTAGGCTATGCATGCCAACAGCACGACGATCCAAGGCTTGATCCGAAGCTTCATCGGGATGCCGTCTATCCCCTTTATGGCTTCTCCCTGCGAACTGCAAACATCCCCAGGATGAGTAGAACGCTTGTCGCCAGGCTGGTGCTTCCTCCAATGAAGAATAAGGTGGGGCGATAGACCATCTCGATAGTGTGCTCCCCGGCCGTCAGGTGCACCGTGCGGAAGGCATGGTTCGCTCGGAGCAGCTCTGTTGGCTCGCCGTCCACCACCGCCTGCCAGCCCGGATACCAGGTGTCGGCCAGCACCAGGTAGCCCGGCGCGTCCAGAACGGCCTGTATTGTAACTCGGTTAGGACCATCCCGCAAAGCTAGGCTGGAGTCCGAGGACTTATCGTGTGCACATTTCTCCCTCTCTCCCACCAGCACAGTGTGGGTCGGATCGAAGGAGGGGGCTTTCATCGCTGCCATCACCTCGTCGGGTGGGACGTGTCGGGCACGGGGCACGACCCACGCACGTCCCGGCGCACCGGGCAGACGGTAGAGCGTCGCCGAGACACCCGTGTGGATCGGTTCGCCACCCGGCCAGGGGCGATCGCTGGCGATGTGGGTCACACCCATCGCCTGTAGAACGCGGGGAGCCTCGGTCGCGGAGCTCGCGGCCGCCTCCAGAAGATCCACATACCTCCCGACCAGAAGCGGATCGAAGTTGTTGGCCGAAGCGATCTTGTCTAACATCCCGGTGTTCGGCAGCTGGTCTTCGCGCATCCCCCGCCAATAGGTTGCGTCATCTGGTCCGAAGTCGTCAAACGTCAGGTAGTTAAACTTGACGCGGTGGTGAGCGTCATACTCCCGATCTTGATGTGCTGGATCGGAGGGCCAATAGACACGAACGTGGTCTCTTTCGCTGTGCAGGATCCTGGCCACCTCTGTACCACCGTGGTAAAGGGATCGATCCACCGTTGGCACCAATGCCCAGCCGAAAGCCAGCAGGTCGAGCGCGACGAAGACGCTCACCACTGCTTGCCACCAGGTAGCATGCTGCTCGTGCACCCCCCGGCCTTGTTCGTGTAAGAGCAACAGGGCGCCGACCAGGACGAGAGAGATGCCGAGGTAAACAGTCGCGGGGCCAAATGTAGCTGGGATGTCGGCCCACCCGCTTTGGGCTTCCACAAGCCTGGGGCCGGCAAGCCCACCGATCAGTACCGCTCCCCCTACAGTTGCTCCGAGGCCCCCTCGCCGGCGTGCACGATGTCCGCGGGGCCAGTGTTGCGCGCCAATCCCCGCCAGGGCGGCCAGGGCCACCGTAGTGACTGCCAGCCATCGGGCCGGCGCCTGGAATAGGTCGAAGCCGGGGACGTGATGGAACAAGAACGGGAAGACGGGACTGTTCTTGCCCAAAGCGAGTATCAGGGTGACAAGGGCGCTGATGGTCCAGAACCGGGCCAATGGCCCATCCACCTCGTCGGTCCCTTGCCCCGGCTTTCTGCTGAAGGCTCGGATCACTGCACCAATGGCCAGGAGCAGGGGCAGCAGGCCCACGTACATCGCGTCCTCCCAGTACGTGCCATATCCCCAGTAGTTGCCATCGCTTGGATTGCCGAAGAAGTTAGGGGCTAGGATGGTGATGAGCCTCCATGGCCAAAGCGAATACGTCATCGCGACGTTGTCCCTCACGCCCGCTGAGCGCTGTGAATGCACGAGCAACTCGGCCGTGGGCAGGAGCTGTATGGCTGCCAGGCCCAGGGCGACGATCAGCGAGAGGATGAGCAGACGTGAAGCGCGAAAGAATAGACGCAGGACGTGTCGAGCGTTCCCCGGCCCCATCCCTTCCCCGCTCCCAGCCGCCGTCCCGGCGTTGCTGCTCGGTTCTTCCCCGCTCCCAGCCGCCGTCCCGGCGTTGCTGCTCGGTTCTTCCCCGCTCCC
>CAYQZG010000245.1:0-4122 GCA_964421785.1 uncultured Anaerolineales bacterium
CTGAGGGGGGGAGGGACTGAGCAGGGGGAAGACACCTCCCCCCCCTGGGGGGGGACTGAGGGGGGGGGGAGAGAGTCGAAAGCCCCCGAGACGCACACATGGGGTTCGTTTCGCAGTCAAGTGCGAGTATTGGGAGATGGAGAGGGCGCGAGAGCTACACAGAACGTACAATCACATCATCGGCAAGCTCGTCAAGATGATCGTTCGACCGCGGCCTTGACTCTTGGAATGGAGGGAACAATGACGTCACATCAGCAACTCAGCACCTCGGCACCTCAGCACTTCTTGATCACTGGTGGCGCGGGGTTCATCGGTTCACATTTGGCGGAACCGCTCCTGGAGCGCGGGGCGCATGTCACCATCATCGACGATCTCTCCACCGGGCGCTTTGAGAACGTCGCTCACCTGACGGACCATCCCCGCTTCCGCTTCGCCATCGATACCATCACCAACGAGGTGGTCATGGACCGCCTGGTGAGCGAGTGCGACCTCGTGGTCCACCTCGCGGCCGCCGTCGGCGTGGAGCTGATCATCGAAGATCCGGTGCACGTCATCGAGACCAACATCCTCGGCACCCACTCTGTGCTTCAGGTGGCCAGCCGCTACCGGAAGAAGGTGCTGCTCGCCTCGACGTCCGAGATCTACGGCAAGAGCGACCGCGTGCCCTTCGCCGAGGAAGAGGACCGCGTCATCGGAGCGCCCACCAAGAGCCGCTGGAGCTACTCGACCTCCAAGGCGGTGGACGAGTTTCTGGGCCTCGCCTATCACAGGCAGAAGGGGCTCCCCGTGGTCGTCTTCCGTCTCTTCAACACCGTTGGCCCACGGCAGACCGGGCGCTACGGCATGGTCGTGCCCCGCTTCGTCCGCCAGGCGCTGGAGGGCGAGTCGCTCACCGTCTACGGCGACGGCAGCCAGACGCGATGCTTCCTCCACGTCCAGGACGCCGTGCGGGCCATCATCGCCCTGGCCCACAGCCCCGACGCCGTCGGCGAAGTCTTCAACGTCGGCTCCACCGAAGAAGTCTCCATCCTCGACCTGGCGCACCGGGTCCTGAAGACCGTCGAACGGTCAAGCGCTGACGACGAACGCATCGTGCTCGTGCCGTATGAGCAGGCCTACGAGGCCGGCTTCGAGGACATGCAGCGCCGCGTCCCCGACGTCTCCAAAATCCACCGCTGCGTAGGCTGGGAGCCGGTCCGCAACCTGAATGACATCCTGCAGGACGTCGTAGCCTGGGCCGACCATCAGAGGAGCGGAAACCCGAAGGAGCCGAGGGGAGAAAGAACATGAACGAGACGCCCAACCTTCCAACCCGTCAACCTTCCAACCTTCCAACCCATAACCGTTCCACCTACCTCGTCACCGGCGGCGCCGGCTTCATCGGCTCCAACATCGTCGAGCGGCTGGTCGACGAGGGACACCACGTCCGCGTGCTGGACAACTTCTCCACCGGGCGGCGCGAGAACCTCGCCCCCTGGCTCCACCGCATCGAGCTGCTCGAGGGCGACCTCCGCGACCCAGAGACCGTCCATCAGGCGGTCCAGGGCGTCGACTACGTCCTCCACCAGGGCGCCATCCCCTCCGTCCCCCGCTCCGTCGACGATCCGCTGACCTCCCACCAGTGCAACGCCACCGGCACCCTCAACCTGCTCATCGCCGCGCGGGACGCCCCGGTGAAACGCGTGGTCTACGCCTCCTCGTCCTCCGTCTACGGCGACAGCCCGGAGCTGCCCAAGCGCGAGACCATGCCCACCGACCCCCTCTCCCCCTACGCCGTCTCCAAACTGGCCGGCGAGACCTACTGCCGCGCCTTCTGCCAGGTCTACGGCCTGGAGACCGTCTGCCTGCGCTACTTCAACGTCTTCGGCCCCCGCCAGGACCCCGGCTCCCAGTACGCCGCCGTCATCCCCGCCTTCGTCACCGCCATGCTCGACGGCCGCCGCCCCGTCGTCTACGGGGACGGGCGCCAGTCCCGTGACTTCACCTACGTAGCCAACGTCGTCGAGGCCAACCTGCTGGCCTGCCGGGCCGAGGACGCCGCCGGCGGCGTCTACAACGCCGCCTGTGGCCGACGCACCACCCTCCTGGAGCTGCTGGAGGCCCTGGAGCGGGTCACCGGTCGCCAGGCCAACCCCCGCTTCGACCCGCCGCGTCCCGGCGACGTCAAGCACTCCGTGGCCGCCATCGACCAGGCCCGCCGGCACCTGGGCTATGAACCGATTGTTGGCTTCGAGGAGGGGCTCCGGCGCACCGTGGCCTTCTTCGCCGACCGACGACCGGCGGAGGACCACTGACCGCGGACCGACGATCTAACCTGCGCCACAAAAAAACGCCCCCTCAGACTTGAAAAAAGCGCCAAACTGCGTTATCATGCTCCCTACCGGAACCCTGTGGCGGCCAGCACGGGGGCGGCGCCACACACAGCAACCCTCCACCACCCGGCGCCCCCGGCGCACGCCGACCATGATTGGGCCTTAACACACCCTTAACGTGCGGTTAACGCCCGTCCGCTATACTGGCGGGGTGACCATTCACCACCTGCTCGTAGCGGATCTGTGATAATGGGCCTGAGATCACCCGACTAGTAGGCCTGCAGACCTGCAAACCTTAGAAGTAGGGTGGGTTTCCATACCCGCCGAACTTAGTTGCTATAGGGAGAGGCAGAAGATGCCGGAGAGACACGCCGATTGGCTGCGACAGGCCAAGCGCGATGTAGCCCACGCCGGACGGGCTGCCGAGGACGAGGACTACGAGTGGAGTTGTTTTGCCGCCCAGCAAGGGGCCGAAAAAGCCCTCAAGGCCGTCTATCAGCGCCTTGGCGCTGTCGCCTGGGGACACTCCGTGACTAACCTACTGACAAGCCTGCCCGAGACGTATCGCCCGCAGGGAGAGCTGGTAGAGCGTGCCAAAGCGCTGGATAAGCACTACATTCCCACGCGTTACCCTAATGGGTTCGAGCAGGGGGCGCCTATGGATTACTACACGCGACCCGAAGCGCAGAGGAGCATTGAGGATGCCCAGGCCATCATCCACTTCTGTGAGGATACACTGGCTGGACTCGCGGCGCGCGATAGCGAGACTTAGAAGCGCCGCTCGACAGATGAAAGCACGCCATCCGGAGATTGAGCAGGTGCTGCTGTTCGGCTCGCTGGCGCGGGGTGACGCCGTGCCGGGCAGTGACGCCGATCTGTTGTTGATCCTATCATCGGCCGAGTTGCCATTCTTGGAGCGCATTCCTCGATATCTTCCGGAGGGACTGCCGCTGGGCGTTGATCTGTTTCCCTACACGCAGGAGGAGATCGATCGCATGCTAGCGGAGGGCAATCAGTTCATCAGACAGGCCATGAAAGAGGGCACACCCTTAGCGTGAGGTATCGACGGGGTATCGCGGCCTTCCAACCTTCCAACCTTCCAACCTTCCAACCTTGAAACGAGGCCCTTATGAACGCGACCATCACCCAGCCCGAATCGCGCACTGACGCACCCGTCAAAGTCATCGAGCCGCCCCGCGGCTGGCAGCTCATCGACCTGGGCGAACTGTGGCACTACCGGGACCTCTTCTACTTCCTCGTCTGGCGCGACGTCAAGGCCCGCTACGCCCAGTCCATCCTGGGCATCGGCTGGGCCGTCATCCAGCCCGTCTTCAACATGCTCGTCTTCACCGTCATCTTCGGCAACCTGGCCAAGATCGGGTCCGAGGGCGTGCCCTACGCCATCTTCAGCTACACCGCCCTGGTGCCCTGGACCTACTTCTCCAGCGCCCTTACCGGCTCCAGCGGCAGCCTGGTCAGCGCCCGGAACCTGATCACCAAGGTCTACTTCCCACGCCTCATCATCCCCCTGGCGCCGGTGCTGGCGAAACTGATCGATTTCGGCATCGCTATGTTGATCCTGTTCGCGCTGATGCTCTATTTCGCCATCGCGCCCACCGTCTGGGCCCTGGGGCTGCCCCTGCTGGTGGCGCTCATGATGCTCACCGCCTCCGGCGCCGGCATGTGGCTCACCGCCATGGCGATCCAATACCGGGACGTCAACTACGCCCTCAGCTTCGGCGTGCGGCTCCTCATGTACGCCTCGCCCGTCGTCTACGCCGCCAGCGAAGTGCCGCAGCGCTGGCGCCTC
>CAYQZG010000246.1:0-4115 GCA_964421785.1 uncultured Anaerolineales bacterium
TGCGTCTGTAGTCCCACCAACGCAGGTGGCGGAGACGTGAACTCGGCATCGCTCAGAAGCGCCGTCGCCTTCCCCATCAACCGCTGAACCCGTTCGCTCTGATCGTACAGCATCGCCGGGTCGGCCGACGAATCCTCAGTGAGAAGAAGGCTCAGTCCATCATCCAGCTCCTTCATCCTTCCCACCCACTTCTGCACCGACCTGAGGTATCCCTCCGCCGCGCGAACCGAGGGCGAAAGGATCAACGGTCGTCCCTCCCCGTCCCGGGGCGACATCCGATCCCCCAGCACATACAATCCCACCAGCACGACCATGACGGTCAGCCCTACGCCCAAGGCCCGCAGCCCTCGCCGCGAAATCCGAATGTGCATCGATCAGCAGTCCTCCTCGCTCCACCCCTCCCCGGAGCTATTCATCACGTTGTGCCCGCTTGTACGGTCCGAGTCCCGGTGTGCCGTGGCCAAGCTCATCACAGTCACAGGATCCGCCCTGGCCTGCTCTCCCTCTGCCGATAGGTGGGGGCCACGACCTTCACCACGGTGCTGAAGTCATCATCGAGCAGACGGTCCTGTATTCTCCTCTCCAACGCTTCAGGTGGCAGGTTCGTCACCACCACCATAGACGTCATCATCTGATAGCGATGGTTGACGATGGTATACACCATCTCCTGGGCCCAATCCGTCGCTTGCTCCACGCCGAGGTCGTCCAGGATCAGGACGTCCACGCTCAAGACCAGGTCTAGGAGATCGTCATAGTCCCCGTTCTTGAACCCACTCCGGAGCAGGTTCAGCAGCCGGGGCACGGTCATGAAGAGCACTGTGGGCGGTAACGATGGCTCACTGGGCTGACGCGGAGACGCGCCATCTTGGGGGCAGACGCTGTTACGACGAAGATGATTCGCAATGGCTGCGGCCAGATGGGACTTGCCCGTCCCCCGAGAGCCGTGCAGTAGCAGCCAGCCGCTTGGTTCCTCGGCGAAGGCCTGCGCGGCCCGGTAGGCGTGGCGGACGGCGTCGGTGTCGTCCTCTCGTTCGCGTCGGTCGAAGTTGGCGAAGGTCTGCCTGCAAGCCCGTCCCACCAGCTGCGAATAGCGCCCAATGCGCTCCCGTTTCTTCCGCAACAGCCGTCGGAGCCGGGCTCGCTGCACCATCTCCCGGCACTTGGGGCATGGTATCCAGGTGCCAAACATCGGATGACCAGGCTGGACGTCCAGCTTGACCAGACGAAGATCGTTGCAGTAGTCGCAGTGCGGCAGCTCGTCAGGCCCGACCTTGGGACCATGGCCGTTCCCACCAATCGGTTGTGGAACGGTCCGAACCGGAAGTCTCTCCCCCGCCAGATCAGCCCACGGCCTCGGTGGGGAGATCGGCTCGGGAGTAGGCATAGTCTCTCGTTCGCCGCCCTCCGCGCGAAGAGCTGCGTCTCTGACGCGTTGCACGTGCTCCTTGATGCTTGCTTCCATCGTCATCCCCTTTCGCTCGACGCACCGGGAACGCCTGCTTCCCGCTATCCAACCAACCCTGAACCGCCTCCCTATCGGGATCGAGCACCACTCGTCGGACGTAGCCCCAGCGACCCACCTCGCCCGATATGTGTTTGGCGCGCTCGAAGGCGTACTCCCAGACGTGTAGGTCTCTCTGCTCCTGCGCCAAGGCACCCAGTTCATCGGCCGTCATCGGCGTGATCTGGGCGCTGATGCTCCTTCGATACCACGCAGTCACCTGTGCCAGAACCCGATCCGCCTGGCAGTCTGAATCCGATTCTGGGTCATGCAGGGTATCCCCATCCGACGCCGTATCGTGGCAAGACTCTGATTGCCTACGCAGAAGAGCATTCTCGCCCGATAGGTCCCCGTCAGCCACCTCACCAACACCCTCACCGGGTGGCGTGACAAGCTCCTCGGGCCCTTCGCCAAGACATCGACCATCGCCTCTTCCCCCCACGGACCTAGCGTACGGATTCCCTTGCGCCCGCCACCGGTCCACGATGGCACGAATCAGCCGTACCGTGACACGTTGGTCGGCCGCCAGGGCATCCTGGATGGCGTCCAACACCCATCCTGCCCCACCGGCGTCCGGCCAAGCGCTCGATGGACAGCGCACCGCCACGACGTGCACCTCGGCCGCCAAGGTGTACAGCGCTGCCTCGGCGTTCCGGAGTCGCTCAGGCAGGAGCGCCAGCGCCCTGTCCAACGCCAGGTTGAACGCCTCGGCGCCGTCCAAGCCGGAAGGCTGGACGGGTACCTCGAACCTCAGGGCATCAGCCCCCATCTGGCCTCTGACCCGAATGGGCACACGCGCGGGCGCGCACGCGGTGTCTTCTTCTTTGTTTTCTGTAGGTAGGTAAGTCCTTTGTGCGTCGTCATCACCCACGGTCGGTGGGTCGTCACGACCCACGGTAGCCCTCTCCAGACCCGCTCTTTTGGCCCCTTGACCCTCTGACCGTGGGCCGTCATCGCCCACGGCAGGCGTCACCCGTGGGTCATCATCGCCCACGGTCGGTGGGACATCATCACCCACGGACCGTGGGCCATCATAGCCCTCCGGCGGTGGGGCATCATCGCCCACCGGTTCGCTCCTCTCCTGTGTCGTGAGCACCCCGTCAGCCGCCAGGAGGTAGATGGCGTCGCCCTTGAACTGACCCCGACTGTCGCGGTAGAAGCCTTGCTCGTCCCGCGCCGCCTTGGGGATCTCCAAGACCCGGATGATCTCCTGTTCAGCCAGCCAATCCACCGCTCGGCCCACGGCCTTCCGCCCGACACCGAGTTCGTCGGCCAGGCCAACGTCTGTCACTCGACAGAAGAGGGTCCCCTTGTCCTCCCGGCTGACCAGGCCCAGCTCTTCCAGCTGCCTGAAGTCCTCACCCTCCAGATGGCGGCAGTGGAGGGAAAGAGCAACAAGCACGGCCAGCGCCCCTTTCCCTTGCCGATCGGAGGCGAAGCGAGCCAGCCAGCCACTGACCAGCGCGTCGTAGGTCAGGGCCACCTCCACGTTCCGCCCACTCCGGACCTCGCCGTTGACCCGCCCCTCCAGCGTGCTCGTCACGCGGATGCTGAAGACCGTCTGCTCCCCGCCGCTCATGGCACCCTCCTTGCACGCTCTCCTGAACCATCGCCGCCGTCAGGGCAGGAGTTCAGACTGGCCACCAATTCCCCACCTACCACCCGGCTCCAGGTCGCTCGATTGCCGAGGACGTAGAGCCGCTCCACCTGATGCAGCACTCGTCGGATCATACGTACCTGGACCGGACCCGGATGATGGGGCAGCGGCACGTACCACGGGGACTGGGCCAGCGCTTCAGGTAGATGGCGCCCGTCATCGCGAACGTCCAGGACAGGTCCCGGATCCTCACTCAAGGGCGCTAGTACATCCGACGGATCGCTGGAGACCCAGAGATCAGGGCGATGCCCGTTGGCACCATCAGCGATCAGTTCATCCCATACTTCTTCCGGCCCCAGATCGACCATCCCCAACGCCAAGTGGATCACCGGGCTGAACGCCAGGGCCAGCAGGGCCTCATCGTTGCCCTCTCGCGCATCCTCCAATGTTCTCTCCACCACGAAGGCGGCGAGGGTGAGATGTGGTTCACCGATGACCCGTTCCGGTTTGGAGGAACGCGAGCTTCCCTGAGCACATCGGCCGATCTCCCGCAAGCGTTCCGAGCAACCGGCCCCCTTCCCTCTCGCGTGACGGTAGTACCAGCTCACGTGGTCGCCGCGCTTCCACCTCCGTAGGTCCACTGGCTCCCCGCAGACGGCGCAGCGAGCCCTCTCTGGGGCGCTCGGCCCAGCCTCAACCTCAATACCATGGTGCCTCGCGATCTTCATACGGACCACCCGTGACGCTGACGCCCAAGGCCGCGCAACCTTCGCCTCGCCTCCCGGTACGAGTGATAAGCCCAAACCTCGTAGCTCCTCCATCCCGTCTTGCAGACAGCGGCCCGCTCTTGATCTGGCTCCGATGCATCAGCATCCCCACCCTTCAGCCACCCGATCTGCTCCCTCCAGACCAGGCCCCGCCGCGTCGGGTCGGCATACTCCTCGTAGTCAAGGCGGAACCCCAGCTCCTGCAAGTGGCACCAGTGTGACCGTTCCAATCTCTCCCGGAGCGGCCCCA
>CAYQZG010000247.1:0-4112 GCA_964421785.1 uncultured Anaerolineales bacterium
CATATCCGGCGCGGCGTCGCGCGGCGTGCCCTCGATGTCGTACAAGGGCGCACCAGCCGACGTGCCGGCGTCGATGCAGGGCGATCCCATCTGCAGGTGGTAGTCGCCGTTCGCCGCGTCCACGAAGAGCGGGTCGGCGGAGATGTTGCCGGTGCCGGTGGCGTCGCCGGTGCCGACGTCGGAGTAGGCGAGTTTGCAGCCGTCTCCGCGGCAGGAGAAGTCGTCGTCACCATTCCCCCAGAGGACGCTGTTGACGATCTCCACCGCGCCGCCAACCGCGACCCCATCATCCTCGTTGCTGGCGGCCGTCAGGTGCATGATCGTGCCCGTGACGGCATCTCCACTGACGCCTACGTCAGTGTTGCTGACAACCACGCTATTCGTCATAGTCAGCACGGTGTGATACAAGCTCACACCGCCGTGATACTGGGCCGAGTTACCGGCGACGACGGTGTCGGCGATGGTAGCTCTCGAGTACTGGGCGTTTATGCCACCGCCGATGCTCTCTTCAGTCCCCATGGCCCGGTTGTTGCTCACTACGCTGTCTCGGATGACTAGGCGGCCGAGAGGCTCGCCCCACCCCATTGACACACCCCCGCCGTCAATCACGCCGACCCCGTTCGCTTCATTGCCGCTGATGTCGGTGTTATAGATGTAGGCCACTTTTGCAGAGATGCCGCCGCCCCACTCTGCCGCGGTGTTGCTCACGACAGAGCTGTTGGTGATGGTCACGACCGCCTCGGCCTGTACGCCACCTCCACCCCCATGGGACAGATTACTTGCCACTCTTACGTTGTCCAGCGTCATGAGGCCGCTCCCGGACAGTCCGCCACCTCCATCTGCTTCATTGTTCAACAGCGCTGAGTTGATGAGCGAAAGCTCGGGCGCGCCGCCTCCTTCCTCAACCCAGACTCCGCCACCCCCGCCGCCGGCCACGTTGTCCTTGACGACGGTGCCGCTGATGGTCGCCGTTGCGCCGATGATCATGAAGCCGCCACCATTGTCACTGACATGATTGGCGCCCTGGAGCGCGAACCCCTCCACCGTCACGCCAGTGACGGACGCGATTCTGACGACAGCAGCATCGGCCCCGTCAGCGTCGATGATGGTGGTATGAGCGGCGATATCGCGCGTCCAGCCGACTGCCTCGTAGCCACCTTTGAGCGTCAGATTGTCATAACTGATGTCCAGCGTCTCCGTATAGGTCCCCTCAGCCACGAGGATCTCGTCGCCGCCATCCGCCTCTCCCAGTGCGTAACCGATGGTTTCGCATGGGTCCGCGGCGCTGCTGCAGTCCGAGTCGTCGCTGCCGGTGGCGCCGTCCACGTAAAGCGTGCCGGGGTCGGCACGGGCCGGGGTCACGCCCTGCAATCCCCACAGCAGGGCCGCGAGGAACAGCAGCGCCAGTCCTGTGATGAGCGCCACCTGCACCGCCCACCGCGTTCGGTTCGACTCACCTAGGTTCTGCATGACATCCTCCTTATCTTGTGGCCGGTTTCGTCCGACAATGTGTCTTGTCGGATGATGCAAAACTGCCCAGAGGCTGCAACCGCTCTTGGGCGGGCTTGATTCTGGAAGCCCACTATCTGCACGTTCTCACCTTGCCTGCCATTGATGAGTACCTCGCCGTTTGGACCCGCACTCCCCCAGCGTGGCTCCAGGATCACCCGAGGCGGCATTCTGCCGATTCCATCTGTCCCGACATGCACGCGCTTGGCGCCAATCGGCGCGAGCAACCTCAGCTTGCCACAGTATACCGCAGGGGTCTCAAAAAGGTCTCAAAAACGCACGAAGCGAGGTCGCGTCTGGAGCAGAAGCAGGTGCCCCACCGCGGTTACACAGAGCCTCGCAGAGGTTTTCACAGAGATACACAGAGAGAAGCACCAAGATCTTGTCGTTTCTCTGTGACCCTCTGTGTCTTCTCGGTGATGCTCTGTGTCCAGATGGGACGTACTGGCTGTCTACGGCAGGGGAAAGCAAAAGAGGGCCCGCCCTCGGTCGGAACGATCCCGAGGATAGGCCCTCAATCGAACGAGGGAAGACCTCCGTGTGGATGGCGTGTCAATGCGGCTCGATGACGACGTCCTTCCAGAACCACTGCCGCAGCGGCGAGGCCGGGTAGCGGGTCACCCACGGCTTCACCAGCAGGCCAAGGCGCATGTGGCTGATGGGGACGACCGGCGCCTGCTCGACCAGGATGCGGTCCGCCCGTTGGTACAGTCGCATTCTGGCTGGCTGATCCATCGTGCGCCGTGCCTCGTTCACCAGCGAGTCGAATGGTTCGCAATGCCACCCTTTCCAGACAGAGTCGGTCCCGGGCGGTAGAAGGTCACAGGGATCGGGATAGGAGGCCAGCAGGACGCTAATGAAGATCCTTGGCATCTCCCCGTGGATGGCCTGCTCGGCGTCCTCTAACCGCACGGCCCGGCAGGGAACCTCGATCCCTAAAACATCGCGCCACTGGGCCTGTAGATACTTGACGGTTGGCTCTATACCGTGGAACGTCACGGCTTGCACTCTGGGGAAGCCCCGGCCATCCAGACAGCCCGCCTCGGCCAGGAGCCGACGCGCCCTGTCGGGGTCGTAGGGCAGGCCGATGCCGGGCGAGTGACCCGGCATCGTTGGAGGTAGGAAGCCGCCGGTGGCCGGGGTCGAATACCCGCGATTGACGACCTCGGCGAGCATCTCCTTGTCGATGGACCGAGCGAAGGCCTGCCGGACTCGAAGATCGTCGAATGGAGGCCGGCTCACATCGAAGCCCATGTAGACGGTTTGTAGCGTCGGGATGGCAATCGTCTCTCCGGCGTACCGCTGGCGGATGCGGTCCCGCTCCACCGGTGGGATGAACCACTGCCGCAACAGGATGTCGAGTTCGTCGCTTTCGTACATCTCTACGGCCCGGCGCCATTCCCGCAGACGCAAGAGCGCCAGCTCCACCCGTTCCACGTTACCCGTGAAGCGGCCATGGTAGGCAGGATTGCGCTCCAACATCATCGACACCCCCGGCTCCCAGGAGACTAACCGGAAGGGACCGCTGGTGACGATGTTCTCCACCTCGGTCCATGCATCGCCGTGCGCTTCGACCGCGTGCCGCGGCAGGGCGTAGGTTGGGTAGTCACCTAACAGCTGGAGGAAATGGCCCCGTGGGCCCTCCAGCTCTACGATTAGGGTAGCATCATCCACCGCTCGAACGCCCACCTTCCCCCAACGAACCTGCCCACCGTGAAAGGCCGCCGCTCCCGCGATGTCAAACAGCGCCTCGGCACAGGGGGACGCATTGGCCGGGTCCAAGACGCGCTTCCAGGTGTATTCGAAGTCCGACGCCGTCAGTGGAACCCCGTCGCTCCAGCGGGCGTCCTCACGCAGGTGAAAGACGTATCTCCTGCCACCTTCCGAGACCTCCCAGCCTCGGGCCAGGTCAGGGATCATCTCCATCTCCGGTCCGCTCCCGACCAGCCCCCGGAAGAGCTGACTGGTGGTCACCATCAGCCCTACGTGGTTGGATAGACTTGGGTCCAGAGTAGGCATGTTCAGCCAGAAGACGCGCAGGGCGTGCGGCGCTGCGGGCAGTGGCCCAGACGGCTCCGGTTGGCCAGCATGTCGCCAGAGAGCGGCACCCTCCCGGTAGGCTCGGCGAGCTTCCTCGAACGCGAAGCCATTGTGGTGGGTCAACCCCAGCTTCATCAGGGTTCGTGCCGCGCGTTGATACGCGCCCTGCTCTTTGAGCAGAGCCAGCGCATCCTCGTAATAGCCGACCGCTTCGTGGTGCGCGTAGGCGTAGCGTGCCCGGTCGCCGGCCTCCAGCAGGTAGGCGACCGCCTTGTCGGTCAGCGAGGAATCCAGATAGCGCGCCTGGCGGAAATGGAAAGCCAACTCACTGACCTGCGCCTCGGAACCGTAAATCCTTTCCATCGCCCTCCCCGCCCGGGCGTGCAGGCGCTGGCGGCGCCGCCGCGGGATGCCCTCATACACCGCCTGCTGGATCTTGTGATGGGTGAAGGCGTAGTCACGATCGGGAGCAGCCTCCTCCACCAGGCGTTGACGCAATAGGGCATCGAGGGCCCCTAGCGTCGTCTCGAGATCCCGGCCCCAGGCCGCGCGGAGCAAATCGA
>CAYQZG010000248.1:0-4082 GCA_964421785.1 uncultured Anaerolineales bacterium
CCGGCGGCGGGGGACGTCAGGGGCGGCGACGACGGAAAAGGTTGGCAACTTTTTTATGAGGAACAAACATACCTTGATTGGACGGCGGACGGTGGACGGCCGACGGCGGACGATGGACGATGGACGATGGACGATGGACGATGGAGAAGGGATTTGTCTGTGGCATTATTGTTTTGTTAAGGAGCGGTGATGGTGCTGTGATGTGAGGCGGCTTTGACTTAAAGGTGATGCCATTATACCATGAAGGAATTTAGTTGTCAAGGGGGCACGTTTGGGATCCAGGAGCAAGGATTTTAGCACCCCCTGCAGGAGAAACTCCGGCAGCAAGCTCACCAGGCAGGCGTTGATCCTTCACCATTGTACAACTGCCCCACTTGCGCTATAATCCCACTAGGCTAGAGGTAACGCTTCAGTCTTGTGAGCAATTGAGGTGCAACGCACTTCCGAGACAGAGAACTGGGACGCCTGGAATCAGGATCGTCATTCCAGAGCTGACATCGCCTTCGTAAGCCAGTAAGTGCATCGCACCTATCACGAAACTGAACTGATACGTTTAGAGGAAGATAGAAGGGCATCTGGTGCTGCCAGAGGATCGTTTCCCGGAGCAACAGCCGCCGCGCCGCCAACCCTCCGGAGGGGTCGATGTCACCACAGCCCGGCCAGCCGGGGGGAGGGTTCAAGCATCCGTTCTCGATTTCGATCGCTTAAGGCGCGGAAGCCACGTCCCGACAGGACGGACTGGGCGGCGGGAGCCGCGTCAGCTCGGCCCTGTCCACTAACCAAGGAAGGTCCGCATGAGAAAGGTCATCAAGACGGACGCAGAATGGAAAGAGGAACTCACGCGAGAGCAATACCAGGTGACACGCAAAGGGGGCACGGAAAGACCCTTCACCGGAAGGTATTACAACTTCGATGAGGAAGGAGTTTATGCGTGCATCGCTTGCGGCAATGAGCTCTTCAGCTCCGAGACCAAGTTCGCTTCAGGCAGCGGCTGGCCGAGCTTCTGGGCCCCAATCAGCGAGGAGCACGTCACCTATCACCAGGACCAGAGTTTGGCTATGACGAGGACGGAGGTACGGTGCGCCGTCTGTGACGCCCACCTGGGGCACGTATTCAACGACGGCCCGCCTCCAACCCATAAGAGATACTGCATCAACTCTGTCGCGCTGACATTCTTGGGAGACGATAAGGACGCCGGATGACGTGCTGGAGGAACGCTGCACCATGCAAGAGAACGAGCCATCGGCCCTCGACCAAGAGATCATAGAGAAGTTGCTCATCTACCAAGAGAACGAGATCACCGAACACAAGATCTACAGGAAACTGGCGAAGGCGCTGGACTCACCGGAGAACAGACAGATACTGAGGGACATCGCCGAGGATGAACTGCGACATTACCACGACTGGCGGGAGTACACTCAGCAGGACGTCGAGCCGAACCAGTGGCGCATCTGGAAATATTATCTGATCAGCCGCATCTTGGGCTTCACGTTCGGCATCAAGCTGATGGAGCGGAGTGAGGAAGACGCCCAGGATAACTACAGGGCGGTGCAAGGCGTGATCGAAGAAGCCGCGTCCATTGCACAAGAGGAGAACGAGCACGAGGAAGCTCTAATCGCGATGCTGGACGAGGAGCGGCTGCGCTACACCGGGTCGATCGTGTTGGGCCTGAACGACGCGCTGGTGGAGCTGACCGGCGCGCTGGCCGGCCTGACACTGGCCCTCCAGAACACAGATCTGATCGCCCTGAGCGGCTCCATCACGGGCATCGCTGCCGCCCTGTCGATGGGCGCATCGGAGTATCTCTCCACCAGGGCCGAGGAGACCTCCAAGCATCCGGTGCGCGCCTCGATTTACACCGGCGGCGCCTACCTGATGACGGTGATCCTCCTCGTCCTTCCCTATCTGCTATTGGAGAATTACTACGTCTGTCTGGCCTGCGCGCTACTCGGCGCGGTCTCCATCATCGGCTTCTTCAACTACTACGTCTCTGTCGCCAGGGATGAGCCGTTCAAAGAGCGCTTTCTCGAGATGACGGGGATCAGCTTTGGTGTAGCTCTCCTAAGCTTCCTGATCGGCTTCGTGATTCGCTCCCTGCTGGGGGTAGACGTCTGATCAGCAACTACGGAGAGTGACCGGGCTGCTGCCGAGGGTATCGGCCCGGAGGGGGAGCCATGCTCGACCACTTCGATCTGCTCGCGCCAATCTACGACATCGTCATTCCACCGCCCGATCCGGCGCGACTGCGCCAGCTGCTACGCCTGCCGACGCGGGGACGGATGCTGGAGGCGGGCGGCGGCACCGGCCGTGTGTCATCCCGGCTGGTTCCGCTGGTGGGGACGCTGGTGATCAACGACCTTTCGGCGCCGATGCTGAAGGAGGCGCAGCGAAAAGGCACTCTGCACCCGGTGCAATCGTACGTCGAGCGGCTCCCTTTTCCCGACGGCAGCTTCGAGCGCGTCCTTGCCATCGACGCCCTGCATCACTTTAACGACCATCACGCGGCCGTAGGGGAGCTGCTGCGCGTCCTAAGGCCGGAAGGGAGGCTGGTGATCGAGGAACCGGATATCAAGCGGCTCCCGGTCAAGCTGATCGCCTTGCTCGAGAAGGTGGCCCTGATGAACAGCCACTTTCTACCGGCTGAGAAGATCCACGCGCTGGTCGCATCCCACGGTGTGGAGGCTCAGATCGGATGCCTCCGCGACTTCGCTACTTGCATCGTGGTGGATAAGTGAGCCGTAAGGACCATGGGAGCTGGATTATGGACCGACAGGCGTGACCACGACGGCTCCTCCGCCTCTCTTTAGGGAGGGCCCAGCAGACCGACTCGTGGTCATCCCAACGCACCTCGGATCGCAAGACAACCTACGGAGGTCTAGATGCCGTCAATCGCAATCATAACCGACACCGACGCCAGCCTGCCGGACGACGTTGCCGCTCGGTACAACATTCGGCAGGTGCCCATCGCCGTCCACTTCGGAGACGAGACGTTCAAGACCGGGGTGGACATCGATGACGCATCGCTCTTCGAGCGCGTAGACCGCGAGGGGAGACTGCCCACGACGTCAGCGCCGGCGCCCGGCGACTTTCTTAGCGCCTTTCAGGCTGCCTTTGACGATGGGGCAGACGAGGTGATCTGTTTCTGCGTCAGCAGCGAGGTGAGCGGGACGTATGACGCCGCCCGCACAGCTCGCGATCTGCTGCTCGACCGTGACATCACCGTCGTGGACACGCAGAGCATCTCGATGGGTCAAGGCTTCATGGCGATGGAAGCGGCGGAGGCCGCCCGCGGCGGGGCGTCCAAGGACGAGGTCATTGAGAGCGCCCTGGGCATAGGCGAGCGGACCTGTCTTTTCGCCGCCCTCTCCACCCTGAAGTATTTGGCGATAAGTGGACGGGTGGGCCATCTGACGGCGGGTATGGCGAGTCTACTGAGCATCAAGCCCATCCTCACGCTGGAGGCCGGCGAGCTGCAGATGTTGGAACGGGTGCGGACACAGAGGAAATCCTGGTTCCGCGTGATCGAGCTGACGAAGGATGAGCTGGCGGGCCGTGCCGCCGAGCGCATGGCCGTCGTCCACGTCGATGCGCTGACGGAGGCAAGAGCGTTCGAGGAAAAGCTACGCGCGTATCTGCCTTGCCCAGAGACGATCATCATGGCGGAACTAACGCCTGGGCTGTCGGTCCACACCGGCGCCGGCGTGGTCGGCGTCGCTGCTGTGGCTGCCAGATGATGGAGCACTTCGACCGTGTGCTGCGCGAGGTCGACGCCATCGTCACGCCCACCACGGCCGTACCGGCCCCGGCCATTCTGGATGGCGCTCTGCCCCATGGGGAGTCGGATCTGTCCACGTTGGTCGAGATCATGCGCTTCGCCACGCCAGCCGCATTCACCGTGGTTGCCTTGCCGTCGGGACGACGGCGCTCCAGTTCCTTCCCAGCCGGCTACACCGCTGCAGGCTTCCCATTGGGTGGCCGTCGGGACGACGGCGCTCCAGTTCGCCGAGCGCATGGTGGAGCGACACGCTTCGCAGATCGCATTCACCGTGGTTGCCTTGCCGTCGGGACGACGGCGCTCCAGT
>CAYQZG010000249.1:0-4076 GCA_964421785.1 uncultured Anaerolineales bacterium
GTTTGAAGCGACACAATCGTGAGCAACCTGGATGGCGAATCCACGTACATGAAGGCGGAACAGGCGTCGCCCCAGCACCATGGGGTGTTGCGTCCGGAGTGTGATGGCGTTTGTCGAGCTCAGTCATCGTCGTTCCTCTGTTCGAATCGTGCTTGTTGACCGACAGTCATCCTGCCGTGATGGGGGTGCAGGCTTTCGGAGGTGAGCTGTGGAGATTCTCATTGTCTACGATTCAAGGTACGGTCACACGGAGAAGATCGCGCAGGCCATAGGTGAGGCCATCGGTGGTCAGGTGTTCAAGGTGGGTGACGTGGACCCTAACGACCTGGAAGGGCTTGATCTTCTGATCGTCGGCTCGCCAACCCACGGGGGATTCCCGACGGAAGGGATCAATGGCCTGCTCAAGGCCCCGTCCGCACTCGAAGGTCTCCAGGCAGCTGTCTTCGATACCAGGACCAAGAGGACCATCTTTGGCTATGCGGCTCCAAAGATGGCCCGGAACGCGGAGAAGAACGGGGCCAACCTCATAGCACCGCCGGAAGGGTTCTATGTGCTGGGCATGAGGGGCCCGCTCAAAGATGGTGAGCTGGAGCGCGCTGCCGCCTGGGCCAGGGACATCGCTGGGTGAACGGCATGCGCTAGCCGACCCTATGTCCCATACGATCCACCGGCACCTGCGAGCGGTGTCGCGCAGAGACTAGCGGTGGCCGAACAAGCCGCCTCACGAGAAGACCGGAGGAATCCGAATGACCAGAGCAACACACAGTCAAATCGATGACGCTGCCAGCCTCGATCCCAGGTGGAGAGACCTCTACCGCATCGGGGGTATAGCCTGTGTCGCCTTTCCAATCTCGATCGTCATCGCCATCATTGCCTTCTTCATCTGGCCCTACACCCCGGGAGCTACATCTGTGGCCGATATCTTCGCCAGCCTCCAGCAGAACAAGCTGGCCGGGCTCGTATCGCTCGATCTCTCGGTGATCGTCCTGCTGCCGATCATGATCCCACAGATGCTGGCCGTCTACGTAGCGCTCAAACCGGTCAATGAATCGTATGCCCTGCTCGCCTTGGTTTTCGGGCTGATGGGCATCGTCCTGTGGCTTGCGGCAAGGCCATTGGTTGAAATGGCCTACCTTAGCGATCAGTATGCCGCGGCCACTAGCGAGACTGCCCGACGCCAGGTTCTGGCGGCCGGAGAGGCCTTTCAGGCGCTCTTCAATGGCACCGCTTGGATGCTGTCCCAGTTCATGATCGGCATCTCCGGTACCATCAGCTCTGTCCTCATGCTGCGGAGCGATGTCTTCAGCAGGACAACCGCCTATGTCGGACTCGGCCTTTCCATCTTCGGCTATGGGTTCTGGATTCCCGTGATAGGCGTTATCCTGTCGCTTCTGGGCACCGTCGGAGGCGTGTTGTGGTACAGCCTGATGGCTCGCGACTTCTTCCGCGTGACGCGAGCCCAATCAGGTCCCTCGCCAGCCGTGTAGTCCTCTGGACACCTGCGGGTCCCTCTCCGTCTCAAGAGCATATCCGGTGTCGCGACCAACTGTGGCCAGTCCCCTCGGTCAACTTCGGGGCCGGCTGAACCGCAACCCGTTGAGCGGGTCCGAGAGGAGATCCTGTCTTTGCAAGCGGATTCCCCCAGAAGTACACAGAACCTCACCACGAGGGTGAGGTTCTCTCTGCGCACCATCCTGTGAAGATGTAACTAGGCGGGGCCGACGGGAGTCGGCTACGCAGGTTACTTCACACCTCTTCTCCGGCCTAATGGGTTCGATTCCCACAAGCCGGCACTGCCTTCGCTCCCTGACTGGATATTGCCTGCTCGCGGAGTGAGCGCAACGCCGGCCATAGCCCGCTGTAGCGGTGTCCTATGTAGCTGGCCACTACATAGAGAGAGTCAGGCACCTAATCGGCCGCCTGCGACTATCGTTCTGGTGAGTTGGGTCTGTTGGCGATGTTGCGTTAAGGATCGACAAAGCGGGGCAGGTAGATTGCCCCTGAAGTCCAGTTCAGACAGGATTGTACCACACTTGAGTCCGAGGCCCGAAGAGATTGCGGTCATCGGGGGGCACGTCACCGTTGCAGAGCGCGAAGGGCGGCTGGCGAAGTAGCCTCCAGCCACCAGTGCGAAGAAGGTCGATTCCAACGGCTGATGGTCCCGACGTGTTTCATCAGCCTGCTCATCAAGCCCATGGGCGTGGCCCCTGGAAAGCCCACCAGCTTGCCCAGAAGAGCTGGCATCGACGTCAAGCGACAACCTCGGTCCCTCGATCCATCAGGCCATCGAGGATCGGAAGGAGCAGCTGACGCTGGATGCCGCCTCGAGTCTGGACCGGCTGGCCATCTTCGTGGCCGCGGGGAACGCGCTTCCGGCCGCGGTGCGATCGTTGGCGGAGCGATCGGGTGGTGCCTGGGTCGGCGTCTTTCGCCAGGTGGCGAGCCGCTACGCGGTGACGGGCGACTTCCAGAAGAGCTTCGAGGAGGTGATGGCGGGGAACGGACGACTGCCTAGGCGGCATCCGCCCGTCGACCCGGTGCCTAGGCGGCATCCGCGTGGCGCCGGGCGCCGTGCGCATGCTCAACGTGCTGAGTGGAGGACTGTAGCCCGTGAGGTTGAGAAACGCACTACAATGGCCTGTCGGGCCTGCGGGCGGAGGTTCCAGACGGTATTTGTTGAGGGCGCGCGAGGCGAAGCCGGACACTACGCTGAGTTGCTGTTGGTGGAACCAAGATGTGCCAGATGCTTAGAAACAATCTTGCTGAAGACGGTGGCGAAGTCAACGTGATTGAGGTCCAGGGCGTACACTGCTTCCTCTTGGCCTCGGTGGCGGTGATGAGGGTATGTGGATACCTCGGGGTGATGAGGCGCGTCGGCGTATCTGAATACCTGGCTTCCTTGGGGATCGATGTACTGGTACGCGTAGTTGTATTCCTCGACATCGGCGTTGGCTCTGAGCGAGAAGCGAACAATCAAGCGGGAGCCGTCTATGAACACGATGCTAGCGTGGAAAGCAGCGGTGTATGCCACTTCGTAGTCTTTGCAGAGGGCGAAATCCGGATGACTATCGTCGAGAAGGTGATTGTTCTGACTGAGCAGAGTGTGGATCTGCCAGTAGTAGTGGAGAAAGCGGCCGTTAGGCATCAGCGAGCTGCTCGCGCGAGAAGCCGAAGTGCTGCTGCATATGCTGATAGCTGTCGTAGAGCACGCGCCAGTCGAAATAGTCGAAGGGCCCTTCTGGGATGGCCCCGCTTTGGAACTGCTGATAGAACTCCTGAGACGTCATGCCATATGCTTGTTCGTACTGGCGCAACTTGTTCACGAGCTCGCGGAAGTAGATCAGCGGGGAGGGACGTGTGCCGTCCTCGTCCCCATTCTCCTGGTGGAGAGGTACGATGGAGATCAGGAGTTCCTGGTTCTCCTCCAGTTGTTGCGGTTGTTCACGCAAGCGGATAATGCCTTTGCCTTCATACACGCCTACGATTGATTTGCTGACCATAACGCTCCTTTGGCGCTGCCTTGGACATCTAAGTCTAGGCGAATTATACCATACCCAAGATCTGCGAGCAAAGAAAGCGAGAACGCGAGAGGAAGGGGAGCTGCAGGTATGCGAGGAGGTAGTGGAAATCTTGCAGGAACAACATGAACTTGCGCTGGGCGATTTCCTGAATGTGCTGGGGAAGACGGGTGAACAACTTCTTGAATTGACGGGTGCGAACAGAGGTCACACCGGCCATTCCTCCACCTGTCCGCTTTGATACTCAGCATGAGCTTGCTTTGCCAGAGCGCGATAGGTGTCGGTCTCATAGAAGGACTGATCGTCGTGGACCAGGCGTCGCGCGTGGGCGGACACGGCTTCCAGAGCGGGCAAATGCTCGATGTCGTGGCCCTGACGATGAAGGCGTCTGGCCAATACACAGAGGTCCTCAGACATGGCGAGGAACCGTCGAAACAGGACGGTCAGTTCCTCTTCTGTAGCCTGGTAGGGGTAGTCGTCGGAGGTAGCAGCGAGCAGGTTGTGCTTCTCGTCGCAGCGCAACAAAGTGGCAAAAAGGTCGATGGCGTCCTGGGCCAG
>CAYQZG010000250.1:0-4005 GCA_964421785.1 uncultured Anaerolineales bacterium
GGTGATGCTCTGTGTCCAGATGGGACGTACTGGCTGTCTACGGCAGGGGAAAGCAGAAGAGGGCCCGTCCTCGGTCGGAACGATGCCGAGGATAGGCCCTCCTTATGCAGCAAAAGACCTCCGAGGTCGTTGCTCAGGGATCTACTGGGTTAGAGAGGGTCTGCATTGGCCGAGGATCTGTTCGTGGAACGCCAGTTGTCAGACCTCGGAGGTCTCTCTGTGGACAGGGTGTCAATGCGGCTCGATGACCACGTCCTTCCAGAACCACTGCCGCAGCGGCGAGGCCGGGTAGCGGGTCACCCACGGCTTCACCAGCAGGCCAAGGCGCATGTGGCTGATGGGGACGACCAGTGCTTGCTCAACCAGGATGCGGTCCGCCTGCCGGTAGAGCTGCATCCTCTCCTCCCGGTCTGTCGTGCGCCGCGCCGCGTCCACCAGCCGCTCAAAGGCCTCGTGCTGCCACGTCCTGCGCACGAACCTGAGACCCACCCGCAGGCCGTTGTCCGGATCTGGGTAGTCCGCCTGCCAGTCGCTGATGGAGATGGCGGGCGTCTTGGGGCGCAGCCACTCGTCCAACCGGATGCCGTGACAGGGGACCTCGACACCTAGGATCTGGCGCCACTGTGCCCGCACATACTCGACGCACGCTTCAATGCCATGGAAGTCCACCGCCTCGACGAGGGGGAAACCCCGTCCTTCCGGATAGCCCGCCTCGGCTAGGAGCTGACGCGCTCTCTCGGGATCGTACGGCAGGCCGATCTCCGGCGAGTGTCCCGGCATCTTCGGGGGCAGAAAGCCGCCCTTGGCCGGAGCCGTGTGACCTCGATTGACTACCTCGGCCAACATCTCGCTGTCGATGACCAGGGCGAAGGCTTGCCGCACCCGATGGTCGTCGAAGGGCGGATGGCCTGCGTCGAACCCCACGTATCCCGTGTGCAACGCCGGTATCGAGATGGTCTCCCCCGCATACCGCTGGCGGACGCAGTCCCGCTCTACCGGCGGCATGAACCACTGGCGCAGCAGCACGTCCAGCTCGTCGCTTTCGTACAACTCCAGAATCGCGTGCCACTCCTTCACAGGCAGCAGCTTCAGCTCCACCCGCTCCACGTTGCCTGTGAAACGGCCACTGTAGTCGGGGTTGCGCACCATGACCATTGACTCTTCGGGTTGCCAGGACACCAGCCGGAAGGGCCCGCTGGTGACGATGTTCTCCACGTCGGTCCATGATTCCCCATGCGCCTCGATCGTGTGTCGGGGCAGTGCATACGTTGAACACACGCCCAATAACTGGAGGAAATAGCCCCGCGGCCCCTCCAGATCGACGATCAACGTGGCGTCATCCTTCGCCCGTACGCCCACGTCCTCCCAGCCGGTCTCCCCCTGGTGGAAGGCCCTGGCCCCCGCTACGTCGTAAAGCAGGTGGGCCCACCAGGGCGACCCGGTGACCGGGTCCAAGACGCGCTTCCACGTGTATTCGAAGTCCGCTGCCGTCACTGCGGCGCCGTCGCTCCACCGGGCGTCCTCGCGCAGGTGGAAGACGTATCTCCGCCCCCCTTCGGCCACCTCCCAATCCCTAGCCAGGTCCGGGACCATCTCCATCGCCGGACCGCTCTCCACCAGCCCCCGGAACAGCTGACTCGTCGTGACCATCAAGCCGCCGTGGTTCGAGACGCTCGGATCCAGGGTCGGCATATTCAGCCAGAACACGCGCAGGGCGTGCGGCGCTGCGGGCAGTGGCCCAGACGGCTCCGGTTGGCCAGCATGTCGCCAGAGAGCGGCACCCTCCCGGTAGGCTCGGCGAGCTTCCTCGAACGCGAAGCCATTGTGGTGGGTCAACCCCAGCTTCATCAGGGTTCGTGCCGCGCGTTGATACGCGCCCTGCTCTTTGAGCAGAGCCAGCGCATCCTCGTAATAGCCGACCGCTTCGTGGTGCGCGTAGGCGTAGCGTGCCCGGTCGCCGGCCTCCAGCAGGTAGGCGACCGCCTTGTCGGTCAGCGAGGAATCCAGATAGCGCGCCTGGCGGAAATGGAAAGCCAACTCACTGACCTGCGCCTCGGAACCGTAGATCTTTTCCATCGCGCTCCCCGCCCGGGCGTGCAGGCGCTGGCGGCGCCGCCGCGGGATGCCCTCGTACACCGCCTGCTGGATCGTGTGATGGGTGAAGGTGTAGTCACGATCGGGAGCAGCCTCCTCCACCAGGCGTTGACGCAACAGGGCATCCAGGGCCCCTAGCGTCGTCTCGAGGTCCCGGCCCCAGGCCGCGCGGAGCATATCGAAATCGAAGACCTGCCCCAACACAGCCGCCATCCGCAACGCCTGCTGTGCCCGCTCATCCAAGCGACGCACGCGGGCCTCAATCAGCTCCCCCACCGCGGCCGGCAGCGGGAAGGTTCCTCTGGCGATGGCTGCGAACGCCCCTACCCACACGCCCTGCTCCAGGCGAAGGGCGCCCTTCTCGAAGAGCGCCTTCACGGTCTCCAGGAGGAAGAAAGGATTGCCATCGGTCTCCTGGTACAACCGCCGTGCCAGCGGCGCCACGGCCTCCCCCGCCCCCGACATCTCCGTGACGATCTCCTCCACAGCCTCGACCGAGAGCCGGGTGAGACGGAGCGGCTTCGCCAGCCCCTCGCGTGCGAGCCGCCGCCGGAGCGTCCGCAAGGGGTGCCCGAGCCCGACCGCCTCAGGCCGGAACGTCGCCACGATCAAGATCTGATGGGACGCTATGTGACGGGCCAAATAATGCAGCAACTGGAGCGTTGACTCACTGGCCCAGTGCAAGTCCTCCAGAACAATCAGAAGCGCTTGCTGAGAGGAGAGCTGGACCAGGAAACGGCTCAAGCCGTCGAAGAGCCGCGCCTGCTCGCGCCCCAGGCCCGACGAAGCGATCAATCCGGCCTCCTCGTCGTCAGGATCCCCAGTCGCAGCTGGTGATAGATTTTCGATGGCAGCATCATCGTGCGGCACCTCCGCCGACCGCACATCGATCCTGTGCGATAACACCGGCACCAAGCGGGCCACCTCCCGGACGGTCCAGGCGGGGAACTCAGTCAGCTGATCCGGCGTCAAGGTGGCCGCCACCGTCCGCAGCGCTTCGGCCACGGACTGGTAGGGCAGGTTACCGGTGAACTCATAGCAGCGCCCCTTCACGACCCGAGCTCCCTGCCAGCGGAGCCGGTCCGCGAACGCCTCCGCCAGGCGGGTCTTCCCCACGCCGGCCTCGCCGCTGACGAGCACCAGGCCACCCTGTCCAGCCGCCGCTGACCGCCAGCATTCGTCCAGCAAGGCCAGCTCTCGCTCCCGGCCTACGAACGGGCTAACGGCCGCCGCGTCCAACGGGTTTCGCGCCGCGGCCCGTGCTCGCTCCTGTTGGATCACGGATCCGACAAGAGCAGGCGCCTTCGCGCGCGCACGCCGTACCTCGAAGCGGCGCTCCAGGATGGCCCGCCAGAGCTCGGTGGTCTCGACCATCGGCTCGGCGCCCAGTTCCTCCTGGACGACCTCGCGGCAGCGCTGGTATTGCTCCAGCGCAGCATTTCGCCGGCTGAGGTGACAGTAGGCGCGCATGGCGGCCCGGTGGGCGCCCTCCCGCAGGGGATCGTGGCGCAGCAAGCGCTGTGCCGCAGCCAAGGCCGCTTCGTCATTCCGCTGCTCCTCGTGGCCCGTCATCAGGCGCACGAGCGCGTCGGCGAACAGGGTTTCCAAACGATAACGCTCGTTGACGATCCAGTCGTCGTAGAAGCCGTCCAGGAGAGGGCCGTGATAGAGGTCCACGGCAGCCTGCAAGCCGGCGACGTCGTCGGCCGAAACCCGCTCCTCGAAGGCCTCGACGTCGAGCCAGATATCAGCACCGGGGCTGAACTGTACGGTATTCTTGTCGCTCAGGATCAGACCGTCTTGGGGGAGACAACGGCGGATGTGCCAGAGGGCGGTGGAGAGGGAAGATCGCGCCTTGCGCTCGGGCCGATCACCCCAGAAGAGTCCGGCCAGGTGAGAGCGAGCGTGGGG
>CAYQZG010000251.1:0-2718 GCA_964421785.1 uncultured Anaerolineales bacterium
TCCTCCCATCGTCCATTGGGGCCGGCCGCGCGTCTGAGCCCTGGCCCGCTCTCCATTGACCCCGCTCGTCGCCATTGAGGACGTCCACTACGCCTATCCTACCCCCTCCCCGGGGGAGGTTAGCCTTGACGTGCTGAAGGGCGTTTCGCTCTCCCTGGCGGAGGGGGAGTGCCTGGCCCTGCTTGGCCGGACCGGCGCGGGCAAGTCTACTCTTTGCCTGACCCTCAACGGCATCATCCCCCAGCTCGCCGGGGGACGGTTCCGGGGCGCGGTGCGCGTCGCCGGGCGGGACGCTGCGGAAGGCGGGCCGGGGGAGCTGAGCCGCACGGTGGGGCTCGTTTTTCAGGATCCCGAGAGTCAGTTCTTCAGCATGACGGTCGAGGATGAGGTGGCCTTCGGCCTGGAGAGCTTGGCGCTTCCGCCGCGCGAGATCGAGCACCGGATCGCCGAGGCCCTGGAGCTGACGGGCGTCGCCGCGCTGCGAACTCGGTCCCCGCTGGAGCTCTCCGGCGGCGAGAAGCAGCGCGTCGCCCTGGCCGCCGTGCTGGCTATGCGCCCCCGGGTCCTAGTGCTCGACGAGCCGACGGCCAGCCTCGATCCCGCCGGGAAGCGGTCGCTGCTGGAGGCCGTGGATCGCCTGCGAGCCGAAAGAGGCACCACGGTGCTGTGGGTGACGCAGGACGTCGACCGGCTGCCGCTGTTGGCCGATCGGGTGGCGGTGCTGGACGATGGGCGCATCGCCCTGCAGGGCGGGCTGCGGAAGATCTTCGCTCAGGCGGACCGTCTGCGCGGCATGGGTGTCGGGCTTCCCCAGATGGCGGAGCTGGCGGCGCGCTTCAATGCCGCCGGGGACGACGATCGTGCCTGGCTGACGGTGGAGGAGGCTGTGCAAGACCTCAGCGGCGGACGAAGGAACGCTTCAACGTTGGAACGGTCAGACGTTGGAACGTTCAAACATTCAAACGTTCCAACGTTCCAACTGCCTGATCGTGCCGTCGAGCTAGAGGGCTGCTCCTACAGCTACGATAGCCGCGTGCCGGCCCTGCGCGGGGTGAGCTGCTCCGTCGAGGCGGGCAGCTGGCTGGCCCTGGTCGGGCCGAACGGCTCCGGGAAGAGCACGCTGGCCAAGCTGTGCAACGGCTTGCTCCGTCCGCAGGAGGGCCGCGTGCTGATCCAGGGCCGCGATATCCGCGGCCTGCCAGTGGGCGAGGTGGCCCGCCAGGTGGGCTATCTCTTCCAGAACCCCGACCATCAGATCTTCGCCTCCAGCGTCCGGGAGGAGGTCGCCTTCGGCCTGCGCCACCTGGGCTTCTCCGCCGAGGAGATTGCGCGGCGCACCGAGCAGTCGCTGGCCGCCTTCGACCTGACCGACCACGCCGACCGGCCTCCCGCCCTGCTGGGCCACGGCCTGCGCCGTCAGGTGACCCTCGCCTCTCTCCTGGCCCGCTGTCCTCCCATTCTCATCCTCGACGAGCCGACCGCTGGATTGGACCGAGAGAGAACTCGGCTGCTCCTGGATCACCTCGGCCGGCAGCGCCGCGCCGGGCACACGATCCTCTTCATCACCCACGATGTGCGGCTGGTGGCCGAGCAGGCTACGCACGTGCTCGTGCTTCACCAGGGGGGTGTGCTGGCCGCGGGCACGACACAGGACGTCCTCTCCCGGCCGGAGATGTTGGCCCGCGCCTCGGTCAGTCCGCCGCCCATCACACGCCTGTCGCAGCTCCTTCGGCCGTGCGGCATGGCTGGCGACAGCCTGACCGTCGACGCGTTCTATCGTGAGTATGCGGACCTTGGGTGAGCTTTCGCGGAGGGTGCTCGGAGCCCCGTCACGCCGACGGCGCTCAGCGCCGGTCTCGGGGCGGCTGTGGGGCTCGACGTCACCCGCGGCGCCTCCGGTGACGGGGGCTGGGAGTGTCTTTGGGTTCTTTGCGATGCTTTCTTTCATCTTGGAGCGAGGCGGTGCATACTGATGGACACCCGCTTCGACCTCTACGTCGCGCGGGACTCGTGGCTCCACCGCCTGGATCCGCGCACCAAGATGGCCTTCGTCGCCGCCAGCTTCGCCGTCCTCCTGCCCGCCGACTGTCTCGGGGTGGTGCTCGGCTACCTGGTGGCGGTGCACCTGCTCCTCTGGCGCGCGCGCATCCCCCGGCAGCGCATCGCCTGGCTGTGGCGGCAGATGTTGCCCCTGACCTTCCTCATCTTACTGCTCTGGCCGCTCTCCCACCCAGGCGGCGAGCCGGTGCTGGTAGCGTGGTGGCGGCTGCGGATCACGCTGCCCGGCATCGTGCGGGGGCTGCTGGCCGCGCTGCGCGTGAACGGACTCGCCTTCGCCGCCTTCGTGCTGCTCCTGACCACGGATCAGAACGGGATGGTGCAGGGGCTGGTCCGTCTGGGGCTCCCCTTTGAGTGGGGTCTGACGCTGGCCCTGGGGCTGCGGTATCTGCCCCTGCTCTATGGGATGTACGGCACCATCACCGACGCACAGCGCGCCCGGGGCTGGACGCCGGAGCGGGAGAGACTGATCCGGCGGCTGCTGGCTTACCGCCCGACGCTGATCGCGCTGGTGATTGCTGCTCTGCGTCTGACCGATAAGCTGACCTATGCCCTGGCGGCCCGCGGGTTCCGCCCCGGGCACCCGCGGACGACGCGTCGCCCGCTGCGGCTGAGACGCGTCGATTGGGTCTGCCTGGTCGGGCTCGCTCTGCTCACGGC
>CAYQZG010000251.1:2818-3985 GCA_964421785.1 uncultured Anaerolineales bacterium
GCGAGCCTGTCGGCACTGTGGCTTCCGCGGTGATCCCGACCTGGTCGAGGAACTCTCTCGCCTCAACTGGGCCCTGGACGAGATCGACGTCTGGCTGGCCCAGGGCGTCACCCGGCTGACCGAGGCGCGGCGGACCTACAGGAGGCGGCAGCGCGAGATCGAGGTCGCGCTGGAGCTGCGTCCTCCTCCGCTCACCGCCGACGAGGCCCGCGACGCGTGGCTCAAGCTCTACCGACAGTCGCGCCTTCTCGAACTTCTGCATATGTGGCTGGAGGAGGACCTCGTCCACCCGGAGGTCGTGCAGGGGCTCGCGACCGAGATCGAGGCGTACGTCGACACCACCCAGGAGCGCCTGGAGCAGCTGGTCAGCTTCGATGTCGTGCTCACCGACGATGTCCGCCTGGACGTGACGACCTATCTCCTGGCGCGCGCACAACGACTGAGGGCGGCTCGGGCTTTCACCGGCGACGATGCCTATGCGGAGGCCCGCGCACCCCTGGAGGCGAAAAAGGCCGCCCTGGAGGCCCGATTGGGGCTGGCGCCGGAGCCGGACGTGGAGGAAGCGCCGGCCCATCCCATGCCGGAGCCCGCGCCGGCGGAGGCGCCCGCCGAGGTCGAGGCGCCACCACCCCCGCAGCCGAAGGTCCCGCTGCGCGAACGGCTGGCGCGGTCGCTCCTCTCGGAGCGGACGCTCCACGCCATTCTCTTCCTGAGCATCTTCCTCCTCTTCTCCGCGGCCATCACCTTCGTCATTTGGGGATGGAAGGACTTCTCACCGCCGCTGCGCGTCGTCATTCCGCCAGGCTTCACCCTGATTTTCTTCGTCATGGGCTGGTACCTGCGCAGGCGAACCGCCCTGTCCCAGTCCGGCGTGGCCCTCGACGCCATCGCCGTGCTCCTCATCCCCATCGATTTCTACACCGCCTACGCCAACCTCGACCTGATGCCCGGCCGCTGGGCCGAGTTCTGGCTGCTTACCTCCCTCGTCTGTCTGGTCACCTACGTTGGGGTGGCGCTGCGTCTGCAGAACCGCTTCTTCGGCTATCTGGTGACCACGGCCGCGGGCAGCACCGTCCTAGCCGCCATCGAGGTGGGCCACCAGGCCGGCGTCCTCTCCCGCGATTGGTACGCCGCCGGGCTCTCGGTGCTCTCCCTGGGCCTGATGGT
>CAYQZG010000252.1:0-3979 GCA_964421785.1 uncultured Anaerolineales bacterium
AGGATTGTGAAAAACATTCTTGGGACTCCTACCTGCTCTGGGCAACTAGGCTGGGCCATGGCCAGGTTCAGATTTGGTTGGGCGCGCGTTTCAGCTCCAGTCTCCGTCCCAGCGATCGAGGCTGCCTTGGGGGGCGATGCCGCTGTGGTGGATGCCTTCCCGGCGCCCGAGGCGCGCGAGGGCTTCTTCGAACTCTTCGAGGCGGGCGGCTGCCCAGTCTCGGAGGTCTCGGTTCCCCCAGTAGACTTCTTTTTCTTGGATTCTCTCTTGGGCGCAGTAGCCGGTGGCGCCGACGATGAGGGTGCTGATTTCGCGGTCGGTGAGGGTGGTGGTGGTGGCGCTGTCGAGACCCGAGAGGGTCTGCTCGGTGGTGTACCAGATGCGCAGGACGTCTCCGCTGTCGGGTTCTTGGGGATCCATGATGTAGAGGATGTCCCCGGGCCAGGTTTGGAAGTCGGCCCAGTTGGGCGGCCAGTCGGGGTCGTCTTCGTCGTAGTCGAGCCAGACGCGTTCGATGTCCAGGTAGTCGATGGAGGAGATGTCGACCTCGCGGCCGTCTGCGGACAGTGTCAGGGTGGTGATGGCGCGGTGGGGTTTCTTTTCGGTGAGCCGGCCAAGGGCCCAGCGGACGGCTTCGTCGATGTCCTCCTGGGGGTAGGCCTTGGCTCTGCGGACGTAGGCGCGGAGTTCCATCTGGGCCTGGTAGCGGAAGTTTGTGCCCTGCTCGCTGGCGTATTTGCGGAGGTTGTTGACGACGTCTTTGTGGGCGGTGAGGGATTCGGCGAGCTCTGCGGAGCGGATCTGGGCGGCGAAGTGGCAGGCGCCGGTGACGATGGTGCCTTCGTCGTCGACGGGGATGGTGGTCGACCCTGCAGAGTCCAGGTCCTCGATGGTGTGCATTTTGGTGTACCAGACGCGAACGACGTCGCCGGCGGCGGGTTCGGACCGGTCGTCGATGAAGAGGATGTCCCCGGGCCAGACTTCGAATTGGCGGTAGTTGGGCGGGTAGGTGGGGTCTGTGCTGTCGTAGTCCCACCAGACTTTCTCGACTCTGAGCAAACCTGTCAACGATGAGATGTCGATCTCGCGGCCGGCGGTGGAGATGTTGACGGTTCCCAAGGCGTGTTGGGGTTGGTATTTGCTGTATTGTTCGAGGGCGGTGCGGATGGCTTCGTCGAGGTCGTCGGTGCTCCAGCGTTCGTTGGAGGCGTCCTGGAGCCGGGCCTCCACGCGGTCTCGGATGTCGGAGAGGGTGGAGGAGGAGGTATCGAGGACGAGGGGTTCGGTGAGGCCGTAGGCGGCTTCTAGTTGGGTGCGGATTCGGTCTCGGACGTCGTTTAGGGTGGTCATGGGGATCTCTTTTTGACAGGATTTACAGGATTTACAGGATTGTAACGGCTTGGTGGACGATGGACGATGGGTGATGCAAATGGGCTTGCAGTAGGGGCCGCGATCGTGCTAGAAATGCGGACATCTGACATGATCACGGCGAGAAGTAGGGGTTTTGTGTGTTTAGTTTGCATCGTTGTCCCCCGGGTGGTGCCAGTGGGTGATGGCGTGGGGTGGTAGGGCGTCGAGCCAGTGGGTGCCGTCCCAGCGGGCGAGGGTGACGGTGTCGAGGGGGTCGTCGCTCCCCGGGATCTCCAGGAGGATGCGGACGCGGTAGGTGCCGGGGCGAGGGGGACGGGCGAGCATGGTCCGCCAGGCGGCCGGCGGGGGGTCCTGGAGGAGGTCTTCGAGGGCGTCGGCGGCTTCGCCGGCGTGGACGATGGCGAGGTCGGCCGTCTGGAGCTGGGCTTGTAGGTGCTGCAGCAGGGTTTCTGGAGTGGTCATTGTGGTATGTATTCGAGTCGGGCGCCGAAGGCGTAGTGTCCGCTGGCGCCGTCGAGGGCGTCGGCGGCGTATTGGTTCATGGTGCAGAGGATGCCGGCTTCGTGGTCGCCTGAGTATTTGCCGCCGACCTGGATGCAGTCGCTTTCGCCGGCGTCGTGGGGGTGGCAGTCGTTGGGGATGTAGGTTCCGGGGGTGCTGCCGGTTCCGTTGTAGAGGAATATGCCGTGGGTGAGGCGTTCGAAGAGGATGTCGGTGATCACGGTGTCTATGTCGCCGGAGAAGGGGGCGCCTTGGGTGGCGTCGTACTGGCCGGCGGTGAGGGCGGTGGGGATGGAGGGTGAGGAGAGGCCGCGGGCTTTGACGATGCGCCATTCGGAGTCTTCGGATTGGATGCCGGAGACGTATTCGTAGTGGGTTCCCCAGGGGTTTTCCATGCCGCGCCAGGCGACGGGCCGGAGGCCGTCTTGGGCCTCGCCGGCGAGGCCGTCGTCGCCGGCGCCGGTGAGGTTGGCGTCGAGGTTGTCGTTGATGTTGAAGGCGGCGTTGAGTTCGCCGCGGTATTGGGTGTTGTGGTGGACTTTGTCGACGACCCCGCGGCCCAGCTGCAGCTGGCAATCGAAGTCACCCCATTCGAGGAGCATGAGGAGGGGGATGATCCCGAGGCGGGTCCATGCGTTGGTGATGCCCCAGCCGGCGCCGATGTTTTCGGCGTAGGTGTTGGTGTGACCGGGTCCGAAGTCGATGTAGGCGGGGGATCCGTCGACGGTGGCGAGGGTGTTGGATTGGGTGGTGTTGGTGATGGTTTCGTCGTTTGACCAGCCGGGGTTGTTGTCGTAGGTTTGTTGGATCCAGAGTTTGCCGGCGGCGTCGTTGCCGGCCCAGGAGCCGGAGGTGACCTCGTAGGCTTGGACGACCCACTCGTCGCCGCCGGGGGTGTCGACGGTGTCGAGGAGGTCGGGTTCGTTTTGTCCGCCGTCGAAGTCGACTTCGAAGCAGAGTCTGCCGGGGGTGGGTTGGTGGTTGGCGCGGCTGTGGAGGGTGTGGTTGCCGGCGGCGTCGCCGACGAGGTCGGCGGGGTAGGCGCCGACGTAGATGGCGCCGTGGGGATGGCCACCACGCTGAAAGAAGGCGGGGTGGAGGGCGAAGCCGGGGAGGCGGTGCTCGGCGACGAACCATTGGTAGATGCCGGAGGCTGGGGAGCGGGCTTTGAAGTAGGTGGCGGGGATGCGGACCATGACGCGGCCGTTGGAGCCGTCTTCGGTGTAGCCGGTGCGACCGTAGGTGGCGTTGATGGATCCGTCGGGGGCGAGGTTGACGCGGGTGATGTGTTTCCAAGGGGCCATGTCGTCGACGGAGTCGACGGTGCCGGGGAGGCGGCGCCAGGTGTCGGTATTCTGGTTCCATTCGACGCCGGCGACGCGTGGGCGTCCCGGGTGGGTTTGGATGGGGCGACGGTGGGTCATCGAAACCTCTTCTTTCTGACAGGATTTACAGGATTCTCAGGATTTTTAACGGCTTGATTAACGGCATGGTTATCTTAGGAGTCCGACGCGGACTTTGATGCCGGATGCGGTGTAGGTTCCGGTTCCCCGGGAGATGGCGGCGATCCAGAGGCCGTCGTTGGCGGCGGCGGCTTTGATCAGTTTGCCGATGTTGGCTATTTCGGCGATCTGGGAGTTGACGAGGTCGACGTAGTCGGCGGTGGTGACGGGGATGATGGCGAGGATCTCGTCGGCGTTGGCGTCGGAGACGCTGACGGCGCTGTTTTCGGATCCGATGGAGGTGTCGGAGCGGAGGAGGACGATGTCGAGGGCTTTGGCTTGGTCATCGAGGTCGATGACTTGGATGGATTGGAGGATGGCTGTGCCGCCGTTTTCGGTGAAGGCGTCGCCGTCGAGGGATTGGGTGGCGGCGAGGACGTCGCCGTCGGCGTAGGCAGAGGTATCGAGGGAGAGGGTGGCTTCGAGGACGTCGTCCCGGGATTCGATGGTGACGATTTCGGAGTCGAGGGTGATGGGGACGTCGCCTTGGGCGGTGGCGTCGACTTTGAGGATGCCGTCGGTGTCGACCTGGACGGGGATGATGTCGTCGGAGGGGTTTTCGGCTAGGATCAGGGTTGGCATGTGGGTCTCCTTATTCTGCCTGA
>CAYQZG010000253.1:0-1200 GCA_964421785.1 uncultured Anaerolineales bacterium
AGGAGGTGGACGATGCTATTCGATCGTAGGGGACAGGGCTACACGGAGTACGTGGTGCTGTTGGCCGCGGTGCTGGCCATCGCGGGGATCGTCGTGGCGACGATCCAGCTGGTGGGCGATGTCTTCCAGCGCCAGCAGGGTCGCATCAACAGCTTGCCGTAGGGAGGTAGGGTGAGGCAGATTCTCAAACGTCTCCGCCAAGAAGAGCGCCCGTCGGGCGCCAAGCGGCGAGCCCAGGCGTACACGGAGTTCGTGGTGGTGTTGCCGGGCGTCCTGTTGGTGCTGCTTCTGGCCTGGGAGTTCTCATACTTCTGGTGGAGTCGGATGGTGGTGTCGACGGCGACCTTCGAGGCCGCAAGGACGGTGGCCACCGGCGGGACGGCGGCGGAGGGGGCCGGGGTGTACGGCAGCCTGACGGGCGGGTCGGGCGAGGGGTTCGCCCTCACAGTCCAGCCTGGTCGGCGCTCCGTCTACGCTGAGACGAACGTGCCCTGGCAGTGGCCGTCGGGGTTGGGGGCGCTGATGGGTGGCGGGATGAACCTGGACCTGAAGGCGTCGGCCTTCTTCCGGCTGGAGCAGTTCTGGCCTGGGCCGCCGGGGGCGTTCGAATGACAAGAATGGGATGCCCTAATCAAGGAGTCGGGGCCCCAGTCATCCTCGTGGCCGCGCTGTTCGCGGCGGCGGCCGGGCTGATGGTGGCCATTGGCCTGTGGGCAGCCTTCTCGGCTGAGCCGCTTCATCTGCCTGCCACGTTGTATCCAGCGAGGTGAGTGGGTGAGACCGTTCATACGCAGGCAGGGAAGGCGCAAGGGTCAGGCGTACATCGAGTTCATCATCGTGCTCCCTCTTTTCCTGGTCATCATCGCCGGGGTGATCGGGTTCGGGCAGCTGTTGTACACCAGGCTGGCCGTGGAGGCCGCTGCCTGGGCGGGGACGCGGCACGCGGTGGCCACGCTGGATGAGGAGCGAGGGGTCTCGCAGGCTCACCTGGCCGTGCGGTATGCACTGGACGGGTTTGGCCTCAACCCCGGGTCGGCGTCGGTGTCGGTGGGCTACGGAGGATGGGGGAGGGGTACGGATGTGGCCACGCTGGTCTGCTACGACGTGCCGTCGCCGCCTGTGCCGATGGGAGAGATCATCGCCCCGCAGGAGATCTGCGCCTGGCAGATCATGCCAACCGAGAGATGGCAAAGCCGATGG
>CAYQZG010000253.1:1300-3947 GCA_964421785.1 uncultured Anaerolineales bacterium
TGGCTAGCTGCGACGGTCGTCGCCGTGTTGGTGCTCGGCAGCTGCTTCCTGGGGGGACGAGCCCTGTGGATGCGGTTGCGGGGCCTGAGGACGCTGGCGCCGATGGCGAAACGGACGCCCGAGCCGACGGAGACCTCGGCGGCGGCCCTCCCGGCCACCGTGACGCCGATCCCGGTGGAGACGGAGACGCCGCAAGGTTGGGCGACCGAGACGGACCCCTTCACGGGGGAGACGTACCTCTCCCCACCACCCGAGGTGGAGGAGGAGATCCGTGAGGCCTTCGAGGCGGTGCTAGCGGCCCACGCCATCGAGGACGTCTCCGACCAGGAGGCGCTGGCGTACGACCGGGAGGCGGTGATAGCAGGGTTGGAGCGGTTCGCGTCCCCGGAGGTCGCGGCGTGGCATCGACGGGAGCTGACCGAGCCGGACGGCGAGGAGATGCCCGCCGTCTTCTTGGCGGCGTTCGCGCCGCCGAACCCTGTTCGATGTGAGAATCATCACGTATGCACGGTGGGGCACGTCAAGACGGGGTCGAACGGCGTGATCCTCTTCAGCGAGGAGATCTGTGCGCAGATCGCGCCGGAGACAACCCGGGGGGATCGATGCGTGGTGCGGGATAACGTGGAGGACCAGACATCGCGTCTGCTCTACGTGGCGACGATAGAGAGGGAGGATGGTTCGTGGAGAGTGACCGAGTGGCGGAACGAGACGTTCTGAGGGTGGCGCGTGCTGCCCTGATCGTGGCGGTGGTGGGGCAGGCGTTGCTGTTCCCCGGGCGTGGCCTGGCCAGCCGGTCCCACCCGAAGCCACTGCTTGGCTGCCGGTTGGTGGGCACGACGCTGGTGTGTGACGATGAGGATGACGGTGGCGGGGGCGGCGACGGTGGGGCCGAGACCCCGGAGCCCCCGCCGCCTGACGATGGGGACGATGGTGGTGGCACACCGGCTGCGCCGCCCACGGCGACGCCGGATCCCTGGCCGGAGGTCGAGACGTTCTACTGTATGAACTGGCCCGACTGTCCATCGGGATGGGCGACGGTGACCGCGGTGCGCGGGCCGGACGGCAGGTTCTACACGATGGACGCGGTCTGCCTGTCGGAGGAGGCGTGTCTGGTCCCGACGGCGGTCCCTGGCGACGGCGATGACTGGCCCTGCGACGAACCGCCGACGATCGATGGGGGCATCATCCATCAGCCGTGTGCGGAGTGGCCGGGTTGGTACATCGACGTGGAGGTCAGCATCCCCCCGGCGCAGAGCCTGCGCAACCCGTGGCCACGGAGCCTGGTGGGCCTGGAGACGCAGTTCTGGTACCTGGGGGCCGGGGACGTGGAGGCGTTCTCGGAGGAGGCGGCCCTGGCCTGTCCGAACGCGGCGCCGGGCGTGCGGCACGGCTCGTCCACGTTCGACTGTGGCGGAGGTGTGGGACGGGTGACGGAAGGAGCCGTGGTCAACTACCAGATCGGGGCGGCCTGGCGGCAGTGGAACGGTGGGGATGGGGCGATCTTTGGCCAGACGCCGCCGGGGGAGTCGGTGTGGGTGATCGAGGACCGGGCGGAGAACGGGGGCAGCCAGCTGATGGTGGGTCCGCAGGCGACGCACGTGTTTGAGACCTCGTCCTGGGGGCTGGCGGCTGGTGGCCCGACCTGGAACGAGGCGTGTCAGGAACGAAGCTGCTCGTGCGACGAGCGCGTGGCGTCCCCCACGGGGGCCGAGGCGTACGACGTGTCGTTGACGACCTACTGGTGGCCGGAGTACACGTTCCGCTACCTCGACTACCGATGCACGCACACCAGCACGCGGTGCGAGCACCACCCGGGCTCGGGGAGCCTGGAGTGCGACCTGGATGGCGATGGCGCGGATGACGTGGACTCGAAGCGGGTGTCGTATTGTGATCAATGGGGCTGGCGTCGCGTCACCGAGCCGTGGCAGCGGTATGACCTGCGGCAGATGGGCCACGACCCGTTGGTGGCCTCGACGGCGGCGGTGGTGGCGGGAGCGGATGCTGCAGGCAATCAGTGCGGATCCTTCATCTCCAGCCTCGACGTACCCGTCATCGAGGTCCAGCCCGTGGCCCCTGGGGAGTGATGGTCACGTCTCTGATAGATCCGACCATCGTGGCCCTGGTGGTGCTTGGCCTGACCATGGGACTGTGGGTGTTGATCATCGTCCAGGACCTGCTGTGGCGGGAGGTCTCCGTGGTAGCGCTGGTGGCCTTGACGCTTCTCTCGCTTCTCGGTCGCGCGTGGTACTGGTGGCCGCTGGCCGGGGCGGCCCTGGTCTGTCCGCGGCGGGCGTCCGCCCTGGCTCTGCCCCCGGCGGCGGTCGTGGTGGGTGTGCTGGCGGGGCCGGAGGGATGGGCAGCGGCGCTAGCGGTGGCGGCTGGGGCCGTGGCCTGGTCGCTGGGCTGGTGGGGAGGCGCCGACGCTGTGGCGCTGATGGCACTGGGGCTGCGGCACGGATCAGAGGGGCTGATGGTGGGCGCGGTTGTCACCGCCATGGCGGGTCTGGGGTTGATGGTCGTCCGAGAGCGTTCGTTGTGGGGCCTGGTGGCGGCCGCGGGCGATGTGGTGAAGCGGACGCCACTCGAGGGGGAGATCCCGAGCGAAGCGGAGATGCCTGCGGCGGCCGTGCTGGGCGTCGTGGGCGTG
>CAYQZG010000254.1:0-1423 GCA_964421785.1 uncultured Anaerolineales bacterium
TCTGAGGCAGAAACCCGTTTCAAAGGCGATGTCTTGTTGCATAGGCCGCCCCCGGGGACGGGGGCTGAGAGCAGTCGCTCATAAAACTGAACTGATACCGAAAGGGAGGCCGCTGTATGACGGGCAAGGTGCTGGCTTTCGAGGTGCTTTCAGGCGGGAGAATCACCATTGATCTCAGTAAGTGTTCGGCGTGCGAAACCAGGGCGTGTGTGGAGGTGTGCAGCGTCCAGGGTGGCCCGCTCGTCTTCGACGAGGACATAGGTGTTCCAAGCCTGCGCTGGCCGCTGGAGCGGGTGCGTAAGGGCGGCTGTGTCGAGTGCCTGGGCTGTGAGCTGGCGTGCGCTCTGCGGGGACATCAGGCCGTGAGGATCGATTTGCCGCTGCAGGGATTCGAGGAGTATATGCATTCCGTAGTTAACGGCGTGGTTCACGAGGCCAGGTGGTAAGCTATGTCCATCCTGATCGACGAGAACACAGAAGTTGTCGTGCAGGGGGCCACCGGTCGAGAAGCCAGGCTGAGGATCAAGCTCATGCAGAGCTATGGGACACGCGTTGTCGCCGGCGTGACCCCGGGCAAAGGTGGGCAGACGGCGGAAGGCGTGCCCGTCTACAACACAGTCCGGGAGGCAAAGGAGCACCATCCGGGTATCAACACCGCCGCCGTCTTCGTTCCGGCGCGAGCCGCCAAGGTGGCGGCTTTCGAGGCGCTGGATGCCGGGATTCGGGTGATTACGCTCCATCCTGAGCGGGTGCCGCAGCAGGACATGCTGGAGGTCATTGCCTATGCCAAGCGGTATAGGGCCCACGTTGTGGGACCCAACACGATAGGCTTGATCAGCCCCGACAAGGCCCTGGTGGGGATGATCGGGGGGAACCCGGCCTGCGCCAGAGCGTTCTTCCGCAAGGGGCCTGTGGGTGTGTTGTCACGGAGCGGCGGGCATACCACCACACTGGCCTACTACGTCAACCAGGCCGGCCTGGGCCAGAGCACGGCCATCGGCATGGGAGGGGATGCTTTCGTGGGCACCACCCTGCGGGACTACCTGGCGCTGTTCGAGCAGGATCCGGAGACGAGGCTGGTGGCCTACTTCGGAGAGATCGGCACGACGATGGAAGAGGATGCCGCAGCTTTCATTGCCGACGGCGGGCTCACAAAGCCGATGGTGGCCTACGTCGCCGGACGGCACGCCCGACCCGACGTGCGCTTTGGTCACGCGGGGGCTATGATCAGCCGGGGCGTGGGCACGGCGCAGGGGAAGCAGCAGGCTCTACGCGCCGCAGGGGTGCACGTGGTGCACCATTTCGGCGCCATTGGCGCGATGACGCGGGAGGTGTTGAAGCGGCTCTAGGTCTGGGGAGATGTCTAGTGCCGTCGGGACGACGGCGCTCCGTCTAGTGCCGTCGGGACGACGGCGCTCCATCT
>CAYQZG010000254.1:1523-3934 GCA_964421785.1 uncultured Anaerolineales bacterium
GCCGTCGGGACGACGGCGCTCCGTCTAGTGCCGTCGGGACGACGGCGCTCCATCTGCTGCTGGACGCGGTGTCGAAGCGGCTCTAGGTCCGGGGAGACGTGGCGAGATAGTCGCACGGGGGGTCGCCTATATGGATGAAGCGTCATCGACATGGGAACACGCTCTGCCGGCAGAGGTAGAGATCATCGAGGTCGGGCCGCGGGACGGGTTTCAGATCCTGCCTGGTTTCATCGAGACTTCACGCAAGGTCGAGGTGATGGAGGGGCTGATCCAGGCGGGCATCCGGCGCATGGAGGTGACTTCCTTCGTGCACCCCAAGGCTGTGCCGCAGATGCGCGATGCTGCTGATGTGATGAGGACGCTGAGACGCAACGGCTGTGAGTGTTTCGCTATGGTGCCCAATCTGATTGGCGCTGAACGGGCGGTTGAGGCAGGGGCCGACATGCTGAATCTGGTGGTCTCCGCCAGTGAATCCCACAACCGAAGCAACGTGCGCATGAGCATCGACGACTCGCTGGATGGCTTCAGGGGGGTGTTGGACCTGGCCCGGCGGAGGGGGGTCCCGGTGAGGGCGAGTATTGCCACCGTGTTCGGGTGTCCCTTTGAAGGAGAGGTACCGATTGACAACGTGCTGTACGTCGGGCGCGCGCTCAGGGACATAGGCTGCGTTGAACTGAACCTGTGCGACACGACGGGTATGGCGAACCCGCGACAGGTCGCCCGGGTCGCTCGAGGCGTGCTGGAGGCCTTCGGTGATACCAGTGTTGCTATGCACTTTCACAACACCCGGGGGGCGGGGATGGCCAACCTAATCGCCGCCATGCAGAATGGCATAAGGTCGTTTGAGACGTCATTTGGTGGTCTGGGAGGGTGCCCGTTCGCACCGGGGGCCGCAGGCAATGTGTGCACAGAGGACGCCGTGCACATGCTGCACGAGATGGGCATCGCGACCCACATCGACCTGCCGCGCCTGCTGGATGTGGTGCGGCAAGCCGAGCGCGCGTTGGATTTGACGCTCTCTGGTCAGGTTATCAAGGCAGGGCGCAGTTGCGACCTGCATCCACTACCGGGTGGTAGCTAAAGGACCGTGGACATCCTTGCTTGGAGGTTTGGGACAACATGGAGACACAGACTGTGACCGATGGTGAGCCCAGCCCAGCGAGCAGATCGCAGGAGATGCCGCTGGTCGGGTTGACTGTCATCGATGCTGGAACGACGATCGCCGGGCCTATGGCTGCGTCCTTCCTGGGGGACTTCGGCGCTGAGGTGATCAAGATCGAACTCCCGGGGCGTGGCGACCCGACACGGCAATGGGCGCCGAAGAAGGACGGCGTCTCCCTGTGGTGGAAGGTGAGTGGACGGAACAAGAAGTTGATCACGCTGAATCTGGGCAAGCCGCAGGGACAGGCATTGCTGAAAGCGCTCATCCAAGACGCGGACATCATTATTGAGAACTTCCGTCCCGGCACGATGGAACGCTGGAAGGTGGGCTATCGGGATCTGATGGAGGTCAATCCCGGTATCATCATGGTGCGGATTAGCGGGTACGGTCAGGACGGTCCCTACAGCCATCGCCCGGGATATGGGACGATAGCGGAGGCGACGAGCGGCATCCCGTCCTTCACCGGCTTTCCCGACAAGCCACCTACTCTCTCGGCGTTCCCGCTGGCTGACGCAGTGGCAGGGTTGTTCGGTGCCATGGGGGCTATGTTCGCGGTCTATGACCGCGATGTGAGGGGGACGGGTGAAGGTCAGTACGTCGACGTGAGCTTGTACGAGCCCCTGTTTCGCCTGGTTGAGTCCTTTGTGATTGCCTATGACCAGCTCGGGATGGTCAAGCAGCGGCGAGGGAACCGGATGGAGGAAAGCTCCCCGCGGAATGCCTACGAGACCAGCGATGAAGAATGGGTCGCCATCTCGGCAAGCTCTCAGAAGACCTTCGAACGGCTGGCTCAAGCCATCGGACGCGCGGATCTAGCCAACGACCCAAGGTTTGAGGACAATCCGAGCCGGGTGGACAACGCGGCGCAGCTGGATGGTATTATGGGCCAGTGGTTCGAGCAGCTCTGCCTGGATGAAGCCATGGCGATTCTGGAGGAGAACGATGTGGTGGCCGGACCGATCTACGACATTCGGAGGATCTTCCAGGATCCGCACTTCAAGGCCAGGGAGGATATTGTCGAGATTGAGGATTCAGAACTGGGTACGGTTCGTATGCAGAATGTGGTCCCCAAGATGTCCAGGACCCCGGGCGGGGTGGAATTCGCCGGTGGTCGGCTCGGCGAGCACAATCACGAGGTATATGGAGGGCGATTGGGTCTGAGCACGGAGGAGATTGCCCGGCTGAGGGAGGAGGGGGTCATCTGAGGCGGGGGGGGTGTTTGTGTGTGCTGGATCACGGGTCCGGCACG
>CAYQZG010000255.1:0-3871 GCA_964421785.1 uncultured Anaerolineales bacterium
GAACAAGATGGAGTTGCTCTGCTGGGACTGCTGGGGACTGGGCCACGCGGACCTGGACGAGGATCCCTCACCGGAGGAGGCCGCCCTGCTGGAACGCGTCGCCGCCCTGACGCAGGCCGGGAACGAGTCATTCGCCGACCTGCGCGCCCTCTATGAGCACAACCGGCAGCTGCGCGTGCCGCCCGTCATCATCAGCTACAGAGACGCGGGGCCTGTCGAGATAGACCTAGCTGGCGAAGGAGAGAGATCCCAGTAGCCGTAACTGCTCAACCCCGTTCCTGGCGGGTCCGTGATCCGCGATATTGAGCGCGAAATCGCTGGACTAGCGTGTGAGGAGGTCAGGATGACCGAGATACAGATGATGGCCGTCTGCGGCCTCGACTGCGGGACCTGCGACATCCGCCTGGCGCCCACCAATCCAGACGCCGCTCAGCGCGTCGTGGCGTGGTTCCACGAGATGGCGTGGCTGGAGGAGGATGAGGGGGTCGTGGAGATCATAGAGCGCGAGATGACCTGCAAGGGATGTCGGGAGGACCGCTCGCTCCACTGGTCGCCCGAGTGCCCACTTCTGATCTGCTGCGTCGACGATAGAGGCCTGGAGCACTGCGCTCAGTGCGAGGACTTCATCTGCGAGAAGCTCGAATCATTTGCCGACGAGTCGCACCGCCACAAGGAGGCCGTCGAGCGTCTGAAGCGAATCGCGCGAAGAACCTTCCCGAAAGCTCCCAGGCACGATGAGACCGACTGAGACCTCGCCCAAGAACGATGTTTTGCACGCCTATGCACCTCTCTAGCTTTCGGGAAGGTCACCAAACCCGGACGGCGTAACGCCCAAAGAACAAAGGAGAGCCTTGATGGAAAGAATCATCGCCTACTGTGGCCTGGTCTGTTCTGACTGCGACGCCTACGTCGCCACCCAGGCCAACGATGTGGAAGCGCTGGAGCGGCTGGCTCAGCGTGCCCGCGAGGAGTTCGGCATGGAGGACGCCACCGCGGAGACGACGATGTGCGACAGCTGCCTGGCCGACGACGGCCGACAGATCCCCTACTGTGCCACCTGCGAGATCCGCACCTGCGCCATGGAACGCGGCGTCGCCAATTGCGCCCACTGCGCTGAGTATGCCTGCGAGCAGCTTGAGGGCTTCTTCGCACACGCGAGCGAGGCCCGCTCCGTGCTGGATGAGATCCGTCAACCATTGTAGGAGGAAAACAGATGGACAATGAGGTAGAACCCATGATCGGATACTGCGGCTACAGCTGCCACCTGTGCGCAGCACGCTCCGACGACCCCGCCGTCAGGCAGAGACTGGTCGACGGCTGGCGAAAGATCTTCGGCCACGAACACTACACCGCCGACAACGTCCACTGCGCGGGATGTCGCAGCGACGGACCCATTGCGGACCAGCAGTGTAAGGCTCGCCCCTGCGCCATAGAGAGGGGCCTGGAGAGCTGTGCCGACTGCGACGAGTTCCCCTGCAAGAAGCTCGGGCCCTTGATGGCCTCTCGCGACGGCATGATGATCTTCTGCCAGCCCGCGACGGCGTCAATCACCGAGGAGGAATACAACCTCTGCATGCGGCAGTTCGACAGCATGCCCAACTTGGTTCGCAGAATGGTGGAGACGGGCCGGCTCCCTTCCTGGGTCGCAGAGCGTTCCGGCTCAACGACCTAGCTCGTGCCAGCATGTGCCACCATCGCTATGATCAGAGAGATTCAGGCCAAGGTGCTGCTCTCCCACGTCAAGCAGCCGGATGACTGGTTCGGGCTCAAATACAACATGAACCTCTACCGCGGCTGCCAGCACCGCTGCATCTACTGCGATTCCAGAAGCGCGTGCTACCGGATCGATGGCTTCGATCGCGAGGTTCTGGTCAAGGCCAACGCCATCAAGCTGCTGCGAAAGGAGCTCGCCAGCAAGCGGGTCAAGGGCACCATCGGCACGGGTTCGATGAACGATCCCTACATGCCCCTGGAGGCGGATCTCAACCTCACCGGAAGGGCGCTGGACGTCATCGCCGAGTTTCGCTTTCCAGTACACGTGATGACCAAGAGCGACCTGGTGCTGAGAGACCTCGACACGCTCTGCCACATCAACCGGGTCTACGCCGCCGTCAGCTTCACCGTCACCACCGCCGACGACGAGCTGGGCAAGAAGCTGGAGCCGGGCGCGCCGCTCGTCTCCCAGCGGTTCCGGGCCATGAGCGTGCTCGCCGATCACGGCGTTCACACCGGCGTCACCATGATGCCGATCCTCCCCTTCATCGAGGACAATGAGGACAACATCCGCCGCATAGTGACCCTAGCCCACGCCCACGGAGCGGCCTACATCATCCCCTGGTTCGGCATGAGCCTTCGGGATCGCCAGCGTGCCTACTACTACGAGCGGCTGGACGAGCTGTTCCCAGGGCTGAGGGAGAAATACGAACGCAGGTTTGGCGACCGCTACAGTTGCCCGACGCCCAATGCCGATCGGCTGGCACTCCTGTTCGACGAGCTGTGCCGGCAGCACGGCTTGGCGACGTGTATGGAGCGATACCAGCTCGTCACTGCCACGCAGATGGCGCTGTTCTAGCAGCGGCGAGGACCCACAGACGTGGCCCACGACAGCGGAGGTCGCCGCCATCTACAAGGCCCCACTACAGGATCAAGAGGGAGTGTGATGGACAGCAAGGTTGAGATGATCACGGTCGACGACATGGACAAGGCCGCCGAGCACGGGTTCTTCTGCTACAAGAGCAAGCCTAAATCGGATGGCTACCGCCGCAAGCTGGCCTGGTTGGAGCAGCGCTTTGCGGAGGGCCTACGAATCAAGATCATACACGAGGATGGCCGATCCGTGGCGTGGGCTTCATTGAGTACACGCTCGGGGAGTACGCCTGGCGACCTATGTCGTCGTCCTGCTGGTCTTTCTGCTCGTTCTGGGCTTTGGCAGCACCGGGTCCGTCAGGGGCTCACTCGCTTGCAAGCACTGCCGACAGGGGGAGCTCGGCTGCTCCGCCTACGAACTGTTTGGAGGGCCATCTGATGACTGACACAATCGAGTGGCTGCTGGCCTCGGACGAGCCTTGGACGCGCTACCGCACCCTGGTCGACCTGCTGGACCGGCCCGAGGACGACGCCGAGGTCCAGGCCGCTCGCCGGGAGATGCTGACCCATCTCCAGGTGAGGGGACTGATTGACGACGCCGCCACGTGGCCCGGCTTCGCCCTCAAGCGCCACAACGACGCCAAGCACCCCATCTATGCTCTGAGCACGCTGGCCGACTTCGGTCTGCAGGCAAGTGACCCCGGCATGCCCCCCGTCGTTGAGGCCGTGATGGCTCACCAGTCGCATGAGGGACCGTTCCAGACCAAGCTGCGGCTCTACAAACGCTTCGGCGGCATCGACGGTGAGCGGTGGACCTGGATGGCGTGCGACGCGCCGACGCTTCTCTACGCGCTCCTCTCCTTCGGGCTGGCCAGTGACGAGCGTGTCCAGCGAGCTGTCGATCATCTGGGGAGTCTGGCTGAGGACAACGGCTGGCGTTGCCGAACTGCGGCGGAGCTGGGCTCTTTCAAAGGCCCGGGGAAGCGCGAGGACCCCTGCCCTATCGCCAACGTCTACGCGCTGAAGGCGCTCTCAAAGGTGCCCGAGCTGGTCGATAGCCCGGCCACGCGCGCCGGGACCGAGATGCTGCTCTGGCACTGGGGACCCCAGTGCCAGCGAAAGCTCTTCCTGTTCGGCATCGGCACGTTCTTCCGCCGGCTCAAGTACCCCTTCGTCTGGTACGACATCCTCCACGTCGTGGACGTGCTCAGCCGCTTCCCCTTCGTGCATGGCGATCCGCGCTTCCGGGACATGGTGAGCACCATCACCGAGCAGGCCGACGAGG
>CAYQZG010000256.1:0-3861 GCA_964421785.1 uncultured Anaerolineales bacterium
CTCCACAACGACAGGCGAGGCGACCAGTCCGATTGTCGTGTAGGCGCTCAGCGTGAGCGGCGCGAGCGAGAGCAGAAATCCCGCGTTGATCGGCAGGCTGAAGACGTAGGCAGCTCCGCGACGTAGGCGATGGTGTTGTAGATCATGTAGAGGAGCGCGCCCGGCCAGAGGAGCAGCCCGATCAGCCTGCCGCGCCGCGTGAGCCACATCGAGCCCAGCAGGAGGGGCAATCCCACGACGAGATTGACCACGTCGTTGGGCACGGATGACTGCAGCAGATCCTCCGTCGGGTAGAGGCGCTCTGGATAGAGGAGACCGGCGGTGGAGGCGCCGGTCATCAAAAGCGCGACCGCGAGGGAGAGCTCATAGATCAGCCTCAGGTCGCGCGTGACCGGTAGTGGGTGTCGTTCCGTCATGGCTGGCTACCTCTCGATCGTCTTCCTACACTCACCGACGCCCATCTACTCTTCTTCACTCACTGGTTTCTTCATCCGTCTCCGCCTGCAGCTTCTCCAGGATGATCTGGGCGCACGGCGGCTGGACGTCTGCCTCCTCCATCATCTCCATCATCTTCGGCATCATCTTGGCCATTATCTTCGGCATGATCTGGGGTACGAGCTTCGTCGCCAGGTAAACCAATCCGCCGACCAGAGCCGCGGAGATGGCCGTCAGCGATAGGCATCCCAGGCCAACGCTCAGGCAGCAGCGTCCGCCATCGACTTTGATCTCCTCGCCCGGCTCGGGCCTGCCAACGTCGGCCAGCGTCCTCTGGTACCTCACCGCACCCTCGTGCAGCACCTCCTTGACCGGGCTGCCGAACATCTTGCTCATGCGGCCCAGGTTCATTCCGGCGACGTAGACCTCGCGGTCGCTCGTCTCGTAGACGCTCACGCCCATGGGCATCATGACGGCCATGGGTTTGTTTGCGTCGTCCTGCAGGATCTGATAGCCCCCGTCCGGATCGCAGAAGTAGAGGGTCGTCAACTTGGTCATGTCCTCATAGCCAGCGTCCTGGTAGGTCTCCTGGCAGTCGTGCATCATGGGGATGTCCCATCCGTGCTCCTGGGCCGATGCCTTCAACGCCGTGACCGTCTCATCAAACCCCAGGTCACTGCGGTGTACGGTGAACATCATCTTGCGCATTAGGTTCATTTTCCTTCTCCCATTCTTGATGGTTTGCGCCGGGGGCGATGGGGATGCTGGCTGCTGGTCAGCGCCTTCCCCCACGCGCTCTGACGATCGAGTCGCTCCCACACGTGTTTCCCCTCGTGCTCTTCCCTTATGTGAACGTTGAAGCCGTGGATGGTGCGTTGATTGTGTACAGCCCAGTGGGGCAGACAACCGAGTCTACAACGCAATCATTAGCAGATTGTTAACGTGGTGTTAGCTTTGGCTTAACGATGCCGAATCCCTCTCAGTTGCCCCGCGGCAACCTATGCCTGTCAACGTCGGATGCAAATCCGGCGATGAAACTGAGAAGCATCATGCCCAGTCCGCCCCCGAAGATGAAGAGCCAGCAGATGGTGAGGATGAGCTCGGGGTTGCTCTTGCTCACGCCAGGGACGAAGCCCGTAATAGCGATGAAGAGCCCGATGAGGAACGATAGGCCCGCGATTGTGAGGGAGTATGGCCACACTCTTGCCAGCACCCGTCGCAGGCCTCCCGGGAGGATCTTTCGCCACCAGGTCAGCGGTTTGTTGATGCGCGTGGCGACGGCCCAGGTTGGCACAAAGAAGAGAACTTGCGCGATCCCGCCGCCGACCAGGAACAGCAGGACGAAGAGCAAGCCGAAGACGGCGGCCCCGTGCTTCTTATGCACGAAACCGACCGACCATATGATGATGGCCACACCGGTCGCCATCGCCAGGATCCCGGTGACGAGGAAGTTGGGGACGATGGTGAAGGCCTCCTCGCCCCCGTAGAGCCACATCTGGTGGGCCTCACCAATGGCCTGGATAATCAGCCCGTCCGTTGGGGTGTTTCCCTGAAGCACCTCGAAGAGGCCATGGTTTATGCCAGACAGGCCGAGAAGGGCTCCTATGGTGGAGACGATGGTTCTTGTAGCGCGGTTCATAGCTCGCTCCTTACCGTATCGGCGCGGGTCTCGATCGTCGCTTGCCGCAGCAGGCGCACGATAGGGACCAGGTTTGATTCGAGGATTCTCTTCTGCAGTTCCTGTGCCACGCGCAGGGAGTTTCCCGCTCCCGAGAAGTCGTGCAGGTTGGTAGCCATATCATCGTCTCCTAGTCGTCTTCGTTGAGCATGACTCCATCTTCATCCGGACCGGCGTCCTGGCGTCTGGGGTTCTCAGGAACACCGCAAGCACCAAGGTGCACAAGGCCAGGATGACGCCATTGACGTAGAAAGGGGCTTCCGCGCCGAGCGTCTGGTAGAGCCAGGTTCCCCCCAGCGGGCCGATGGCCGCGCCCAGGTCATTGCACATCACGTAGAGCCCGTAGGCCCGCCCGCGCTGCTGCCTGCCGGTCAGGTCGGCGACCAGGGCCTGTTCTGCGGGATCACCGGCGGCGTAGCAGGCCTCCTGGAAGGCCCAGAGGAGGGCCAGGGCGATGACGCTTCCCAGCGCCGGGATGACGAACGAGCTGGCGGCGGCGGCCGCCAAGCCCAACAGCATCATCGGCTTGCGCCCGAAGCGGTCTGCCAGCTGGCCCAACCGCGAGGGTAGGAACGCCCACACCAGGCCCGTGGGCAGGAAGACCCACGAGAGCGTCTCCACGCCGACGCCGAGGTTCTCCTGGAGGAAGATGATCAGGATGGGCGAGAGCATGGCCACGGAGGCCCCCGTGGCGAGCGTGACGAGCAGCAGGAGCAGCCACGTCCGCGACCACCGGATCGGCTCGTCGTCGATGCCGGTGCTCGCCGGCCTGGTCTCCGGAAGCTGGCGCAGGGCGAGGATCAGCGCGACCGCGTTGATGGCCGCATAGACGCCGAAGAGGAGGGTCCAACTGCCCACGTGCATCACCTGGTCCTGGATGCTGATGCGCGCATTGAGCAGGGTGAAGCCCAGAAAGGTCCCGACGATGGCGCCCCGGCTGCTGGCCTGGGCGACCCGACCGAAGGCACCGCCGCGTTCCTGATCGCCGGCCATATCGGCGGTGATGGCGCTTGCCGAAAGCCAGGTGAGCGAGGACGCCGTCCCCTGGAGGATCCGGGCCAGCACGAGGCTCCAGACCTGGTCGCTGAGGGCGAAGCCGATCATCGCGACGGCGTAGCCGGCGATGCCGGCGATGAAGAAGGAGCGGCGCCCAAAACGATCCAGCGCCGACCCCACCAGCGGGCGCAGCAAGACCGTCATCAAGGAGAACGCCGAGTAGAAAAGCCCGATCTCCACCACGGTGGCGCCGATCTCCTTGCCGTGCACCGGCAGCAGCAGGCTGAGCATGAAGAAGGGCATCGAGACGAGCAAGATGGTTCTTCTGAGCGCTCCAAGCGTCTGATCCGCGTCCATCCGCATAGTCACCACTCCTTGGGGCAGCTAGCCTTCCTATGAAGCGCCTCGACCTGAGGTCTACGTCACACTGCCGGCCATTGCGCTGCCGACCAGGCGCGCCAGCCTCACCTTCAGAGGGCTCCCTTGGTGGTCGATGTAGAACGTCCGGTCCGGATCGAACCAGCCCTTCTCCTCCCAGTAGGCGTAGTCGAGCGAGTCAGGGGAGACCCCCTTCCACGATAGCTGCTGGATCCTGAACGTCATCAAGGAGAGAAAGGACGGTCGCAGAAAGCGTCTTTGGGAGATAGCGTCGAACAGATCCTGGGCGATCTTGGCAGTCTCGCCCTTGTAGCGGCCCTCCATCTCATCCTGGTCCATCAGGGCGCCCATCTTAAACCCCGTCTGCCCGACGA
>CAYQZG010000257.1:0-3828 GCA_964421785.1 uncultured Anaerolineales bacterium
CCGCTCGGATCCGAGCCCTCAGTATACTGTTTTTTCGCCTGTTCCACTTTCTTCTGCAGGTGTTCCAGCGCTGCTGCACCTACTTTCTTGACCATGGTTGGCTCTGGCTTGGCGGGTGTCTCCTCCTGGTCCTCGCTTGGCTCGGGGAAAGGATCACGGTCGTACAGGCGATTGAGGAGGTAGGTTCCCACCACCTTGAAGGTGGCCAGCGTTGGGGCGGCCAGCAGGATGCCCAGGATGCCGGCCAGCTGGCCTCCCGCCAGGATGCCGATCATCACTGCGAGCGGATGGACCTTCAGGTTGCGCCCTAGAATACGCGGCACGAAGAGGTTGTTCTCGATCAGCTGGAGCAAGAAATAGAGCCCGGCGACCAACACGGCAAACCAGAAGTTGCGCAGAGGTATGAACATGGAGCCGCGAATCAATGCCAGCAGCACGGCCGGCACGGCGGCAATATAGGGGCCGATGTTCGGCACGAGCTCCATAACCCCGGCAAACAGCCCCAGGGCCCACGCGTAGGGCAGGCCGATGGCGGTGTCGACCACGACCGTGGCCACGGCCATAGCTGTGCCGAGCACGAGCTGCCCGCGCAGGAAGGCGTTCCAGACCTGGGCGATCTCCTTTCGCAGTCGGGACACGTCCTGACGATACCCGGGGGGCGCGAGCAACTCGACCTGCTCGGCGATGCGGTGGGCATCCCGGACCAGGTAGAAGGCGACGACCAAGACGAAGATGACCCAGAACGCGCCGGAGGCGATACCCAGCACGAGGTCTAGCGTCCCCTGGGCGATAGCCTCCACCACGCGGCGGAGCGACGCGCTCAGCTCTCGGTAGACGTCGCTGAGGTCGAACTCAAACCCGGCGATCTCTATGGGGCGGGCGAAGAAGGCGCCAATGTCGCTGATGATCTGTTTGAGATCGAGTTGGAGGGAGAGGATGGCCCGAGTGACGCTGGGCACGGCAGTCACCGGGGCAGCGAGGGCGCCGAGCAGCGCCAGGCACAAGATCAAGAAGAGCAGGCCTGTGGCCAGGCCGCGGTGTACCCCCACGCGATTCTCCAGGAAGTCGATGATGGGGTTGAGAATGAAGGCGAGCAGAAAGGCGATGACGAGCGGGCGGAGGAGCGAGCGAAACTGGTAGACGACAAGCGTCAGAAAGAGGAGGACAATAAGGCTCACAATTCGCTTGGTGCCTCTGTCCCAGCGGTGGTAGGGGCCTTTTGGGTAGATCTTGGTCTTTCCCTGGGTGTGATCGCTTGCCATATGGTCTCTCCCTATAGCGGATGCGGAAGCATCTTGCCGTCGGGACGACGGCGCTCCAACTGGAGTGTCTCTGTGCAGCAATCATTATAGCACGCCTTTCCGCAAAAACCAATCGCGGGTGGCCCTCCTCTCTTGTGTTGTTGGCTCGTTTTCGCTCGCGAGGGAGCGTGGGTCGCGCTGCTCTGCTAACAGCGGAGGCTGCCCAGGCCCCGGGTCGACGGGCGGAGGCCGCCCAGGCACCTGAGATCCCGTCCAGAGCGCCGGATATGGCTATCCGGCGCGAGCGACGTGGCACATGTGGCGTGCTGCAACCCAGCAACACGCTACAGGGAGACTACCCACGGATTAAGACGAAAGAGACCGAGGCGGGCGCACTGGTTGTATTGAGGCGGGCGATGGGCTATAATGGGCGTGTTAGGTTCGTTGATTGGGCTGACAGCTCCTGGAAGAGGTGGGTATGAATCTGAAAGAGCGACTGAGGCAGGACGAGCCGCTGATCGGCTCGCTGGTCACGATGCCTCTACCGGACGTGGCCGAGATCATGGCCCGGGTTGGGTTTGACTATCTATGGATTGAGACCGAGCACGCGCCGATGGACTTTGTCCACGCTCAGTCTCTGATCCAGGCCGTCGGTGGGCGCTGCCCCTGTCTGGTGCGCATCCCCGACAGGGAGGAGGTGTGGGTCAAGAAGGCCCTGGACATCGGCTGCGACGGGATTGTCGTGCCCCAGGTTCGCTCGGCGGAGGAGGCGCAGCAGGTCGTCGCCTGGAGCCTCTACCCACCGGACGGGCGGCGCAGCGTGGGCGTTTCCCGCGCTCACGGCTACGGAATGGGGTTCCAGGAGTATGTCGACCGGGTGAACGACGATCTGGTCATCGTTCTGCAGGCCGAGCATACGGACGCTGTGGAGAACATCGCGTCGATCGTGGAGGTGCCCGGGATCGACGCTGTGCTCGTCGGCCCCTTCGATCTATCTGGCAGCCTGGGGGTGCTGGGTGAGGTGGGGCATCCGCGCGTGCTGGAGGCTATCGAGACGATCCGGCGTCATGGCCAGGCGGCGGGGATGCCCCTGGGTATCTTCGCCACGGACGTGCCGATGGCGAGACGCGCGATTGAAGAGGGTTTCACGCTGATCGCGCTCGGTATGGATGTTTTCTTCCTGTGGCAGTCGGCGCAGGAGGCGTTGGATGCTTTGCGTGGTGCGTTGAACCGATAGGCATGATGATCCTGCGGTTTCTTCGGTAGACTTAGCATCAGGTTTGAAGGGAATGTGGTAGACTATGGACACCATCACGGTTGAACTGACGACGATGGCTCACGGCGGCGACGCTCTGGGTCGGTGGGAGGGGAAGGTTATCTTCGTTCCCTACGCGATTCCGGGCGAGACAGTACGTGCTGAGATCAGGGAGGATAAGGGACACTACGCGTTCGCCCGGCCGGTGGAGGTCGTTGAGCCTTCGCCCCAGCGGGTCGATCCACCTTGTCCTTACTTCGGATCGGGCAAGTGCGGTGGCTGCCAGTGGCAGCACATCGACTACGGGACCCAAGCACGGCTGAAGCGAGATATCCTGGTCGATCAGCTTGAGCGTATCGGCGATATCGAGGAGCCTCTGGTCCATCCCACGGTGGCGGACGAGACAGGCTGGGCGTACCGCAACCACGCGCAGTTCCGTCCCGCTGCCGGGGGCGGGCTGGGTTTCCAGAGAGCGTCCGGCTACCAGGCCGGGGGCGGGGAACGTGCGGGAATCATGCCCATCGACTTCTGCATGGTTCTCCATCCCATGCTTTCGGACCTATATGACCTGATCGATCTGAATGTCGACGGGCTCATTCGGCTGGTGCTGCGCGCGGGCACGGCTACGGGTGATCGTCTGATCGGCTTCGAGATGGAGGAGGACAAGCCCCCGGCTCTGGAGGCGGACGAGACGGTCTCCTGTGTGATGCTTCTCGAGGAGGGCGGCTACGCCAATTTGATCGGCGACAACTACATCAGCGAGGTTATCGCTGATCATGTCTACCGCGTTTCAGCCTCCTCGTTCTTCCAGGTGAACAGCCGCCAGGCCACAAAGCTGGTGCGCCTGGCGTTGGCGTACCTGGACCTTGGTGGGGACGAGACGGTGCTGGACGCTTTCTGTGGCGTTGGGTTGTTCACCACGCACCTGGCGGAGGAGGCTGAGTTGGTGATCGGCATCGAGTCGTCGCCCTCGGCCGTGGATGATCTGTTGGAGAATGCGGAGGGACGAGGCAACGTGGAGATCATTGAGGGCGCCGTGGAGGACGTGCTGCCGGAGATCGCCGTGCCTCTCGACGCGGTGTTGCTGGATCCACCCCGCGGCGGTGTGGATCGCCACGCGCTTGATGCCTTGGCCGAGCTGGCGCCTCGCCGCATGGTCTACGTCTCGTGCGACCCGGCCACGCTGGCTCGCGACGCCAAGCGGCTGGAGCAGAAGGGGTATGCGCTGGTCGAGGTGCAGCCGGTGGATATGTTCCCCCAGACGTATCACGTGGAGAGTGTGTCGCTTTTCACTCCCCGCTGATCCGACGCGAGCGGCGGCGAAAGCGGAGT
>CAYQZG010000258.1:0-1457 GCA_964421785.1 uncultured Anaerolineales bacterium
GCCATCGACGCCCACCGGCGGCGGAAGTTGATCGAGTGGCTGCCGCTGCTGGGCACGGAGCCGAACCCCGGCCCAAACCCGGAGACACTGGTGGCCGAGCAGCTGGCGGTGCGGGAGGCGCTTCAAGCACTGGCGCCCAAGTACCGCATCCCGCTGCTCCTCTACACCCACGAGGGGTGGAAGGTACGGGAGATCGCCGAGATGCTCGATCTCTCGGTCAGCGCGGTGAAGATGCGGCTCTGCCGGGCGCGAGAACAGTTCCGCAGCGCCTACGGACCGCCGCCGGACACCGCCGAGGAGGACAAATGACCAGCTGCGAAGACGTTCAGGTACTCCTGGCGCTGCGGCCCGACGATCGGAGCGTCACTGAGGAGCGGCGGGCTCAGGCCCATTTGGCGGTCTGTGCCGATTGCGCGGCCCGGGCCGAGGCCTATGCCGAGCAGGACCGCGTCATCGGCGAGGCGCCGCGCGTCACGCTCACGCCGGCACAGCGGGATCAGCTCCTCTCCACCATCGAACGGAAAAGGAGGCGACACAAGATGCGCAGTAGACTGCTCACCGTGGTCGGCGCCACCGCCGCCGTCGTGACCGTGATTGCGTTGATCGTCGGCACCAAGTTCCTGGCGCCGTCCGGCCTGCAGCAGCTCATCCCGGGCGCGCCGCTCCCCGGGGGCCGATCCGAGCCCCCTGCCGGCCGCACCGCCCGCTTCGGCACCGTCGGCTTCGCCGTCGTGAGCCACGAACTGACAGGTTGTGTGACGCTCGGCTCGGGCGAGGAGCGCTGCCCTCCCGAGGGTCAGGGCTACGTCTGGGTTGAGTTCATGGTGAAGAACTCGGAGCATTACCCCACCACTGACGACGGGCCCCAAATTTCGGTCGTTCATCAAGGCCAAACGCTGCCGGAGATGCTCTTCCTCCCCAAGGGGAAGACGTCCCGTTCCGCCTGCACGCCTGACGGCCATTACCGGGCTGAGCCCTGTCACTTCTGGGTCGGTGCCACCGTGCCAGCGGACGCCCGCACCCAGGACCTTGCAGTGCGAGCCAGCTGGGATGACAAGATCGCCATCTGGCCCCTCGGGGACGGCAGGGACGTGCGCCTCCTATCAGAGGGGCAGTTCCAGTGGCCGACGGCCCGCCGCGACATCTCTGGCTGGACCTTCGACGATCCGCGCAACCCCGACCACCCCGGCATCGACATCATTGCCGAACGAGGTGAGCCTATCACCGCCGTCGCGGAGGGTGTGGTGACCTTTGCTGACTCGAAGGACGATTATGGAAACCTCGTCATCATCGAGCACGAAGGCGGATGGTCGTCTCGCTACGCTCAGTTAGATGAAGTGCTCGTCGATGTCGGGCAGCATGTGATACCGGGTCAGTACGCGGGTAGAGCGGGGAGCACGGGAAACAGCAGCGGTCCCCACCTTCACTTCGAACTCCGTCACGATGGACAGCCCGTG
>CAYQZG010000258.1:1557-3810 GCA_964421785.1 uncultured Anaerolineales bacterium
TCACCTTGAGGACGAGGCGGGCCAGTTGAGGGTTCAGGGAGACGCGAGGGTCGACTGGTCGGAGGAGCCCTGCGCAGAGGACGAGCTCGATCCGCGATGCACGACCACCAGTATCCTCACTATGACGCTCCCGACCGACCTTCCCGAGGGCGTGTACACGATGAGGGTGGGTTTGTACGATGTGGTGACCGGCAAGCGTGCGCCAGTGACCACCGGGGTGACTGCGGGTGAGACATCTGTGGGGGTCTGGCAGGTGGAGTTGCCCACCGCGGATCCCCTGCCGCCGGCCTCACAAGAGACAGCGCCGAGTGCCTCCTATCCGTTGGTGTTCGCCGGGGAGATACGGAGTGAGACGAAGACCGTCGATCCGCTAGCTGGTCCGCCAGGTCCGGCATTGATGCTGGGCGAGAAAGACCGCGCGGATCCCCTCGCGCCCTCCCGGTTGGAGACGCCGGCCGAGGTCCATCTTTTCCTCCGCTGGAAGGTTATCTCCGCTCTCAGCGCCGACTGGCGCGTCTTCGCCCACTTGGTGCGGGAGGTGACGGGTGAACTGGCCCTCCAGACGGACGCGAGTGTCGACTGGCCCGATCAGCCCTGCAGTGACGAAGAGAGTGGAGAAGCTTGCGCCGTCTCGACCGAGCACGCCTTCACCTTCCCCTCCGGTTTTCCATCCGGGCTCTACAGGATCGAGATCGGGTTGTACGATGAGGAGACCGGCCGGCGGGCACGGGTAACCAGCCCCGTTGATGCGGCCGGGAACACCAGCGCGGTGCTGAGTCGGGTGCGAATCGTGTCTGAGGATGAAGGGTTCGCCAGCGGCGATGTGGAAAGAGAGCTGGCCAGGATGTTTGTCGACGACCCGGACGGGGAGTGCGGCTGGGAGGTGCTGGGAGAGGACGATATGCAGAGCTACGTATGGGCCATCTGCCAGTCGCCGGGCGGCACCGCCGTCAGTGCCCCGGCCGTAGTCTACTGGGAGGCGGGGAAGGAGACTGTAGCGAAGATTCAGATGCCGCGCGACGGCTCACTCTACGGCGAGGACGTGCGGCTGCTCTTCCCGCCGGCGGTCCAGGAGCGGATCCTCGACCACGACGTCGATATGGACGCCATCTGGCGGCAGATCGAGCGCGACTTGACCACGGTGACTGGCACTGTCGTCGACAATGCCGCCAGCGCGGAGGTCGTGACGCTGGAGGATGACGATGGAAAGCAGTGGCACGTCCTCTGGCGGGCCGGCGACGCCGTCCGCCGATCGGATGGCTCCCGGGCCGAGTTCCGGGATCTAGGACGAGGGATGACGGTCGAGGTTGTCGGCTTCCCACGTCCCGAGGCCACCACGCCAAACGTGCTCGCCCCCGCCCGCGTGACGATTCTCAGCGAACCGAAGGACTTGGCGGCCTCGCTGAAGGATTTGCTGCTCAAGCACGATGAGCTTCCCGAGTTCGCTCGTCAGTCGATCTCAAGAGACGAATGGAACGCCAGCATGCTGCCGGTCGTGAACCAAGGGACCGAGGATTGGACGGTCGATCTGGCGACGACCGACAGCTGCCTCGGAGCCTTCCAAGTAGAAGCGCCCCTGACCGTCAAGCAGGAAGATAGCTCATACGGCACCGTCTATCTACTAAACGCCGTGTACCAGTACGGGAACCCGGACCAAGCGATGCAGCACTACCAGAATCTTCTGACACGGGAGACCTCGGTTCCCCGCGAGACACTCTACGACGGCAAGACCGAGTCCGGCATGCAGGCCCTAGCCTTGGCCTTCACAGGTCTCGATGGCGACGCCCTCTACTGGCTCTTCGGCGTCCAGGAGCAGCATCTCCATCTGCTGATCGTCAACGGATTGGATGACGACGCCACCAGGGCATTCTTTCAGGCAACGATGTCCCAGGTGTTGGCGCGATGAGGCAGTTGGGTGACAGTGGTTCAATCAGGCATTGGATAGCACTGACCTAGAGACCGCGTTGAACGAAGCCGAGGTCCAGCACGAGGCTTGTCTCATTTGCCCGGCGGAAGGCGTTGGAGAGAACAGGAGGCGATATGAAGCTCGCGTTATGGAGGCGGACCTGCTGTATGGATCGTCTGAAAGTAGCAGATCGCGCGAATATCCGTGCTGAACTGAACTGATGATGCCAGCTCAATCTAGACCAGGCAAAGCGGTCTTCTCGTTGGTTCTGCTTCTCGTAGCCGGGCCTCCGGCCCTTGTCACTGCGGCCTGCACCGCTCCGAAGAGCGAGCCAACCGCCTCACTTA
>CAYQZG010000259.1:0-3803 GCA_964421785.1 uncultured Anaerolineales bacterium
CAAACGCTCGCCTCGCGTACCGCGCCAGGCCCACGGCGTTCGCCGTCATAGGTTCGGGCAAGACGTAGGCTCGCGGAAACGTCTCCTCCAGCTCAGCCCGCAGCGCCTCGGCGCCACCACCCGTGATCAGCTGGTAGGCAAACTGGCGGCCGCTTCCCCATCGATCGCTCCGCTGCACGAAGCTCAGGATCCTCGACGCCGCGTGGCTCAGCGCCTGTTCGACCAGTCCGGTCAAGCTCACCCGCCCCTGGGACGTGTACAGCGCCGGATCGGCTTCACGGATCAGCGCATCGGCCTGGTGCAGCGACAGCGCCATCCCGTAGGCATCGTCCACCGATCGAATGAGGTGCTCGGCAGCCCGCCGCATCCCCAACGCGTCGCCGTCGGTGTAGCGGCGGGCGATCTCCGCTCCCTCCACCGCGAACAGGTCCAGGGTGTTGAAGCCGATGTCCAGGATGCCCACCGGGGCGTGCAGATCGCTGCTACTGCGCGTCCATCGGCCCGCATCGTCGAGACCCCAGGCGAAGAATGATCCCACCGGCTGCGCCAGGACGGCCAAGCTCTTCACCGTCACCGCCATCTCCTCGCCGTTGACCCCGAACCGATGGGCCTTGAGCAGCCACTCGCGCAGAGCACGCTGGGTAGCGTTGGCCGCTCCCTCGTCCATCATGACTTCCACCGGCAAACCGACGAAGAGCGACAGCCGATGCTCACCGGCACCCAGCGCCCGGTAGATCGTGTCGTACAACAGAGCCCTCATCCCCGGGCCGCCGCGCAGCCGCAGGAAGTCCATCCCGTCCATCGGCTCCGCGTACCGCTCCACCCCATCGCCCACCAGGTAGGTCACCCCGTCGAATGCCACGCGATCCGGCAGACGGCGTCGCCGCTGACGGCCTACCTCACCCAGAGAGAGGTGCCCAATGTCCGTCTTGCCCATCCCGGTGACCGACGGCACCACGACCTTCGTCATCCCGTCCTGTCCAACGAGGGCCATCTTGCTTCCCCCATACCCCGGGTCCCACGCCCCCACGTACTCGTTCATCAGCATACACGTCCTCCTCCCACGCATGCACGATAGACCTCATCCGCCCCCATCTTCGGTAGCGGCACCCGTTCCACACCTCTTCACCCCATCGTTATGCGTTGTTATGCAAAACCGACACAGGCCCGTCCACGAGCTGGTGTGCACCCTGTTTGCATAACGGACAGAGCCCGTTTGCCCACGCCTTCATCTGCGTCGTTCCCGCCGAATCGGGCCAGACCACGCGTCGCTCTCCCTCTCTTTGCTCTCGACGTCCGTGACCTCGCCATCCACAACGGACGTGGACGACGTCCCTTCGACGAGCTCAGGACACCGCCCCTGACCCTCCCTCTGGTCGGGCAGACGACGGTCGCTGGCCAGGATCCCCCGCAGGATCTCCGGGTAGATGCCCTCTGTCCGCGGCCCGCTACCCTGCAGGGTGATGATGCGCGGCTCATGGCGACCATCTCTGATGGTGTGCTTGGTCTCCTTGATGATCCGCTCTCGCTCATGTGGCTGCTGCCCCTGGCGTGCTCGCAGGGGGAAGGCAGCAGCCGCGATGATCAGCGCCACCACCGCACCGATGACGAGGATCAGGGCTAACGTGTAGAGCATGTGCAGCTCGAGCCGCCACAGCACGACGCCCACAGCCGCCAGCGCGGTCAGAATCACACCTACCACCAACGGCCCGACGAGGTTCTTAGTCTCCACCGTGATCGTCACCTCCGAACTGCCTCACCAACGTCCTCGCCCGATCGAGTCCGATCTCGAACGTGTAGCTGATGCTCGTGGCGCTCGCCCCCTGTTCCACCGCCCTGGCCACGGCCACCAGCCGCTGCGCACGCTCGTAGAAGATGCCCAACGCGTGACTCAGCTGCCCTGCCGACATCCCCTCATCCACCACCAGCCTGCGCACCCGCTCCATATCCAGTGGCTTCCGGTTGTGGCCTCCGCGTTGATCCGCAGCCGTCACGACGCTCATATCCAGTGCCTCACCCAGGTCTTGTAGACGGGACACGCGCTCGGTCTTCGGCAGCCTGTCCACCAACTCAGATGCCATCAGCGGGGCCTGGAAGCGAACCAGATCCTCGTGCGTGATCAGCAGGAAGTCCCCCCGCCCCAGCAGGGTGTGAGCCTGCGACTTCGCCCGACCAGCCGCGCCGTAGGTCAGCGTCTTCGAGGCGACACGCCCCAACAGCCGGGCCGGGAGGTTCGGCAGCGCCTCGCCCAGCGACTTGGCCCCCGGCTGTTGGGTGGTGACCAGCAGGTGCACGCCCAATCCTGCCCCGATCTGGGCGATGGAGCTCAGGATCTTCTCCACGCGCCGCTCCCGCTCCACCAGCTCTCTCACTTCGTCGACCACCACCAACACGCGCGGGGCCGTGACGTGGTCTCGGGACCGCTGCGCCATCAGGTCCTGAACCCAAAGAAGCAGGGCCAGGATCTCATCCGGTCGGCTCTCCGGCGGATGGATCAGGTGGCGCACCTGGGCGAAGGGCGCCATCTCGAACCCCTTTGGATCCATCAACAGAAGCTGCAGGTGGCGGGGGCTGTTCTGAGCCAGCAGCCGGAAGAGGATCCAGTGGAGCAGGTTGCTCTTTCCGCTTCGGGTCGTGCCCCCCAGCACAGCGTGGCATGTTCGTTCGTCGGACAGATCAAACCACACCAGATGCCCGGTGGTGTCCACCCCGATCGGCACGCGCCACGAGGTCTCGGGCTGGAACCTGAGCAGCCGCTCGGCGCGCAGCACTTGTCGTTCCTTCGGCACCTTGGCGATCTCGGCCAGCAGGTACCCATCGGACCGAGAGATGCGACACGCGCGCACACCAGCCGCTATCGCCAGGGCGCCCTGCATGCGCTCCACCCGTTCCGGCTTCACCCCGACGGCTAGCGAGATCTTGAACGTTCGCACCTGCGGGCCGTCCCAAAGTGGGGCCACGATGGCGTTGACGCCCCTTGTGTTCAGCGCTGCCTGCATGAAACTCGCAGTGACGCTGATCGTTTCCGACGATCGTCCCGTTGTGTAGTGTGGCGTCATCCTCTCACGCCTCCCTCTCGCTCGTTGCGCATCCGTTGTGTCAGTTGGTGGAGCAGTGGCCAGGAAGTCGTCTGCTCTCGTGTGCCGAGGGCTGATCATCCCGCTTCCTACCTCCCAGCCGCACGCCGTGCCGCTGCCAGCGTCGTTGGAGCCGGGGCCGGACGGTGCGATCGCCGTGACTGGTCGATGAGCTTCCTGGATCGCGAAACAGTGCTTTGGGACAGGCCCATCACGGCCTCTTTGATCTCGCCAGGCGTGACGTAGGCGGCCTGGAAGCGCATGACATGCCCGTCCGCCATCCCGGGGATAAACATCATCCCGGGGATAAACATCATCCCTAGGAAATCACCTCTACCGTGCAATCGCACGGCCCTCGCTCCAAGCTGGCCCCCGACACGTCGACCATCGCTGGCGCTCTCCACGCGGCCGATCAAGCGCACGGGGATAGACGCCATCCCGGGGAACTCGGCCTTGGCCAGCAACTGGGTCGTCATTGCTCCAGCCAGCTGAAGGGCAGCCACGACGTGGACGCTCGCCGCGCGACCTCGCTCAAGCAGCTGCGCGAGGGATCGCGAGGCCTCCTTGCTGGACGCTAGCAGCCCGCCCAGGTCATCGATGACGGCCACGACAGGACCCTCGGCACGTGGTCTCCCCGGCTCCCGGACGGGGACCTTACGGCGTCGCTCCACCAGACGCACCAGGCTCTGCAGAGCCTCCTCTGCCTCAGTCGGCCCTTGAATCGTC
>CAYQZG010000260.1:0-3796 GCA_964421785.1 uncultured Anaerolineales bacterium
CCGACCGCCTCATCCGCCGCAACAACCAGACCTACAGCGCCGTCGTCACCCTCGACAAGGGCGAGCGCTACGCCTACCGCTACGTCTCCGGCGACGACGAATGGTTCAACGCCGGCGACGGCGACGAGCACGAAGGTGAGAACAGCATCCTGCTCACCTAGCAGAGCACCTCGAAAACCTGACAGGTCTGCGAGATATCTCACACCGAGTCGGCATCTCGCGGCCAGGCGTGTGAAGGCGCCTTGCCCACCCATAGATGTGGAAGACCTGTTGGGTTTCGCCGTCTCCTGCTAACCGGGAAGACAGACCCATGCCTAACACCGACTCACCGAGTGCCACCTCCTCGGACCAGGGCCAGGACATCGGCCTCGCCGTCATCATCGCCGCTCGCGTCGTCCTGAACGTCGCGCTGCGCCTGACCACCTTCTTCCTCCCCGCCATCACCCGTGGCCTCTCCGTCCCCCTCTCGGCCGGCAGTGCCCTCGTCAGCGCCGCCAACCTCGTGGGCCTGGTGGCTCCCCTCTTCGGAGCCCTCAGCGACCGCTCCGGCGGACGCCGCATCATGGTCTTCGGCACCGCCCTCTTCGCCCTCGCCGCCTTCCTCATGGCCGGCCTCCCCTGGTACGGCGTGGCCGTGGTCGCCTTCGGCCTGATCGGCCTCTCCAAGATGGCCTTCGACCCCGCCCTGCAGGTCTTCATCGGCCGGCGCGTCCCCTACGAGCGGCGCGGCCGCGCCCTGGGACTGGCCGAGCTGGCCTGGTCCCTCTCCCTGCTAGCCATGCCCCTCTGCGGATGGCTCATCGACGCCGTCAGCTGGCGCGCCCCCTTCCTCCTGCTCGGGATCACCGGCCTGCCCGTCTGGTGGCTCACCCATCGCGCCCTGCCGGGCGACCCCCCGTCGACGCGTCTGCCCGAGGAGCCCCGGCACATCCTCATCTCGCTGCTCGACCAGATGCGGCAAGTCTGGAGCGATCCACAGTCCGTCCTGGCCCTCGCCACCATGGCCCTCATCAGCTTCGCCCAGATCAACCTGCTGGTCGTCTACGGCGCCTGGATGGAGGACCGCTTCGGCCTCACCGTCTCCAACCTCGGCCTGGTGACCCTCGTCATCGGCGCGGCCGAGCTCCTCGCCGAGCTGGCCGTTGCCTTCATCGCCGACCGCTTCGGCAAACGCCGCTCCCTCTTCGTCTCTGTCATCTTCACCGCGGGCGCCTACCTGGCCCTGCCCCACCTGACCGGCAGCCTCGCCGTCGCCCTGGTGGGCACCGCCGTCATGACCTTCTTCTTCGAGTTCACCATCGTCGGCCTCCTCCCCCTCGTCTCCGGCATGAACGCCGCGGCCCGCGGCACCATCATGTCCCTCGGCCGCACCGCCGGCGCCGCCAGCCGCGCCATCGCGGCGCCCATCGGCGTCGCCCTCTACACAGCGGGCGACATCGGCCGCAACGGCCCCCTCTCAGCATTCGTCTGCCTCCTTCTGCTGATTGTCCTCCTCCGCCTCCGCGAGCGCGCCCACTAACCCCGCCCCTCACCACATCTGTTCGTAGTTAGGCACGCCAAGCTGAGCGTAGCTCAGCCGGAGTGCCGTCCCGTGGCCGATGTGCTGCCGGGGCGCTCATTGAGAACGAGACAGAACCGGAGAGCGTGTTGGACCTACTGCGACGGGCGGTTTCCGACGCACGTTGTGAAGCGGACCCTGTGGACTTGCGCTAGAACAGCGTGCTAGAACCGTCGATAGACATCATAGGTGCCCGCAGCGATCAGGAAATAGCCCTTCTCCTCCTTGCGAATGGCCACAAAAACCGCCCAACGTACGCCATACCCAACGTACGCCATACCCAACGTACGCCACACAAAACGCCCCATGCCCACTTGACCAGAGCGCCAGCGAGACTACAATAACACACCATGCCGACCGACACCGACGCCAGTCGATCGGGCTACCGACCGGCCTGCACGCCTGGGCCAATGCGGGGCTAGCGGCACATGCCCGTCGCCAGGAAGGGGTGGGGCGTGCCGATCGCGAGGAATACCTCGGGGACCGACCGATCAAGCGGCAATGAGCGATGAGGGAGCGGCGATGTCGACTGACCACGAAGCGCTTGCAGGGCAGGTAACGAAGGGCAGCGTCCTTGAGGGCCCCTACTGGCCCGAGCCGGTGCGCGTGCTGACCACGCAGCTCCGCGATGACCGCATCGAGATCGAGGCCGTCGGCGTGCAGACCGAGCGCTACTACGCCACCCTGTCGCACCTCGACGAGTTCCAGGCCAACGTGGAGGTCAAAGCGCACCACGCGGTCCCCTCCTTCGGCGCCGACCCGCTCTACTTCCGCCTGGCCGTCGAGGCCCAGCGCATCGGCCTGGCCTACGAGTACGACCCCCACTTTGCCATCTCCGTCTCCCAGATCGAGCCCCTCCCCCACCAGCTGGAGGCGGTCTACGACTACGTCCTGCCCCGGCCGCGCATCCGCTTCATGCTCGCCGATGATCCCGGCGCCGGCAAGACCGTCATGGCCGGGCTGGCCCTGAAGGAGCTCAAGTACCGCGGCGTCGTAGAACGGACCCTGATCGTCGTCCCCGCCAAGCTGATCTCCCAGTGGCAGCGCGAGCTGGAGGAGAAGTTCGACGAGACCTTTGTCGAGGTCAACCGGGAGCTGCTGCGCGCCTTCCCGGGACGGAACGCCTGGGAGAGCCACGCCCAGTGCCTCACCTCCGTCGACTTCGCCAAGCAGGACGACGTGGTGGATACCCTGCGCGACGTGCGCTGGGACCTGGTGGTGGTCGACGAGGCGCACAAGATGGCCGCGTACAAGGTCGCTAGTGCTTCCAAGTACGGCAAGAAGGAGAAGAAGACCGACCGCTACCAGCTCGGCGAGCACCTCTCGGATCGGACCGATGGCCTGCTGTTTCTGACTGCCACGCCCCACAAGGGCGATCCGGAGAACTTCCTCATGCTCCTCCAGCTCCTCGACCCCGATCTCTATGCCGACACCGACATCCTGCGGCAGGCCGTGCGGCGGGATGAGAACCCCATCTTCCTGCGGCGTATGAAGGAGCAGATGTGCGGCTTCGACGGCAAGCCCCTCTTTCCAGAGCGCCATCCCATCACCGTCTCGTACACCCTGAGCAAGCCCGAGCGGCGGCTCTACGAGGCGGTCACCGACTACGTGGAGGAGGGGTTCCAGCGCGCCTTCGGCGAGGAGAACCGCCACGTCCAGCTGGCGCTGTTGGTGCTGCAGCGGCGGTTGGCCTCAAGCCTGCGGGCCATCCGTCGCTCGCTGGAGAACCGGCGCGAGCGGCTCAAGGAGATCCACCTGCTCGGTCAGGAGGCGTTGGCGGCGGAGAGGGACGAGGACCTGGACTGGGACGATCTGGCCGACATGCCGGAGGTCGAGCGCTGGCGGGTGGAGGACGAGGCCCTGGCCCGCCACACGATGGCCCGCGACCTGCCCGAGCTGGGGAAGGAGATCCAGGAGCTGGACCACCTGATCCGCCTGGCTGAGATCGCCGAGGCCTCCGGCGAGGAGCGGAAGTTGCAGGAGCTGCGGAGGGTGATGGAGGGCGAGGGGCTCTTCCACTCCGACGAGAAGCTCCTCATCTTCACCGAGGCGAAGGACACCCTCGACTACCTGATCGAGAACCTGCAGCGCTGGGGCTTCCAGCCGGTCCACATCGACGGCACGATGAGCATGGACGCCCGGGTGCAGGCCGAGCGGGACTTCGAGAAGCGCACGCAGGTGATGGTGGCCACCGAGGCCGCCGGCGAGGGCATCAACCTCCAGTTCTGCCACCTGATG
>CAYQZG010000261.1:0-3790 GCA_964421785.1 uncultured Anaerolineales bacterium
TTGGTAGCGACATTTTCTTGGTCGGCCTCGGTGCCATGTAGCTTTCGGGAAGGTTAGGAGGCTACCACTCCCGCGGCACGTTCCACGTCGGATCTTTGTCCTTCCAGTCGGCCATGAGCTCCTGGGGGTCGAAGGTCACCTCGCTCAGCTCCACGCCCAGCACCCGTCCCAGGCGCAGCGAGAGGGTGCTCTCGTGCTCGTAGGAGTGGACCCAGAGGTAGTCGTTGATCTTGGTGGCCGCGGTCTTGCCCGGCTTGATGTCGAGGGGGGCTGTGTGGTAGGTCTCAATCGGGCCCTCGGGATCGGGCCGGTAGCGCACGTAGCACTTGCGCTTCTGGCGGATGGCTTCCTGCAGCCGCTCTACGACCCGGCTCACGTTCAGCTCGACGGCCATCGCCATCGCCTCCCGCACCTGGTCGGCGCTTCCGGCCTGGCGGATCCGCTCCCGCGTCGGTTTGACCAGCTCCCGGTCCTCCAACGCGGCGGCCGCCTCCAGCGCCCGCGCCTTGGCCTTGCGCAGTGCGTCCTCAAGGCTGCCTGAGGTGCTGCTGACGGTGCGGAACACGTCTCCGTCCTTGGCACGCATGTAGAGAACGGGCGTGGCAAACTCGCGGTTGTCCAAGCCGATTTCGAGCGATATGGCGTTCCGCGCCGACTGCGTTGCCCAATCGATGGGCTTGCGGGCTGCCACAGATGTGTAGAAGTCCTCCAGGAAGACCTTGGCGGTTTCGATGTAGACCTCGTACTGCATGGCAAGAACCGCAGGCACGCCACGCTGAACCAGTTTGGGGGCGATACCCGAGAAACCCTGCGGGTCGTCACTCTTGGCGCTCTGGCACGTCGCCAGGCTGACCAGCCCCAGGTGATCATCATGACCCAGATAGAGGTTGGCAAATTGCTCATCGTCCACCAACCAGGTTCTATGTGTGTCCTCGTCGACCAATGCCAGATATCCCTTGCCATCCCGATAGATGCCGTGCCCCACGAACTGGATGATGTCCGGCTCTTGCTGCAGGAGCGCGTCGCGGATCTCCTTGCGGGTGGCCCGTTTGATGGTCCGCAGGGTCATCTGTCCGTTCTCCAAAGGCTCCGCCAACGCTTCCTCAATGATGCTTTCCCATTCGTCGGGAGGAAGCCGAGTCTGGTCTGTAGGGTCGGCGATGATGGTGATCATGTGGAGCGGTCCCTCACGGCGACGCACGTATCCGGGTGGCATAGGCATGCTCAGGTAGCGAGAGAGGACGGTGTCGGGGTTGATGGCTATGAAGTAACCGCCGGTTTCACGGTAGATGAACTCCAGGGGCAGACTGGCGATCTCCTCCGCTTCCACTCGGAGTCGCAGCCGCATCTTGGTGTTTTCAGTCCTGGCGACGGCTTCGGTCTGGTGGAAGTGGGTGTGGATGGGACCGGGGAACAGCCACTTATACAACTCCAAACCGACGTCCTTCAGCAGGTCGGCATCTGCCGCGCGCCTTTCGATCAATCTCAGCGACAAGCGAATGTTGCTGGGTATCTCGATTGAGATGTCGGCTGTGGCCTCTCCTTGGGGCGAGTTGGCTGTGGCGTGCCCGCTGGGGCCGATGTGCAGATCGAAATCGACGTACTGTTCCGACACAGGGACACCTCCATCTTCCTTACCCACGGATCTCGGGTATCCTTGCCTTGTTGTTCCATGACACGTCTCAGCTGGCGTTGATGGCTGATGGCCGTTCCGCTCTCGATGGCGATGGCACGTGTCCGGGCGTTCGATTGAAGGTCTGCGGCAGCTCGGTTCGATGCCGGCGCTCAGACTTTCTCTGCTTGGTAGTATACTCCCGGTGGGTTGTCCCTGTCAAGGAGCCTGGCGCGGGCGGCTCGAGGAGACATCCCGGCGGAGGATGGCTCAGGCAGGGCCGGCGGTCTCGGTCGGGCGTCAGGCGGTGCGGGCCTCGGCGCCGGAGAGCAGCTCGATGATGCGGATGACGGCCGAGTGGTCCAGATCCGCCCAGCCCTGCGCCTGCATGGCGCCGAACAGCTCGTGGGCCAGGGCCGACGCCGGCAGGGAGGCCTCAAAGGCACGCGCCGTCTCGCGGATGATGTTGAGGTCCTTGTAGTGGAGCTCGCTTCTGAACCCGGGCTCGAAGATGCCCCGGATGACATTTGGCCCCCGGACATCCATCACGCGCGATTGGGCGAACCCGCCGCTCAGGACCTCCACCACGACGGCCGGGTCGACGCCCGCTTTCTCCCCCAGGACCAGTGCTTCCGCCATGCCGATCAGGTTCAGCGCCACCTGGACCTGGTTGCAGGCCTTCACCGTCTGACCGGCACCGTTGGGGCCGCAGAGGACGATAGTCTCTCCCAACACCTCCAGCACGGGTTTGACCGCATCGAAGATGTCCTCGTCGCCGCCGACCATGATGGACAGGGTGCCCTCCTGGGCGCCGACGTCGCCGCCGCTGATGGGCGCGTCGAGGCATTGGACCCCCTTCTTCGCCATGGCCTCGGCCACCTCCACCGCCACGGTGGGCGCGATGGTGCTCATATCGACGTAGATGTCGCCCTGCTCGACGCCCTCAATCAGGCCGTTCTGCCCCAGCGCGACGAGCTCGACGTCGGGGGAGTCCGGCAGGCAGGTGATGATCAGGTCGCTCCCCTCGGCCACCTCGGCCGGCGTATGGGCCGGCGTGGCGCCCTCGTGGGCCAGCTCGTGGACGGGCTCGCGGCTGCGGTTATGGACGATCAGCGGGTAGCCGGCCTGGAGCAGGTTGCTCGCCATGGGCTTTCCCATAACGCCGAGACCGATGAAACCGATGGTGTGTCTCTCCGTCATAACGCCTCCTTGTGGGTGATGACTGCGTGGTTCGCGCCGCTGCGCCTGCACGCGTCTTCCTTCGAGGGCCTGGGTTGGGTCATCCGGCGCGGACGTACGGGACAGTCTGTGGGCCCTCGGGCAGGACACAGATGGTGGCCTCCGGCCCGTAGCGGTTCAAGAGCGTCTCGACGGTGCCCGCGACGGTGCGGCAGGGGATGAGCAGCGCATCCCTGATCTGCTGGTCCGTCAGATTGTGGCTGTAGAAGTAGACGTCCGCCTTCTGGCTGATGAGCGCCTGGGTGTGGGCCTGCCACGTGTCCTGGCGGTCGATGTCTGGGTCTCGCACGGTCCTGAGGAGCGACGCGATGTTGTCCGATTCGTGTAGCAATTGACCATAGTCGCCGTGCTCAGGGATGCCGTCCCAGCAGTCGGCGGCGATGATGATGCTGCCACCCTCCCTCACCACCTGGGCGGCCGCGCTCATTCCTTTCACGGCCTGGTAGACGTTCAGGTCCAACGGGTAGCCAGCGTTGCTGGTGATCACGATGTCGAAGGGAGCGTCGACCGGCACCATAGCCGTCCGCTTGACGAAGCCGCATCCCTCGGCGTGGGCCTCCTCCCAGTCCCCGGCGAAGACGCCCGTGATCTGCTGGTCGCGGTTGAGTGTCACGTTCAGCAGGAAGGTGGGCTCTATCAGGCCCGCCGCCTCGTGGATCTCCTCCCAGAGCGGGTTACCCTCGCGGATCCCCCATCGCGCCTGTGGGCTGTCCAGGTGCTCCGCGCTGTGGTTGCGCATGACGGTCTCCAGCAGCGCCAGGCCCGGCATGACGGCCTTCCCGCCACCCGAGAAGCCGGCGAAGAAGTGCGGCTCGATGAAGCCGGTCAGGAGCCTGGCGTCGCAGGCGACGAAGGCCCGGTGGAGCCAGATGTCGTTGCGGCCCTGGGCACCGACGCGGCCCGTCGTTCCCAGCCGTCGGGACGACGGCGCACCATGGC
>CAYQZG010000262.1:0-3788 GCA_964421785.1 uncultured Anaerolineales bacterium
GCCTTCGTCTACCCGTTCTTCATGCCCAGCGACGCCGTCGCTCGACACGGAATGGCGCATAGCCAGGACGCGCCGCTGCTCACGGCCGCCCTGGTGGGGCTCTCCGTCGTCGCCCTCCTGGTGGAGCTCCAGGGGCGCTCGCTCAGCGCCAAGACGGTCGCCATGCTCGGCGTGCTGGTGGCCGTCACCAGTGTGCTGCGCTTTCTGGAGGTGGCCTTTCCTATGCCCGGCGGTTTCTCGCCCATCTTCGCCCCCATCATCATCGCTGGCTACGTCTTCGGCGGTCGTTTCGGTTTCCTGATGGGCACGTTCACGCTGCTCGCGTCTGGGCTGATCACCGGCGGCGTGGGGCCGTGGCTGCCCTATCAGATGTTCACCGCCGGCTGGGCCGGCCTCACCGCCGGCTGGCTGAGGCGCATACGCGAATGGGTGACCGGACGGCTGAGCGAACCACGCTCTGTGCCTCACGGTTCACGTTTCACGTCTCACGCTTCACACCTCGACGTGGTTATGCTCTGCGTCTTCGGCTTCATCTGGGGCTTGCTTTACGGCGCCATTATGAACATCTATTTCTGGCCCTTCGCGGTCGGCCCGGCCGAACAGACCTGGGCGCCGGGCATCGGCCTGGGGGAGACGCTGGCCCGCTATGGCGTTTTCTATGTCGTCACCTCGTTGGCGTGGGATCTGGCGCGGGCCGTGGGTAACGTGGCCCTCATGCTGGCGCTGGGCAGGCCGATGGTCAAGGCCCTGGAACGGTTCCGACGCCGCTTTCACTTCCAGGTTCAAGAGGAACCCACCCGGAGGTCGCCTCACTCACGGCCAAAGGGAGAGCAAACGATGACCGAGGTGGACGCCCATGCTTGACGCCCGCGTCTGGCTCCTCTGGGCGCTGACGACCCTGGTGACAGCCTCGTCCACGCGCAGTCCGCTCTACGTCATCGTCATGCTGCTCACCACGACGGTGGTCGGCGGCACCTGCGCTACCGGCGAGGGGCGGCGGGCGCCCCTGTCGCCGCTCCGCTTCGCCATAATCGCGGTACCGCTATCGGCCCTGTTCAACGGACTGACCGTCCACTTCGGCGACACGGTGCTCTTCCACCTGCCGGACTGGCTGCCGCTGCTGGGCGGCGCCATCACGCTGGAGGCTCTGGTCTTCGGCGCGCTGAACGGCCTGACGCTGACCGTCATCTTCAGCGCCTTCTCTGTCTTCAATCAGGTGACGCCGGTGCGCGACCTGATCAAGCTGACGCCTCGCGCTTTCCACGAGGGCGGCGTGGTGCTCTCCATCGCCCTCACCTTCATCCCCCAGACAACCCGCAGCCTGCAGCGCATCCGGGAGGCCCAGGCCGTACGCGGTCACCGCGTGCAGGGCATACGCGACTGGCTGCCCATCGTCGTGCCTCTGCTGGTGAGCGGCCTGGAGCGCGCCATGGGGCTGGCGGAGGCTATGGTGGCCCGGGGTTACGGCGCCGTCACCGACGAGGATCAACCCTTTCGCACACAGGTTCTGCTGGTGCTGGGGCTGCTGGTGTTGCTCGGTGGCTGGTTGGCCTATCTCTTCAGAGCAGCCTGGCGCATCCCGGCCGTCGCAGCGATGGTGGCGGGGGCGGCGGTCATCGGCTTCGTCGTCTGGATGAGCGGAAGGGCCGTGCAGCACACCGTCTACCGGGCACGCGGTTGGACGTCCGGCGACACATTCGCCGTGCTCGGATGCGCGCTGACACTAGCCGTGGCGCTAACGCAGCGGGAGGTGCTCTACTACTCACCCTATCCGGGGCTGACCCTGCCCTCGTTCGATCCGTTCATCGGCCTGGCCTTGCTGGGGTTATTGGTGCCGGCGATCGTGACAGTTGCGCAAGAAGGCGTGCAACCTGCAGCCCAGGAGACGCAGAGAGATAAAGAGACGAACAGAATGTCTCAGGGAAAACCTTAGAACGAACGATTTAGGATGGATGATGAGGCAAGTATGCGTGATAGAGATATGAGGTATACGATGAAGGGTGCCGTCCCGAGCGCAGCCGACGGGCCACGTCCCGAGAGCGTCCCATCAATCCGCCTGCGGAACCTGAGCTACACGTATCCCGGCTCCTCGCGCCCGGCGCTGTCCGACGTGACGCTGGATATCGCTGACGGGGAGTTCGCCCTGGTGGCGGGTCCCTCGGGCGCGGGCAAATCGACGCTGCTGCGCTGCCTGAACGGGCTCGTCCCGCATTTCACCGGGGGCAGCGTGCAAGGGGGTATCGTCGTCGACGAGCACGATCCCCTTGAGGAGGGGCCGCAGACGCTGAGCCGGGTGGTGGGCTTCGTCTTCCAGGATCCAGAGGCCCAGTTCGTGGTGGACCGCGTGGAGGACGAGATCGCCTTCGCCCTGGAGAACGCCGCCGTGCCCCCGAACGAGATGCGCCTGCGCGTCGAGGAGGTGCTCCACTTGTTGGATCTGGCGTCGTTACGCGACCGCCAACTGGACACGCTATCCGGCGGCGAGAAGCAGAAGGTGGCCATCGCCGCCGCGCTGGCGCTCCGCCCGCGCATCCTCGCGCTCGACGAGCCCACCTCGCAGCTCGATCCTCAGTCGGCCGAGGACGTGCTGCAGGCCCTGGTGCGCCTCAACCACGATATGGGCCTCACCATCGTGTTGGCCGAGCACCGGCTGGAGCGGGTGCTGCCCTACGTCGATCGGCTGATCTACCTCGCCACTCCGGACCACTCGGTACTCAGCGGTCCGCCGCGTCAGGTTCTGGAACAGGTCGACCTGAACCCGCCGCTGATCGCGTTGGGCAAGGCGTTGGGGTGGGATCCGCTGCCGCTCACCATCAAGGAGGGACGCCGCTTCGCGGCGCACGTCCCGTCTCCCAACGGGGGATGCAAGGCCCAGAGGGGCCAACGTGACGATCCCACCTCGTCGAGCAGGCATGACGACGGCGCGAGATTCTTTATTCAGGATCTCCACTTCGCCTACAACGGGCGACTCATCCTGCAGGGCATCGATCTCAAGATAGCGCCGGGTGAGCTGGTGGCGTTGATGGGGCGCAACGGCTCGGGCAAGACCACGCTGCTCAAGTGTGTGGTCGGGCTTCTGAAGCCGAAGCATGGCAGGATCAAGATGGACGATCAATTGCTCGTCGGCCGGAGGACAGCCGAGATCGCCCAGGATGTCGGCTACCTGCCCCAGGAGCCGAGCGACCTGCTGTTCGCCGACACGGTAGGTGATGAGCTGACCATCACTTTGCGCAACCACGATCTAGTGGATCGGCCGCCGATCGCGCCCGAGAATCTGTTGGCTCGCCTCGAGCTGGAGGAGCTGAAGGCGGCCTACCCACGCGATCTGAGCGCCGGTCAGCGGCAGCGGGTGGCGCTGGGCGCCGTGACCGTGACCAAGCCCCGCCTCTTGCTTCTGGACGAGCCGACGCGCGGGCTCGATTACCAGGCCAAACGGGACTTGGTCCATCTCCTGCGAGAATGGCAGGCGGAGGGGATGAGTATCCTGCTGGTGACCCACGACGTCGAGCTGGTGGCACAGGCCGCCGATCGGGTTGCGTTACTGAGCCAGGGCGAGATCATCGCCGACGAGGCGCCAGAGGTCCTGACCACCTCGCCGCTCTTCGCCCCCCAGGTGGCGCGGCTGTTCCCCGGCACCGGCTGGCTCACCGCTCAGGATGCACTGAATGGGCTGGGACGTGAGGCGTAAGACGTGAGGCGTGAAACGTGAGGCGTGAAACGTGAGGCGTGAAAAGTGAGGCGTGAAACGTGAGGCGTGAAACGTGAGGCGTGAAACGTGAGGCGTAAGA
>CAYQZG010000263.1:0-1720 GCA_964421785.1 uncultured Anaerolineales bacterium
GACCATAATCGTGTCAAAAGTTACCCTTCCACCCCGTGACCAGGTTCCCCTGGAGGAGACCTGGGACCTGGAGAGCATCTTCGCCTCCGTCGCCGACTGGGAGGCGGCCCGCGAGGAGCTGAAGACGCGGCTTCCCGAGCTGAGCGGTTTCGAGGGGAGGCTGGACGAAGGTCCTCAGACCCTGCTCGACTGCTTCGATACCATGCAAGAGCTCATGCGCCTGGCCGAGAGAGTGGTCGTCTACGCTATGCTGGCCGCCTCGGTCGACGTCTCGGACCAGCAGGCCACGGCGCGGGCCGGCCAGGCGCGCAGCCTGGGCGCCCAGGCTGCCACGGCGGCGGCCTTCATCGAGCCCGAGCTGATGTCCATCGGGTTCGACACCCTCTACGACTGGCTCGATGAGGAGCCCGAGCTGGCCATCTACCGCCACTACCTGGAGGATCTCGAGCGCCAGCAGGAGCACGTGCGCTCCACCGCGGTCGAGGAGGTTCTGGCGCTGGCCTCGGATCCGCTGGGCAGCGCCCAGGACACCTACGGCGTGCTCACCGACGCCGACCTGTCCTTCGAGCCCGCCCGCAACGAGGACGGCGAGGAGATGGAGCTGGGGCAGAGCAGCGTCGACGACCTGATCACCCACGTGGACCGGGAGGTGCGTCGCACCGCCTGGGAGCACTACGCCGACGCCTACCTGGCCTTCCAGAACACCATCGCCGGGCTGCAGACGGGGGGCTTCAAGCGTGACGTCTTCAACGCCCGCGCGCGCCGGTACGACTCGTCGCTGGAGGCCTCGCTCTTCCCCAACAACGTGCCCCCCGAGGTCTTCCACAACCTGATCGAGGTCTTCAAGGCGAACCTGCCCACCTGGCACCGCTACTGGCGCGTCCGCCGCGAGGCCCTGGGCTACGACGAGCTCCACGTCTACGACGTCAAGGCGCCGCTGACGGAGGAGAAGCCCCACGTCTCCTACCGGCAGGCCGTCGACTGGGTCTGCGAGGGCATGGCCCCGCTGGGGGAGGAGTACGTCAACAAACTGCGCGAGGGCTGCCTGGAGGGCCGCTGGGTCGATCGGGCGCGCAACAGGGGCAAGCGCCAGGGCGCCTTCTCCGGCGGCGCCTACGACACACAGCCCTTCATCCTCATGAGCTACGCCAACGACGTCTTCAGCCTCAGCACGCTGGCGCACGAGACCGGCCATTCGATGCACTCCCTCATGACCCGGACGCATCAGCCCTACGTCTATGGCCACTACTCCCTCTTCGTGGCCGAGGTGGCCTCCAACTTCCATCAGGCCCTGGTGCGGGACTACCTCTTCCGCACGCAGGACGATCCCGACTTCCAACTGGCCCTGGTGGAGGAGACCATGTCGAACTTCCACCGCTATTTCTTCATCATGCCCACGCTGGCGCGCTTCGAGCTGGAGATGCACAGGCGGGTGGAGCGCGGCGCTCCCGTCAACGCCGCCAGCATGATCGACCTGACCGCCGATCTCTTCCAGGAGGGGTACGGCGACGAGGTGGCCGTCGACCACGACCGCATCGGCATCACCTGGGCGCAGTTCGGCCACATGTACATGAACTTCTACGTCTACCAGTATGCCACCGGCATCTCCGGCGCCCACGCGCTGGCCGACCGGGTGCTCTCTGGCGATCCGGGAGCCGCCGAGGACTATCTGGGTTTCCTGAGCGCGGGGAGCTCGGTCTATCCCCTCGATGCCCTCCGG
>CAYQZG010000263.1:1820-3759 GCA_964421785.1 uncultured Anaerolineales bacterium
CGGCGCAGCCCGCGTAGCGGGGTTGAGCTATGAGCACCGTGGTTCAGCACGGTGCTATCTGGGTTTCCTGAGCGCGGGGAGCTCGGTCTATCCCCTCGATGCCCTCCGGGCCGCGGGCGTCGACCTGACCGCGCCGGAGCCGGTGGAGAAAGCCTTCGCCTCCATGGCCGAGGTGGTGGATCGGTTGGAGGAGCTGGTCGGTTAGACGTCGGTGCCTTGCATCGCCGCGAGCATTGCCGTGGGCTAAACCCCACGGCTGAAAGCGGAACCCTGCTCCGCAGGCTGGGCGGCGCAGCCCGCGTAGCGGGGTTGAGCTATGAGCACCGTGGTTCAGCACGGTGCGGTGCCGGGTTCGCCATACGACCGATAGTTCAGCATCAGATGGGTCCATCAGGCACGGAGGTCCACGATGAGACAACAAAGCATGACGTTTATGGGCCTTCCACGGTGCCGAGGATCCCAGTCGGCTTCGGGCCCATGCGCCCCGCGCTGGCGCACAACGCCGCCCGGCTGGGCCTCGATGGCGGGATGGACCGGGTGGACGCCCTGATCATCTCCCACCTGCACCTGGACCACGTGGGCGGGATGCCCGCTCAGCAGGCCCGCGAGGTTCACCTGCCCCATGACCTGATGCCCTCGCAGCCCAAGCCCTGCTTCCTGTCGGACCGGGCCGAGGCCCCGGGCTTCGATCTGAGCCAGGCCATCGCGGCCATCAACGCCGCCGCTCCCCGGCGCGTGCTCCTCTCCGGGCACGACACCGGCGACCACGCCCTGGCCCGCATGCAGGAGGAGCTGGACGCCGAGACCGAGCTGCTCAGGGCCGGAGCCACCTACCGCCTCTGACCGCTTCCTCGCTTCTGCCCGTATGATCGCTCGCGTCGCCGTCGTCGGCAGCTTGAACATAGACCTGGTCGTCCGCGCCCCGCGCATCCCGCAGCCGGGCGAGACGATCATCGGCGGCGATTTCCGCCAGATGCCCGGGGGTAAGGGCGCCAATCAGGCCGTGGCCGCCGTTCGGCTGGGCGCGAGCGTCTCCATGGTGGGGCGCGTGGGGCGCGATGGCTTCGGCCAGACCCTGCTGGAGAACCTCGCCCACGACGGCGTCGACCATAGCTTCGTGATCCAGGATGCGGCGGCGGCCACCGGCGTGGCCCTCATCGTGGTGGACGACGCCGGGCAGAACAGCATCGTCGTCGCCTCCGGCGCCAACGGACGCCTCTCGCCGGGCGATGTGCAGGCCGCCGAGGCCGCCATCGCACGCGCCGATGTGCTCCTTCTTCAGCTGGAGAGCCCGCTGGAGGCCGTGACCCGGGCCGCCGAGATGGCGCACGCTCACGGGGTGGCGGTGGTGCTCAACCCCGCGCCCGCCCGTCCGCTCTCCGCCTCGCTGTTCTCTATCGTGGACGTGCTCGTCCCCAACGAGAGCGAGACGGCCCTGCTGACCGAGATGCCCGTCGCCGATCGCGCCCAGGCCGAGGCGGCGGCCGCTGCGCTGCTGGAGCTGGGCGTGGGCACCGTGATCCTCACCCTGGGCGAGCGCGGCGCGCTCCTGGCGGGGGCCGACGGTGTGACCCACGTCCCGGCCTTCGAGGTGGTGCCGGTCGACACCACCGCCGCGGGCGATGCCTTCGTCGGCGGTTTCGCCGTGGCGCTGGCCGAGGGGCGAGCGTTGGCCGAGGCGGCGCGCTGGGGGAACGCGGCCGGCGCCCTCGCGACCACGAAGGCAGGCGCGCAGCCATCGCTGCCCACCCGCCGGGCGGTGACGGCGCTGCTGGCCGACAGACCCTAGCACACGACGGCGAAAGTCCATCACCATTTACACGCTCGCCAGGGATCGGCAGATCCCGGCCCGTCAGCGGGCAAAAGACCCAGGTCGGGACCGCGGACGGGGATCGGTCGATCCCCTTTGAGCAGACAAACTGCGGGGAGGGTCCCGCCG
>CAYQZG010000264.1:0-1072 GCA_964421785.1 uncultured Anaerolineales bacterium
CAGAAGCGACTCCCTCTCTCTCCCTCCCCGCCGTCATCCGGCGCGTGGGCGGCGCATCCAACCCCAGGCCGCCACAGTGACGATCAGGGCCAGCGCGGCCTCCACACCCACCTCGGCCGCGTTCGACACGTCGGGCACCAGCTCGCGCACCAGGTTGCTGAGGCCATGGTAGAGCACAGCCGCCAAGGTGACGCGTCCGGCGGCATTGTACAACCAAGCGTATACGGGACATCCCACCACAGCCCCAATGTTGAAGGCCCAGAACGCGAGCGTGCCCACCCCCAGGCCTGCCTGGTAGGTGCCTGTGATGAAGAACAGGGGCAGGTGCCACGCCGCCCAGAAGATACCCACCACCAGGCTGGCAACGACCACCGGCATGCGCCGCTGGAGCCCCTCCTGGGCGTACCCGCGCCAGCCCGGCTCCTCAAGGCCGCCAATGATCAAGCCAACGAGCAGGAATAGCCCCGGACCGCGCTCGATCAGCCCGTGCTCCCGCAGGGCGACGGGATCCAGCAACACGGGCAGCACGGCGAGCGCTACCACCAACCCCAGGATCCCAAGATACCAGCGCCAGGTCAGCACCCGGGGGTCAAAGGCGCGCCGAAAGAAGCGGATCACGCTGCGATCCAAAGACGAATCCCAACGGCCCATGGCGACCAAGAAGCCGGCCACGATGCTGGGACCTAGGGCGCCGAGCAGCGCCAGGATCACGACCGGGAACTCAAGCATGGGCTTCCCGGTGAGCACCACGATGCCGTGGAGCGTCCAGGTCCAAGCGATGACGCCGAACAGATAGAGCCACGGGGCCGGCTGGCCCCGCCGCGTCTCACGTCGTGATTTCATAGGTAGACCTCCGTGCCGTTGTCGAGACAGATAGGACTCGTATGATCTGTAGCTAGTCCCTAAGGAACGTTTCGGACCCGAGTTGATCCAAGCTAACGGGATTGTACGCCTGCTCAGGATCTCAGGCAAACACCTCTTCAGAGCCATGGGCGATGCGGTGCTTGACGTCCTGCCGCACCCGAGTATACTGCCCAGGTGACTGCGTCGACCCGGTGACTGCGTCGACCCG
>CAYQZG010000264.1:1172-3733 GCA_964421785.1 uncultured Anaerolineales bacterium
GCACCCGAGTATACTGCCCAGGTGACTGCGTCGACCCGGTGACTGCGTCGACCCGCAGGAAGTACCTCAGGCCTGTCGATCTTAAGTTGGTAGCGCGGGGCAACCACTGCGGGAGCTGCTGCGTCTTGGTGCCGGAGAAGACGACGCTATAGAGGGGGATAGCGGGGTTCATGAGCCGATCTGTGGAGAATTCAACGCTGGTGGCGCTGTCGACTCTCCTTTTCCTTTCGGTCTCCTGCGGAGATCGTCCCCAACCAGATGCCGCTTGCGCACCGGGGACGATGGTCGTCATCCCAGGCGGCTGGTTCCTGATGGGCGAGGACGCCGGACGCCGCTCCCACCAGCCGCAGCGCCGTGTCTATCTCGATGCCTACGCGATCGACTGCACCGAGGTGACCAACGCGGCCTTTGGTGTCTTTGCGGCGGAGACCGGATACCAGGCTATCGGCTGGAACGCCCGGCTGGCGGAGGAACACGGCGCAGAGCCGGTCACTGGCGTGCTGTGGCGCGACGCGAACGCTTACTGCCGCTGGATGGGCAAAAGGCTCCCGACAGAGGCGGAGTGGGAGCGAGCGGCGCGGGGGATCGATGGGAGGCGGTATCCCTGGGGCGACGCGTGGGACAGCGGGCTGGCGAACACCGCGGAGGGCGGTTACGGCCGCGTCCAGCCCGTGGGCAGTTACCCGGAGGGGGCGAGCCCTGATGGCCTTCTGGACGTGGCCGGCAACGCCGCCGAGTGGGTGGCCGACACCTTCGACCATAACTACTATACCTACGCTCCGGACCATAACCCTTCGGGCCCGGATCTGGTGACCGACCACGTCCTGCGCGGCGGTTCGTGGGCGTCGCCCCCCGAGCACGCCCAGACCTTCTTCCGCGATTCGTCGCACTCGGTGCGACCCAACCCTCGGGTCGGGTTTCGCTGTGCCGTGTACAAGAAGCCTGCAGTTGGCCGAAGCCCCCGGCTTAGATGCGAAACCCCTCCAGAGCTGAGCACTCGGAGAGAGAGGTATTAGCCCGCAAGGCTTCGCTAACCCAGCGCCGCGGAGCGCCGTCGTCCCGACGGCAGGGAGCGGCAAACCACCGCGCGGGTCTCTCGTGAGGAAACCAGTTCACCACTGTACGAAATAGAATGAACACCCGATGACCATTCGCTTTCTCAACTGCTTCACCTTCAGCTTCCGGCTGCCCTCAAATTGGCACACCGGGGCGCTCTGCTTGCTGGTCGAGACCGACCGAGGGCTGCTGCTGGTCGATACCGGGCCGGGACAGGACGACTACGTCCGTGTGCCCCTTATGATGCGCGCCCTGCAGCTCGTGGCCAGGATCCCTATGGACCCGGAGGAGACGGCGGTGCGCCAGGTGGCCCGCCTGGGCTATAGCCCCGAGGACGTGCAACACGTCGTGCTGACCCACATGCACTTCGACCACTGCGGCGGCCTGCCCGACTTTCCGCACGCGACCGTTCACGTCCACCGCCGCGAATACCGGGCCTTCAGCAGGTTCCCCCGGCGCCCACTCGACCTGGCTTACGTCCGACGTCACCTGGCCCACCGGCCGGACGTTGTGCTGTACGACGATACGGGCGAGCGGTGGTTCGACTTCGCGGCGATCCGCCTCCCCTTCCAGCCGGAGATGTGGCTGGTGCCCCTGTTCGGCCATACGCGCGGCCACTGCGGCGTCGCCATCAGGACCGAGTCCGGCTGGCTGTTCAACGTGGGAAGCGCGGCGCCCATAGGCTTCACCGAGGCGGTACCAGATTGGCTGGCTAGCCCCATGGTGGGAAGGCACACGCCGCGTCTGCGGGCGTTTAGGGCGGCGCATCCCAAGATCCGTATGGCGACCAACCATATGCCGTTGGACTTCTTCGAAGGAACAGAGCACATAGCCTATGGATAGCACAGCAGATGGGGAAACGGAGGTTAGGCGCGACCATGGAGAAGCACAGAAAGAGACGACGGCTAGCGCTTGTGTTGGGTCGCCTGCAGGTCTTCATCGCCATCGCAGGCGTACCATCTGGATTGATCTTCATCCTAAATCCCTCTGGAAGCGGCATCGGCTTCTCGCCGGAGCTCCTCAAGGGCACGTTCCTCCCCAACTACTTGATCCCGGGGCTGCTTCTCCTTGGGGTCAACCGCATCGGAAGCCTACTGGGAGGCCTGCTCAGCTTCCTTCGTCATCGCCATGCTGGCGAGGTCGGGATGGCCCTGGGCGGCCTGATGATCGCCTGGTTCGTGGTTCAGCTAGCCATCATCGGACTGATGAGGAGCCATCCCCAGACGAGCTTCATCCTGGCCCACCTGCTCGGGCTGGAGCTCGTCGCCGACTACGCCGACGATCTGCCGAACCTCTACTACCATACCTCCGGAGGAGATCCAATCACTCCGGAACGCCTTGCGTATGCCCTGGACGTGTTCGGGCCTGAGCGGCTCATAGTCGGCTCGGACGAACCGTTTGGCAGTCTTGACGACAGCCTGGCAAGGATTCGAGAGCTCCCCATCTCGGACACAGAGAGGACATGCAGACTCCCCTCCCCCCTCGGGGGAGGGCCAGGGTGGGGG
>CAYQZG010000265.1:0-3720 GCA_964421785.1 uncultured Anaerolineales bacterium
TAGAAGTAGCAACAGTTATCATAAGGAGAATCTGGAGGATGGAAGGTAAAGAGACTGGAACCGTCAAGTGGTTCAGCAACGACAAGGGCTATGGATTCATCTCACGCGAGGAGGGGGAGGACGTGTTCGTGCACTACTCCGCCATCCAGGGCGGGGGCTTCAAGACGCTCAATGAAGGCCAGAGAGTTGAGTTCAACGTCGAGGAGGGGGCTAAGGGCCTCCGGGCCGCCAATGTGGTTCCTATCGGAGAACCCACGGGCTTCTAGCGAAGCAACTAACTAACCGCGTCGGATCGGGGCACGAAGCACGACGTGCCGAAGATGCGCACAGCAGGAGCCGTTCGCGTTTGGCATTTCGCCGGCGCGGGCGGTTCTTTGTTGTTAGGTCTAGGATGCGAGGGTATCTCAGCTTGATGAGGAAGACAGACACGCACTTCAAGGGGAAAAACGTCATCATCACCGGTGGGTCCAGTGGCATCGGAAAGGCCACAGCCAAGCTGTTGTCGGCGGAGGGGGCCAACGTCTTCATCGTGGCGCGAAATCGAGGGAAACTGACTCGAGTGCTTCAGGAGATCAAGGCAGAAGGGGATGATCAGAGCCAGCAGTATGGAGCCTTCTCCGCCGATGTCACGAGTTGGGAGGAGACTGAATCCGCCATCGAGGATATTGTGGAGGCCAGCGGCGCACCCGACATCCTCATCAACTCCGCGGGGATCGTGCACCCTGGATACTTCGAGGAGCTTCCGCTTTCTGTCTTCAGGAAGCAGATAGACGTCAACTACCTCGGCACGCTCCACTGCGTCAAGGCCGTCCTTCCCTACATGACGGCCCGGAAGAGCGGTCACATCGTCAACATCTCATCCATCGCGGGGTTCCTTGGCGTGTTTGGCTACACGGCCTATAGCGCATCGAAGTTCGCGGTGCGCGGCTTCACCGAGGCTCTGAGGATCGAGCTGAAACCGTATAACATCGCCGTGTCGATGGTTATCCCCAATGACACTGATACCCCTCAACTGGAAGATGACAGAGAACTGCAGCCACTGGAGACAAAGATCACGGAGGGTATGGTCAAGCCAAAGCATATCAGCCGGCCGGGCGAATTCATTGTCTATCGGTTGATCAGGCTGGTCACGGATGGCGGGAAGCCGGTGGCCCCAGAGGAGGTCGCAGCCGGCATCATCCGGGGGATACGGAGGGAGCGGTACTTGATCGCGTCTGACTCCCTCTTCGGACTGGCCTACCATTTCCGCGGCATGATCGTCCCTCTGGCGAACTGGGCTTTCGACCAGTTGGTGCCCTTGGCGAGGAGACAGCGAGGCGTCGAGTAGGGCGGGCCGCAACCGGGGTGCGGAATCGCGCGAGGACGCTCTGTTAGGGCGGGGACTCTCGCCCTGCTAGCTCTCCACGCACTGTCCGCAACAGCGACTCCGCTTTCAGTTCGGCCAGCGTGTAGCACGGCGCCTTGAGATGCCCGGCCAGCGCCTGAGCCAACCCCTGGTCGAAGGCCGCGTTCTCCATGTTGACCACCACCGAGCGAATGTCGTCCTGGGGGAACTTCTCCGCGATGAGGTAGGCCTCCTCCTGCGGCGGATGGTTCGTCATCGAGACGTTGCCGGCCCCATCGGTGAGGAGCACCATCAAGGGCATCAAATCAGGGTGCTGTCTCATCTCACGGGCGATCACGTCATAGGCAGCCTGAAGCCCTGCCGACAAGGGGGTCTTTCCGCCGACAGGGAGGTCTCTCAGCGCGCGCCGAGCGAGCTCAACGCTGTTGGTCGGCGGGAGTGCCACGATGGCATCGTTCTTCTGAAACACGACGAGCCCAACGCGATCTCTACGCTGATAGGCATCGGTGAGCAGGGAGAGCACGGCGCCTTTCGTCGCCTCCATCCTCTCGGCCACCGCCATCGACCAAGAGGCATCCACCACGAAGAGCACCAGGTTGGCAGCGCGAGTGACGCGCACTTTGCGCCGGTAGTCGTCGGGGCGCAGCACCAGGGCCGGGCCGCCCTCCTGCTCGAGCTGGCCCTCATCCCCGCGCTTGCCCTGATGCGGGGCGGCGGCGCGCAGGGTGGCGTCGAAGGCCAAGTCGCTGGGACCATCAGGGGATGGGCGTGCCTGAATGTATCGCCCCCGCTTACGGCTGGTGCGCGTCTGGCTGCGCCGACCGCCACTGGATCGGGTCAGCCGGTCGAGGGGGGTCTCCAAACGACTCGGCCCGAACGCCTCAGCGGGGTCGACTTGCTCGCCTCCCTCCCACCAGCGTCCTTCTGAGGGCCAGCGCGGGACGTGTTGAGGGCCAGGGCTCTGCATAGGGCGCGAGCGTTCGGCCGATGCGTCGTCGTCAGGAGCCTCCGTCGCTACCTCTTTTTTTTTGCCGGCGCTCTCTGATGGTTCGGGGTTCTCCTCGTGCTCACCTTCCGACGGGTTCTGCGCCCGAGCCTCGACCAGACGTTCCGAGAGATCATTGAGGGTGATCGTCGGTTCCTCCAAGGGATGTCGTCTCAAACGATGGGGCAGGGCCAACTCGGCGGCCAGCAGGATATCGCTTTTGGTCAGGTGGAGACGACTGCGGAACGCAGCGTGAGCGCGAGCCGCTTTGAGCACGACAAGATCCGGCCGATGCCCGTCGACGCCCAGCTCGCTCATCACCGTGGCGATTGTCGCCAGATCCGACCGCGTGTGTTGGACCTGAGGCAGGAGCTGGCGGGCCCGCGCGATTTGCCTGGAGAGGGCCTCCTCTTTCACAGCCCACGCGTCGGAGAAGCCCCGTGGGTCGGATTCGAAGGCCAGATTTCGCTCCATGATCGCCACGCGGTGATCGGGGTCACGAATGGTCTCGATATCGACGCAGAGGGAAAAACGATCGAGAAGCTGGGGACGCAGATCCCCCTCCTCAGGGTTCATCGTGCCGATCAAGATGAAACGGGCCGGGTGACGAAAAGAGATGCCCTCCCGCTCTACGACGTTGACGCCCATCGCCGCTGCATCCAGCAGCAGATCGACGACGTGGTCGTCGAGCAGATTGACCTCGTCGACGTAGAGGACGCCGCGGTTTGCCGCAGCGAGGACACCTGGCTCGAAGTGTCTCTCCCCCTTCTGGATGGCCCGCTCGATGTCCAAGGTGCCGACGACCCGGTCCTCAGTCGCGCTGACGGGCAGATTCACGAAACTGGTAGGGCGGCGCGTGCGCGGCAAGTCTTCACCACGCTCAACGCGCTCACGACACTGCGTGCACCACGTTCCAGGTCGATCGGGATCACAGCCAAAGGGGCAGTTGGCCACCACAGTAATCTCGGGCAGCAGCGCCGCCAGTGCCCGAGCTGCGGTGGACTTGGCTGTTCCTCGCTCTCCACGGATGAGCACGCCTCCAATCGGGGGATAGATAGCGTTCAGGATCAGAGCGCGCTTCATCCGCTTCTGTCCAACGATGGCGCTGAAAGGAAGGGTAAATGCCATGACGTAGGCATTATACCCTAATCCGCCCAGGACAGAAACTATGTGCGATAGCGACCCATCTTCCTATCACCAGCACCCGGGATATGCAGGGCAATCGCATTTAGGCTCAAAGCCCTCGTCCTCGAGGGCGCTGCGGCCAAGAGAGCATGGACATGGCGGACGTCCACGCCAAAGGACGACGGGCGGAGGCCGCCTACGAGACGGGGACTAGGAGCGCGCGGTGTCCGTATGCGATTGCCCTGCCGGGATATGAAAATGGTGT
>CAYQZG010000266.1:0-3697 GCA_964421785.1 uncultured Anaerolineales bacterium
ATCGCCACCAGCACCTCCCCGCGTCCGGTTGTTCTTGGGGGCAACTCTGAATGTGATTTCACGGTCCTACGCTCCTTGGCGCCGGATATGGCTATCCGGCGCGAGCGAAGTGGCAAATGTGGCGTGCTGCAACCCAACAACACGCTACAGGGAGACTACCCACAACCTCACGCCCACAGAAGGGTTTCACATTATGCCTTGCCGGCCCCCGGCAAGTTCCTGACGTCAACGTCGGGCAGGCAATTCTCTCCCACACTGCACACCAGCACACGAGACGTCAACCACTTGATTCTCCTCTTGAAGACGTTTGTGCTTATAGAGCGCTGCACCTTGCGTCGCTGCCGCCAGTTCCGAGGGAGGTCGTTTTCCAACCAGACGATCGCCTTGACAAGCTCATCCGTATCTGCCAACCGCTCCAAGAACGGCCTCCAGATATCACGTACAGTAGATGTCCGCTGAAAGCCCACGATGCCGGCGACAGTGTCGCGCACTTTGTGCCCGATCTCGTCCGCCAGAGCGCCGCCGTGCAGACGGTCCCTGGCCTCGATACGATGTCCGCGAAAGTCCTTCACCTCGATGAAAAACAGTGTCGTCCCATCTTGAACACCGATGAAGTCAACGCCTTTGGTAGCCTGCAGGCCGCTTACCATCGATCGGTAGTCAGTCTCTTCATCATACTTCAGCACGTGCCAGCTATCGTCGAAATCGAAAGCTAGATTCCCTTCTTCAAACGTTGTCATAGCGTAGTCTCCTCCGATTCCGCCGCAAAAAGACTAACCTCGCGACCATAGTGAGCAGCGAACTCATCCAGGATAGCATTGTGCTCAATCTCCGTCAACGTTGGACCGCTCTCAACCCGCACGCCGATTCCAGGTCCAGGCTTGTGAAGAGCAAAGAAACGGAGTGGAACCTCGCTAGCTCGATATTCGGCCAGAAGGGATAGCTCCTGGCTCAGCAAATAGTCGTGTGTCGCGATGAAGATCTGTATGCCAGATGCCGCCAATCCCATCAGCGCCTTCACGACATGGGTGACTAGCTTGGGGTTGAGATTGGAGGATGGCTCATCCCACAACAGCGTCCCGCCAGGTTCTAGCGATCCATTCTTCACGAGATACACAAGCTGCGCCAGCTTGCGATAGCCTTCAGCAACGAGGGGCGCCTCCAGTTTGCCTTCCGGCAGCTCCACATAGAATCTACGCCTCTCTTGGAGGACCTGCCCCTCTATGGCCTGACGCAAGGGGTCAATCAGGTTCTGTCGCTCCTCCAATATCGAAGAACGCAACGGATTAGCGTCCAGGGCCACCGCCAGGTCGTAGTAGGTTTCGTCGAACTGCATTTCGCGACGCTTGTACGCGGAAATGAATCCAGGGAAGATTGAGAGGAACTCACGCACAGGCAAGTACACCACCGACGCCGAATGGTTGATCTCATGATGATCTAGAGAGAACTGGCCCGAGGAGGTCAGGCTGAACGCAAGCGAACCCCGTTCATCGATCAGCTTCACGCGCGCTCGATTTGAAGCCCCTCTGCGATGGACCAGGCCGCCGATTCTATCGGGTTTGAAAACACTCAGCAGTTTTTCTTCCAGGGAAGGCTTCTCATTGACCTCACCAGATGCTTTCAAGCAAGCATATAACAGTTTCATCACGTGGGTCTTACCGGTGCTGTTTGCTCCGATGAGCAGATTGATTCCTTCGCAGAAGTCGAAGGTTACCCGCTCATCAAACGCCGTAAACCGTTCTACAGCTAAGGTTTTTACAGTCATCCGATTGGTCCTCCTGTGGACGCTACTCATAGCTCCCTGAAAAAGGCGATCAGAAGACCGCCTGCTCCAATAGCTCCGCCACCCCGGACAGGGATACGATGGAAACATCACCCACGCGCTCCAGCGCCAGCAGATCGTCGTCGCCGCTGACGATCACGTCGGCGCCCCCGGCGACGGCGCAGGCGATGATCGCATCGTCATCTGGATCGCGGCAGATCCGCGGGATCTCCTCCGGCAGCTCCACCACCTGGCTGAGGGCCATCAGGAGCGCGACGAAACGCTTCCGCTCCTCCCCGGTGTAGTACGGCTGGAGCTTGGGATACCGCAGGACCCGGTCAAGGTCCTCCAGCAGCTCGGGCGCCGTGACCGCAACGATGTCCCCCCCGGCAACGTAGACGCCGATCAGCGTGGCGATGGGCGGTCGATGGGTGAGCAAGTAGCTCACCAGGACGTTGGCGTCGAAGACGACTCGGAGAGCGGCTCTGCGAGCTGGGCACATTATGAACCGCGCGTCTCCCTAACCGCCTCGTCGATCAGGGCCTCGGCCTCAGCGTCGGAGAGGGCAGCGCGCTCGCTCACCTCCCGGGCGATGGCGCGCAGCTCGTCGAGCCAGGCCGCGCGCTCTCGCCGGCGCTCCCGCCAGGCCTGGTAGGCCTCGAAGTCTTCGTAAGGGATCAGCACCGCCTGCGGGGTGTCGTAGGTCTGCACGATGACCGGCTCCTGCTCCATTCGCACGCGGTCCAGCACCTCCCGCACCCGCCGCCGCAGGTCGGTCGATTGAACCGTGGTTGTGGGCATCCTTCACCTCCTGGAATAACACAAGATATGCGAGTATTTTGTGCTATTATACCACAAGGAAGATATCGAGGCCAACGATTGAAATCGTGGCCTGATAAGCGAAGTGCGTTAAAACGCACTGGATCATCCGATGGCTGATTTCCAGAGAGCAGTGAAACCCATGAAGCTCATGCGCCGCTTGGTGTAGTGCACCACACCGTCACGTCCTTTAACGGGATCACCGCACTTCTCATTCCGACAGTAGACTTCCAAGCCTTTCAAATCATCTTTGTTGGGCATCGATGATCTCTCCTTTCTGCGCTCACCAGGTCATTGGACCAGCAAACGCACATCCGATGGATGGACGATGTCCATCAGCCCTAGAATCGCTGAATGCGCGAAAGCACTGAAGACGGCTCAACTCGTCAGGGACCTCAGTGGTTCACATCACTCTCACCCGCCCTGTCAGTAGATCGTCCATCAGCCCCGCGCCCTTCCTTTGCGCCCCAAACCTCACGCACCGGCAACGCGGATGTCAAACCGACACGAACCCAGAGATATAAAGAGAATCACGAGCAATCGTCTGCAGTCACTCGAGGGGGCGTCTCGTCGCCAGGTCCAGGCTTGTCGATCCACGCGCCAAGATGCCTCTCCACCGGAACCAACAGCTCACGCAGGTTCTTCCACGGGATCAGCTCTTCGTGCTGCAGCCGTCCTACCACGATGCCCGGATGGCGCTGCTGATGCTCGGCGAACAAGATGACTTCCTCCCTCCCGCTCCAGCTTCTCGAGCGACTCCCAACACTGAATCCAACCCCGCTTGCAGATCTCTGTCAGCGGACCAATATCAAGGCTCAGTTCGTTCAGTTTGTGCACCGCACTTGGCACTCGAATCACTGAGACGCTGAATCCACGAGAACACTGAGAGGGGCCGCCCAGTGGCTTCAGTGTTCTCGGCGTGGGCCCGTGCGTCCTGGAATCACTACCACGGATCCCCAACTTGCCCCCTTGACAACTAGATTCCCTCATGGTATAATTACATCACCTTTAAGTCAACGCTGCCTCCCATCGCAGCACCACCACAGCTCCTTAACAAAACAATAACCCCACAGACAAACCTCTCCTCCCTCGTCTACCGTCGGCCGTCCGCCGTCG
>CAYQZG010000267.1:0-3570 GCA_964421785.1 uncultured Anaerolineales bacterium
GTCCAGGTGCGGGCGCTGACCATGTCGCTGTACGACGCGGTGATGGTGATGACGTCTTCAGCCGCGGCGAAGAGCGGGGTGGAGCTGAGGTCAACGACGTAGTAGGGATAGCTGCTCTCGCCGCCACCGCTGGTGGTCATCGTCAGTGTTTGATGAGCGCTCTCGATGCGCACGCTCGCCCCGCCCACGGGCTCGTCCCCATGATAGACGTAGCCGTAGGCACAGCAGGCATCGGGGTCGTTGGGCGCGACACCCCCGCAGTCGTGGGGGAGCGGCTCCGGGATATCGTTGGTCTCACTGGCGTAGGTTCCTGCCGGTGAAAAGGAAACTGCCATGATTGCGAGAACGAACAAGAGATTGATGAGGGCTCTGATCTTGGACATCTTTCCTCCTTGGGTCTGCTTATCCAACTCACTCATACTCATTCCAATAAACGCAGGCCCTACCGGTTTGCCGAGACGAGTTTAGACCATGCTCAAGGAGAGGGCAGGTTGGAGATAAGGAGATACCCCTCGCGCAAAAATGGATTCGCCGTCGTCATTCGCCACAGAATAGGAGTCCGGCCCTCTCTCTCGGCCAGATAGCGTCCCCAGCCCAGGGTTTGCAGCGATAGATTCCACGACCCTTTTAGCTGATTCCAATCTGGCGCGGCGGAATCACAGGCGGCATCCGGTGGGAACACCAGACTTTCGACGTTGGTCAGAGGAGTTAAATACCCCTCGTCGATGAGCCAATACCACATCTCGATGGCCTCCTCGGGACGAAGGGACGCGATCAGCGCGGCATAGTGGGGGACGACAACCGGCGCCCTCAGTATGTCTGAACCATCATTCGCGGATGCGAAGCGCCCTCCCACGCCAAAGGCCTGATAGACGCACGTCTGAGGATCCAACGGCGGGGCCGGCACCTCGGCGGCCGACAACCCGAACAGCCCCAGCCGATCAAAACAGGATGGGGCATAATCTGTGGGGTAGTACGCTATCTGACGGTCCGCTGCCTCCGACCGATACAACGGCCAATCCGTGCCCCAATAATCCAGATCGGGCGGTGGTGGCACGAACAACCACGCCAGCTCGTCAATGAAGCCGGACCCGTTGGCCGTAGGCGGTGCGGGGTAGGTCATCGGCGCAACTTGATCGGTTGCTGCGGCGTAGGCCAGCTCGACGAGCCAGCTCTCCCCACCAAAGGTGTCCCAGGCATAGGAGATCCGCTCGCCCGCGTACGTGTACCCGTGAGAGATGCCGCCTGGCATGAGCAGATCGTGCCAGTCGATGGCCTGAAGCATCTGCTCCGTGCCCGACGTGTCCATCCCCAGGCCACTCTGGGCGGCGAGCAGACCGACGGCGGCGATCGTTGTGTCCACAGACGACCATTCGGTGCTGTGCACGATGGTGATCTCACTCCCCGATGAGACCTCGACCCAATGAGGCCACAGACCATGGAAGCGAGGCAAATCGAGAAGCAGCGTGTCGCTGATCCTGTCCACCGTCCGGACCGCATCGGCGTGCGTCACGATGTCGAGCTGTTCGGCGACGGCGGTCGCGGCCGCCAGACTGCCTGTGGCCTGGATGGCGTCAAAGTCACCGCTGGCGTCCCTGGCCTTGTCGCGGACCAGCCCCGTCGTCGCCTGCCAGTTGTGCAAGAGCATGCCATAGCTCCACACAAACGCGGCCGTGGCCGCATCCGTGATCCGCGTCGTGGCCGTGAGCGAGACGCTGTCGAGGACGACGTAATCACCGCCGGATGCGTGATCCAGAACCCAGAGGAGTTCATTGACGTCTCCCAGAGCCGGCAAATCAGAGCATACGATCTGCGGTCCGCCATCAAGGACAACTTCCTTTTTCCAACGCAGCTCGCCCCGCTCCTTGAGCTCTAGCTTGAGGGTTCTGCCCGGCGTCCCATCGGCAATGACGACCCTCAAACCCGTGATCTGGCTTTGATAGGGCGGCGAGACCTGTGCCGGTAGGATCGCCGAGAAATCGATGGGCAAGCCCTCACCAAGCGGGTGATTCAGGCTCATCCATAGCCCGCCCCAGGCGTTTGGTGCTGTGCACGATGCGGAAATGGTGGTCGTCACCCGCCCCTTGCCCCAGTCCAAGGCGCTGTGATTGACCGCCCCGCGATCACCGCCCAGGCGATTGTAGCGATAAGCGGGCTGGCCATGATAGGGCTGGGGCCTGAAATCATCCACCAGGATGGTAAGCGAGCGCATCGTGTCGGCTGGTGGGTCGGGCGATGAGAACTGGTGCATCACCAGCGGCAGATGGACTTGGTAAGACTCGGCATAGACCTGCAACTCCCTCAGCGAGTAGCCAAATCCCGTACCCCGCTGCGTGCCATAGACGCGAACATACCGGCCCATAGTCGCCAAGCCCGTCCCCGGGCCGCTTCCCTTTCTTAGGTTGGGACAGGAGAGATCCAAGTTATCGACCTGACCATCACCCGTGGTCGTGCTGTAGACGTCGGTCCAATGGGCGGCATCATCCGAGATCTGAATCCGATAGGCCCGCCCGTAGGCCGTCTCCCAACGGAGAATCACGCGCTGGATGTGCTGCCGCGCACCGAGGTCCACCGCGATCCACTGCGGATCGCTGAACCGGCTGCTCCAGCGCGTCATGAGATCGCCGTCGACGGCGTCTTCGCAGGCGTAGGTGTCCGTCTCGATGGACGAACAGGTCACCGGGCGATGGAGCGCCGCGTTTTCCAGGACGGGGGCCAGGGCGGGGGATGTCTCGCCGGTGGCGCTGTCATAGAGCACGGAGGACGTCAGCTCGAACGTCCCGGAGAGAGGCAGGTTATCCGAGGCCCCTCCGACGTGAACGGTGTAGGTGCCGGCCTCGGCGCGAAAACTATCGTCAGAGACCGACCAGAAGGAGAGTTCCTCTGAGCCAAGGGCAAAGGTGATCGATTCGGTCTTCCCCGGCGTCAGCGTGACCCGCTCGAAGCCGCGCAGCTGTTTGACCGGCATCGGCACTACATCTCTCGCCCTCGGATCGGCGAAGTCAGCGCTGAGGTAGAGCTGCGCCACCTCGTCCCCGGTGATCTGGCCCGTGTTCGTCACGTCGACGTGCACGAGAATGGGCGTCTCTCCGGAGGCTGAAGCGGGCGTCAGGGTCAAATTGCCATACTCGAAGGTGGTGTAGCTGAGCCCGTGACCAAAGGCGTATTGCGGGGCCAACCCAAGGCCATCAAAGCGTCGGTAGCCGAAGCCATCCACCACGTCGCCGCTGAAATCGAGATCGCTCCATTCCGGCAGCTGATCGTCGTCGCGCGGCATGGTCACCGGCAGCTTTCCGCTCGGATTGATCTTTCCAAAGAGGACCTCGGCGATGGCGCGGCCGCCCTCCTGCCCCGGGTAGAAAGCGTAGAGAAGCCCCTTGACATTGTCGAAGCACTGCTCCAGGGCAACGATGCCGCCGCTCTCCAGAACGACGACGAGGTTGGGGTTGACCGCCGCCAGGTCATTGATCAGCGCCTGCTGCTGCCCGGGCAGCTGGACCGAGCCGCTGGCCCGATCGAGCTCCTCCCCCTCCTGCGTCCCGTCGAGGCCGCCGACGAAGACGACCACGT
>CAYQZG010000268.1:0-3552 GCA_964421785.1 uncultured Anaerolineales bacterium
TTTTCGTAACCAACTCGTGACCGACTCGTAACCGACCAAAGTTGGTCTTTCCCTCCTATCATGGCACTCACGTCAGCTTGGACAAGTAAGCTGTGTACTGACCCCCGAAAACTGGACAGGTACGATAGTTCACGTAGAAAATGTGGAGAAGACTACCATCTGATAGCCCTGCAATCTATCGGGTGAGCTCGTAGGCTGTCTAACCTCTTGTGGCCTTCAACTGGAAGCGCCACGAGTACCTGGTCGTGTGGCACACCTCGGGGCCGATCGGAGGCCGGGATATCCGCGGCGCGCGGGTTTCCAGCCAGGGCAGCGTGCTGAGCACGTTCGACATCTACGCGCACAACACCAGAGACAGCGCCCAACCAGATGTGGCTTACGATCCCGTGAACGATCGTTACCTGGTGGTGTGGAGTTTTGACAAGTTGGGCAATGGCGCTGACTGGGACCTCTATGGACGCTTCATCCCCTGGGACGGCCCCAGTGGTAGTCTGTCCGAGTTCACCATCTGTACGTGGGAGACGCATCAGTGGAATCCCAAGGTGGCCTATGGGCGTGCCAGGGAGGAGTACGTGGTCGTCTGGCACAACGAGTATCAGTCTGGCACGCTGCCGATGTACATCAGTGCACGCCGTGTGCGCGCGACGGGGGGCTTTCCCGGGGGCGACAGCGACCTCACCATCTGGGATGTCGCAGAGAACCGCGTCAACGCCGACGTGACCTACAATCTGGCGCGCAACGAGTACCTCGTGGTCTATGACAACGCTCTGGACATCTTTGGGATCCGCCTGACGGGCGATCTCTCACACGACTTCGGGGGCGAATTTGGCATCGCCGAATGGCCTGATGCCGAGCTACATCCGGCTGCGGCTGCCTGCGAAGCCGGGGACCAGTACTTCGTGGCCTGGCAGTCCAACATCGACACCCAATACGACATCTATGGGCGCTTCATCGAAGGTGACGGGACCGTCGCCGATGTGAAGAACATCTGCAGCACAACTGTGCATGAAATGAACCCAGACGTCGATTGTGCCCCGGGAGAACGTCGCTACCTCGTTGTCTGGGAGCAGCAGTACAGCGACCTCACTGGCCCGTTTGGGGTTTGGGGGCGACTGCTGGGAACTGATAAGACACAGGGTGAGCTGTTCAGCCTCGTCGCTGGTTATGGTGCCTACGATCGTACCGATGCGGCGGTCTCCGCCGGGTCGCCAGGCTACCTGGTGGTGTGGGAGCACGACCGCCACGGCACGAGCTACCAGGACATCCACGGGCGGGTGATCACGCCGCATAGAGTGCTTCTGCCTCTCGTCCTGCGCAACTCCTAGCGGCAGGGCGGATCTCATAGCAGCAGCGAAGGGCCGGGGCTGCCTCTTGCCGAGGGTGTTGAGGGGCGTCACGTTGATGGCTCCGGCGACCAAGCGGCGTGTCGATGCGATCAGAAGGTTGGTTGCGGAACGGGCAGCATGAAATGAAAGACCGTGCCCTCTAACGGTCCCACAAGGTCCACTCCGGGGTACGCGAATACCTCTACACGCGCGAGGAGGAAGACGACAGTCTGTGCGCGCCTCACCTGGCCAAAGACTTGATTTACCTTAACGGTCGGGACGGGTGATGTGGCAAGATGGCCGGGTTGAGGTGGAACTAGAGCCGTATTGCTATGCCGACCAGCAGCGGGCGATGGAACCACCTGCGTGCGGTTCAATGCCGCCGATCTGTGCTGGCGTGATGGGCGTGCGCTACGCGTCTCGGTAGCTGCAGCTGGTTGATTTCCAATTATGTGATTGTTGAAGTGCTGGTCAAACCCAATGTTAGGATAGAAGCAGTACCAGGGCCTCAGAGGTTGCTCCTGCGACTACCATCAAGGCAAAGGCTTTGAGCACGGGACGTCGAAGCTCTGACGTGCCGGAGGTATAGCAGATGGCCCCCTTGGAAACGGTGTTCATCAGAGCAGCGATGACCACAGCGGTACCAGCCGCATCCGATGACAACTGGGCGTTGGCCGCCAGACGCGTCACGCTAAGCGTTATGGCATCGACATCGGTCAACCCGGAGAGAAAGCTGGCTAAGTAGACGCCTTTTGATCCCAGAAACGATTGGGCATACTCCAGCACGACCAGGACAATGGCAAAGAGGATACCGAACTTGATCGCTGTTGATAGCTTGAGAGGGTTTTCGATTTCAGAGGGTTGGTAGGCAGTGGTCTTTCCTTTCGGGCGACCTTTTTGGTTTACGAAGACAAACAAGGATCCAGTAATCACCATGGTGAGTAAAGGGATGATGATCTTCAGCATCAAAGGAGGATGGACGACCAAGACTAGCAGCAGGACGCGGGGCAACATCACAGTGGACGCCAGGATGACAGCCCGTGCGTAGTCGCCAGCCATCTGGGGATACTTCCGGCTGGCGGAGGAGAAGCTGATCGTCGTCGCTGTGCTGCTGGCCAGGCCGCCGAGGATGGCTGTGAGGTTGATTCCCTGCGACGGCCCCAGGGCCTTCATCAAGACGTAGCCGCTGAACCCTATCCCGGAGACGAAGACGACCATTAACCAGATTTGGAAAGGGTTCAACAACCCCAGCGGATCAATGGTCCGGTTAGGAAGCAGCGGCAGAATCACCGCAGCTACCAGGGCAAACTGGAGGGTTAGGTGGATATCCTCGGGACTCATGCTTCGAATGAATCCGTGCAGTCTGCCCTTCGAAACGAGGAGTAGCGAGGTGACGACAGCGAGGGCGATGGCGACCGGGGGGTGGTCACCCATGACCAACACACCGAACAGGAAGGTCAGGAGCGCCGCGACTTCGGTTGTGATACCACTTTCCGTCCCCTTGCGCACCAACGCGCCATAGTAGCTGACCGTGACCATTAGGGCCAGTCCGGCCAGGGCTACGCCAGTCAGGATCATCCCAAAACTGTCGGCAAGAAATGAAGAGACGGAGCCCAGCAGAGCGATCAGAGAAAAGGTTCGGATGCCTGCGAAATCCGGAGATTCCTCCTTCTGCTGATAGAACTCTCTCTCCAATCCGATCAAGGCTCCGATCAAGAGGGCGAAGCCGAAACGCCACCAAGGCTCAAAATCCGCCAGACTGAACATGAGCTCTCCTTGATTTCTGGTTGATCATCCTCATCCTTCGAATCCAGAACAATCACCATAATGTGGTTGCCCTTGTGTCAAGTAGGGTTTCATAGCTGAGTATAGCATAGATTGGAAAGGTAGCCAGCACTGGTCGTGCCGCCGTGCATATGCTCCTGTTGGATGGGGGTAGGTTCCGCTGCCCCAGCTGCTACCTCTGGTTCTGGATCAGGCGATCCAGCCTCTCCATATCAAGGACGGAAGCGACCGTATCTGCCAGGCGATCGAAAGCAGCTTCGTAGTCGGCTGCCGATGAGCCTAGGCTGCTTAGGTGAGGCTGCCAGCCCAGCGTGGCAAGCCAGGCGCGGCGGAGGTTCTGATTGGCGAAGAGGCCGTGCAAGTAGCAGCCCCAGAGACGCCCATCGTCGCTCATCGCTCCGTCGGGCACGCTCACACGCGCCCCGCTCCGCCGGGTGATCTC
>CAYQZG010000269.1:0-3514 GCA_964421785.1 uncultured Anaerolineales bacterium
CGTCGTCCCGACGGCAGGGATCAAACGGAATCCTGATGCACGGCGGCATCAGTACATCTATCGCTGCGAGGTAACGACCGTGGAAGCAAAGCCTGCCCGGACGCTGGCCACCCTGAGGAGAGCTGTCTTCCTCGTCTCAATGCCCTTTTTCATTCTCAGCCTAATGCTGCCGGTCTACGGCAGGGAGATTGGTGCCAGCGTGGTGGAGATCGGGCTCTTCTTCACAGCGTTCTCGCTGATGACGGTCCTGCTGCGTCCGTTGGTAGGCTGGGGTCTCGATCACTTCGGGCGGCGTGGCTTTCTGGTCGCTGGCTTGGGCGGATACGCCGTCACCATGGTCAGCTTCGCCTTCATCGATAAGGTGTGGACCGTGTTGCTGGCGCGCGTATTCCAGGGGATCTCCTCCTCACTGATGTGGCTCTCGGCCCGGGCCATCACCGCCGATGTGGCCAGCGAGCAAGGGCGTGGCAAGGCCTTTGGCGGCGTCGCCCAGGCCAGCAGCCGGGGCGCCATCGCCGGGACGGTAACAGGCCTTGTCTTGCTCAACGCACGCATAAGCATCAGGGGGCAGGTCACCGAGATCGGCAGCTGGACAATGCTCTTTGTCGTCTACGGGGTCATCAACCTGTACGCCTTCTTCGTGGCGCTGCGCCGCCTGCCGGAGACCAAACCCGGGGCCGCGACGCACGAGGACCAGCCCATCCGCTGGTCACGGACGTGGGTGCTCCTGCTGCTTGTGACGCTGGTAACGGGGGCCTCCGTGGCCATGATTGCGCCCATTCTGATCATCTTCCTGCAGGAGAAGCTCAACGTGGGCGTCGAGACGCTCTCCTGGGCCTTCCTGCCCACCGGGCTGGTGTGGGCCCTGCTGCCCTCGCGGCTGGGCAGTCTGGCAGACCGATTCGGCCGCAAAACGATGATGCTGGTGGGGTTGACAGCGGCTGCCGTCAGCTCATTCGTCATCCCGGCGTTGGGTAACGTCGTTGCGCTGGCCCTGCTCTGGGCGTTTCAAGAGGCCTGCTACGCAGCTGGAGACCCGGCGGAGCAAGCGCTGGTGGCTGACCTGACCGGGGCCCGTCAGCGGGGTCGGGCCTTTGGTCTGTATGTGATGTGTCACGACCTGGGCGCGGCCATCGGCCCACTGGCCGGTGCGTGGCTGTACCAGACCTTCGGCCCAGCTATGCCCTTCTACGCCAATGGAGCTACCCTGGGGGCGTGCACGCTGGCACTGCTGTTTCTTCTGAAGGTCCCAAAGGCAGGGACACCACCATAGAGCGTCAAGCGAGACGCCCAAGGAGGCATCATATGAAGAACACCAGATGGAAGAGACTGTACTGGGCTGGCGCTGTCGCGCCGCTCATTGCCATCGCCTTCTATCTGTTCGAGTTCAGCATTGTGATCGTCGGGGATCCGTATCCGACCACTATTGAGGGCTGGTACGCGCTCGCTCAGCGCAGCAGGCTCCTCGCCCTCTGGTACCTCAACGCCCTGGACATGATCTCGTTCGCGCTTCTGGGCATCATGTTCCTGGCACTCTATGCGGCCCTCAGACACGTCCGCCCCTCCGAGATGTCCGTCTCCCTCTACTTCGCCCTGCTCGGGGCGGTCGTCTTCATCGTGCCACGGACGCTCCACCTCTCCCTCCTTCCCCTCAGCGAACGGCACGCGGCGGCGACAGGGGAGACGCAGAGAACAATTATGTGGCGGCAGGGGAGACCATGGCCCAGGTGAGCGCCTCCACGCCCCAAACCCTCGGTTTCCTGTTCATGGCCGTGGCCGGTCTGGTCGTGTCTATCGTCATCCTACAGGTTCGGTCTAGCGGCGTAGACACCCCTCTTGGCAGACCGGCGGCCTACGTGGGCATCGTTGGGTTTCTCGCCGCCCTCGCCAACTACATCAGTTGGCTTCTCGCCCCGGCCGTGGCAGCAGTCGTCATGCCCATCAACGGCCTGCTCTGGTTCACATGGTGGATCATGGTCTCCGTGAGCCTGTTCAAACTGGCCAAGGACGTCACTCGCCAGAAGAGGATAGCGACGGTCACGTCGGGTTCAGTGGAAAGGAGCAACCAGTGAGAAAAGCAACACGGATCGTAGCCTCGTCGTTGGGCATCTTCGCCGGGTTCGGCGGCCCGGAACACGGCGTCTTCGAGATCATGCGTGGGAACGTCAGGCCCGAGGGCGTCATGATCGCCTCCATGGGACCGCGGGTCGACGCAGTCACCCTTGCGACCCCGAGCAGGTGTGGCACGCCTGCGAACCCGCTATGACCATCATTCCCAACTTCCTGGTGACGGGCATCCTGGCCCTCATCGTCGGCCTCATCACAATGATCTGGGCCGCGTTCTTCGTCCACAGGAAGCGTGGCGGCCTGGTGCTGATCCTCCTATCCATCGCCCTGCTCCTCGCCGGCGGCGGACTGTTCCCCCCACTGATCGGCGTCGTCGCCGGCGTGGTCGGGACCAGGATCAACACCCCCGTCAAGGGTCAGCCGACGCGGGTCTCCGGTTTCCTGGCCAGACTGTGGCCCTGGCCGCTGGTGGCCTTCTTTGTGTGGACCCTTGGACAATTCGTCATCGGGCATTTCTTCAACGCCTTCTTGATGAGCAGCGGCCTGTTCAGCCCCCTGATGATTATCGGCCTTATGGTGCTGTCCATCGTTTCGGCGTTCGCCTACGACAGACAGAACCGGGAGCGATCCACATGACCACAAACACCACAACCAGGAGAGCGGCCCAGGCGCTGGGGATCTACGCCGGCCTGATCGCCCTGGAACACGGCGTCTACGAGATCCTCCAGGGGAATGTGGCGCCGGGCGGCGTCATGATCAACGCCATCGGTCCGCCCTGCCGGGCCGAGGCGGCCTGGCACGGCTGCCTGCCGGCCATAACCGTCCTGCCCAGCTTTCTGGCGGCCGGTGTGCTGACGGTGGTGACCAGCTGCATAGCCATCATCTGGTCGATCGCTTTCGTGCAGCGTAAGCGCGGCGGCATGGCCCTGATCCTGCTGTCGATCATGATGCTCCTGATAGGCGGCGGCTTCGTCGCCCCCTTCATCGGCCTCATCGCCGGTGCCGCCGGAACCCGGATAAACACCCCGCTGCGCTGGTGGCGGACCTGGCCCCCCGATCGTGCGCTGCGCGTCCTGGCCGCCCTGTGGCCGTGGCCCCTGATCGCCATCGCGGTCTGGCTTCCGAGCGGGTTGATCCTGGGGCAGCTCTTCAACCAGGCCATGCTGAGGCTGGTCTTCTTGGTCTTCTTCGTCTTCGACCTTGCCCTTCCTCTGCTCGCGGCCCTGTCCGGCCTTGCCCGCGACGCTCGCCGGCGCGGCCCCGCCGGTTCGGCGGCATCATCACGAAAGAGCTGAGCCGATGAAGCGCCTGTTGGCGGCTCTCTTGCTGCTCGCGTCCTTTCCGCTGCTGGGACTCCCGGGATGCGGGATCGTCAAGCCATCGTCCGCGACGCCTTCCGACCACGCCACGCCGGAGCTTCCCGCCCGTGGAGCGCCGTCCGCCCGTG
>CAYQZG010000270.1:0-3493 GCA_964421785.1 uncultured Anaerolineales bacterium
GGTGGCGCAGGGGATGGGTCCACCGCTCATCGTCGCGCTGCTCCAGGAAGGGCTCCACCACGGGGAACGTGCGCTCGATAAAGGCCTTCATCGGAGCATTAACCGTATGGTAGAAGAGCGGCGTAGCGTAGACGACGAGGTCCGCTGCCAGCCACTTGGGGAAGATCTCGTTCGTCATATCGTCGTCGAGGGCGCAACGGCCTGGGGCCTTGGTCATGCAGGTGTAGCATCCCACGCAGTAGCGAATCTCCTTATCGCGCAGGTTCACCATCTCAACCTCGGCCCCAGCCTCGCGCATGCCGTCCACCAAGTGATTCGTCATCAGCTCAGTCTTGCTGTGGCCCCCGCCTCGGAGGCTGGAGTTAATGGCTAGTATGTTCATCTTGTTCCTCCCTGACTCATGAATGGATATCGTTCTTGGCTATGGGCAAAGGATACAAGCCACAGGGTCACATCAGGTAGTGCCAAAGGTCACACAAAGGGTCACGCGTCGCGGCAGGTCAGCGAGGATCAGCATAGTGGGACGGGGTATCCCAAAGACCTCGCGGGGCCCACAGTCACTCAAACCCTGACCTTTTGGGGATCTCGCATCTCACGGACTTACCGCTGCCCTGACCCGGCGAAACAAATCCCCCTTGTCTTGGAATCGAAGTGGACGTATAATAGTGGGAGTCGTACCCGTTCAACCAGGGCGTGAAAAGCCCATACCGCCGCATAAGGAGGTAAGAGATGTCGGAAGAGCGAACATACAGAGGGCTGCGCCGCTTCAATCTCATCATGGGCTTCCTGCACCTGGTGCAGGGCGTCTTCATGATCATCATCAGCAATGACACCACCTACCCGATCTATACCTACTTCCTCACCTTTGACGTGGACACCTTCACCCTGGCGCCAGAGCAGCAGCTAGCCTATGAGCTTCCATTCGGCATAGCCGTAGCCGTGTTCCTGCTCCTGTCAGCCATAGCACACCTCTGCTTATCGACCTTCGCCTACCCGTGGTACGTCAAGAACCTCAAGAAGGGCCAAAACCCCGCCCGGTTCTACGAGTATGCCCTCAGCTCCTCCTGGATGATCGTGCTCATCGGCCTGTTGGTGGGCTTCCAGGATCTGGGCGGCCTTATCGTGCTCTTTGGGCTGAACGCATCCATGAACCTCTTTGGTATCATGATGGAGCTTCACAACCAGACCACCGAGAGGACGAACTGGACATCCTTCATCTTCGGATGCATCGCGGGCATCATCCCGTGGATCGTGATCATGATGTACTTCCTGGGGTCGCTGGCCTCCGGCGATGCTGAGCCTCCGGGCTTTGTGTACGCCATCATACCGACCATCTTCGTCTTCTTCAACACGTTCGCCATCAACATGCTGCTTCAGTACAAGAAGGTGGGTCGCTGGAAAAACTACCTGTTTGGCGAGCGGGTATACATCATACTCAGCCTGACGGCCAAGACCGCGCTGGCCTGGCAGATATTCGCCGGCACGCTGGCTCCCGTCTAGGAAATGTGATCATCACACGTGATCATCACATTCTTGGGAACCTCCGCCGCCAACGCCTATCCCGAGGCCTTCTGCAGCTGCGACAACTGCAGACAGGCACGAGCGCTCGCTGGTCCCAGCCTGCGCAAGCGATCCACTGCCCTGGTCAACGATGACCTTCTGATCGACCTTGGCCCCGACATCATGAGCGCATCCCAGATGCATGGGTGCTCCCTGACCAACGTGTGCGTGCGTCTGCCTCCAGACGCACGCGCACGCGGATCACTTGGATCCCTCCCATCTTCTCTCCCGCAGCCCGGCGTTCGACGTGGTCGGTGCGCCCCGGCTCCACGTATGCGCCTCTCGGGCCACGCTGCAGCGGATCGCGCAGCTTCTCCAGAGGGATTGTGCCCCCGACAGCTTCCCCGACCCCGAGGTCGGCGAGCGCCTGAACCTGGAGCTTCATCAAATCGAGGCACTGCGGCCGTTCACCGCCGGCCTGTATCGAGTCACGGCGTTCCCGGCGAATCACGACCCCGCGGTGGAGCCACTGCTCTACGCGATCCAGGCTGATGAGTGCAGCATCTTCTACGGCACCTCCCTGCAACTTTTCGAGCCAATCTCCGTATTACTCGGTGAAGGGCTTACCATCAAGTTACAGCATGGGTCGCACCAATTGGAGGGTGACATGATAAGGGAGATTCTGAGAGCACTGGGAACCCTAGTCGGCATGATCTTCTGAGCGGGGCTCGTTTACGCCGGGTGCGTAATCTGGCCTCTAAGTCTCAGCCCCATCGTTGGGTACGTCGCAGCTAGCTTCGTCGTCTTCATCACGCTTATCCAGTATGGGGTTGGCTTGGCGCGTAGAGCGTGGGAAACGCCAGCAACGTAGTACTCTGTGCCTTTCGTGTTTCAGCATCGGGCGTGATGCAGCTTCTTGGTGACCGCGTCGACCCGGTGACCGCCCTAAGCGGAGCGACGCGTAGCGACCCGTCACCTACAAAGATATCGCCGAACAACGATAAGGCCCTCACACCGCCATGACAGAGAGCATCTAAACTGAACTGCCAAGCGAGACAGGGAGAGATTGAGATAGTGAACGTGGCCACCCCGATGACGTACGAGCGCTACACGGGCAACTGGCAGGGCTCTATGGAGGGGTGGATGATCACCACCGAGACACCGGGCGGGATGATGGGAAGAGAGCTCTTGGCGAGGAGGAAGGATGACAGAACCTGACGCAGGCAGGGGATTGACGATTGTGCGCTGGATAGCGAGGGCCAGTTCCGGGCTCGCGGCCGCGTTGATTCTGCTCTTCTTGATCGGCAATAGCCTTGCCGAGGGCCTTGACCCGCTGCTACACATGTCGGTCCGTGAAACCCTGATGATGATCGCCTTCGCAACTGTCTGGCTAGGCCTGCTGTTAGGCTGGATGTGGGAGTTGTACGGTGCATTACTCACGCTCGGCGGGTTGGCGACCTTCTACCTGCTGGACTATGCGTTCTCGGGCACGTTTCCGAGAGGGCCCTACTTCCTCATCCTGGCATCCCCAAGTCTGCTCTTTCTCTATTGTGGGCTGCAGACCAGGAAGAGGCCAGAATCTCATCGTGGCGAATAGGAACGCCCGACAGGCGCGGCCTACCAGACTTCCGAAGTCTCCAGTGTGGCTGCTCAGGGCACAACACACTCCCTTGAGCACGTCCGATCGTCTATGAGGAACGGCTTGCCAGACTTCGGAAGTCTAATAGGTTTCGACAGACAGACGACTCGCAAACTGCCCGGCCTACGATAAGAACGGGAAGCGAAGCAACCTGGGGCGCCTCCGTCCTAATGATCGTCTTCATGCGTTGGCAAGCCAACCCGTCGATCAGCCGACCTTGATTTAGAGGCGGCTCACCATGTCGTCAGACGCCGTGCGCCGACCTCGCCATCACCCTGACGGACGAAAGGAACACATCTATGTCCACCAATCATACCACAGGCTCAGTCAGCGCTCTGGCTGTCAGGCTTGGCT
>CAYQZG010000271.1:0-3474 GCA_964421785.1 uncultured Anaerolineales bacterium
TTTTTCGTGGTGCCTTGCACGTTCCGTGCGTGCGAGGCACCTGGATCTATGCAGTGAAGGTGCAACGCACCAACGGCAGGTGCGTCGCACCGTGCTGATACGTACCGTGAGTGAGTTTTTCGTGGTGCCTTTGTCTAGCATTATCGTGCAGACTTCGGAAGTCTCTTGGCGTGAAACGAGGTTGTAGGACTAACCAGCCCATCCTGCAGCGACCTTGAGTTTCCAGCTTGACTGGTGTATACTGACTTCAAGTCTGCCCCTTTTGTGGAGCGTTGCAGGCTGCAAGGGGATCGCTTCGAGAAGCTTTGTTAGATAGAAGTCCAGTTCATCTTCGACCGCACCACGGTCGACCGCATACCGGATGACTACGCGGGGTGGTGGACGGAGCTGGACGCCCTCGCTGCAGGAGAGACGTAGCGGGAGGAGCGCCGCGGGGTGGGTACAACGCGACTTACCGGGTCGACATGCAGGTGGCTGGTCTTCGGCATGGGCCTATGCTATAATCTATCGCTGCAGCGCCTGGTTCAATCTGGCACGCCTCGAGCGGCAGCCGGGGTAGCTGATTGCGCAGAGCCTCCCGGACGCGCTCGAAGGCGCCAGATAGAAAGACGAGTCGGTCGAACCATCCAAGGAACAAGGAGGGACAACGTGGCGAAGAAAAAGGACAAGAAGAAGCGCAAAGGTATTCTCAGTCAGGCTGTCGACGCTGTGTCAGCGCGCGACGAGCGGGAAAAGGCCAAGGAAGCTGAAGAGGAGGCGGAGGCCGCAGAGCACAAAGCGACCCTCGAGAGGGCCAAGCGGGAGGCCGCCGAGGCCAAGGCGCGGGCTGCTCAGAAAAAGCTGGAGGAGGCCGAGGCTCAGCTCAAGGCGTTGGAGGGTGAGCTCTCGGAGGCGGAGAAAGACGCTGCCCAGGCAGACGCAAGGGTGGATCGAATGGAGCGAGCGCGCAAGCGTGAGAAAGCTGCAGAGCGTCGTCGGGAGAAGATGGAAGAGGTCAAGGCCTTGAAGCTCAAGCTGCGGGAGCAGGCCGAGGCAAGGGCGGAAGCCGAGGCAAAGGCGAAGGCCGAGGCGGCGGCCCGCACCTACGTGGTCAAGTCGGGCGACAGCCTGAGCAAGATCGCCAAGGAACTCCTCGGCGACGCCGGTCGCTGGCCCGAGATCTTCGAGGCCAACAGGGACAAGATCGAGGATCCGAACCTGATCCATCCGGGACAGGAGCTCGACATACCGTCCTAGGGTTCCGCACGCACTGGGGAGCGGCGCGGGACGCTAGGTCCTCAGTCTACTGGCAGGTAGATAGCAGCATAACCACGCAAGGAGGTCAACACATGACGAAACTAGAGACGATTGAGGGCATTGGCTCCACCTACGCCCAGCAGCTGCGGGAGGCCGGCATCAGCACCGTTGAGGGCTTGCTTGAAGCCGGGGCGACGCCCAAAGGCCGAAAGGAGATGCGGGAGACCACGGGCATCGGCGCCGAGTTCATCCTGGACTGGGTCAATCGAGCCGACATGATGCGCATCCGCGGCATTGGCGAGGAGTACGGTGACCTGCTGGAAAGGGCCGGCGTGGACACGGTGCCGGAACTGGCCCAGCGCAACCCGGAGAACCTACACCAGAAGATGATCGAGGTCAACGCGGAGGAGGAGCTGGTTCGTCGCCCGCCCAGTCAGAGCATGGTCGAGCAGTGGGTCGAGCAGGCGAAGGAGCTGCCGCGCGTCGTTCACTACTAGAGCATACCCTGCGTTCCCTCCTCGACCACCTGACCAGCGAGTGGCACGAGCAGGGCGAACAGTGGTCGGGCGGGCGGATCACGCGCATAGACGGCGGCTGGTCGAACCTGCTCTACCGCGTCACCGGCCCGGCGGGCGACTGGGCCGTCAAGTTCACCGTCCGCGACAAGCGCGATCGGGCCGGGCGCGAGTACCAGGCCCTGCTGGCACTGCGCCAGGCGGGGCTGTCTGTCGCCCCCGAACCGCTCTTTCTGGCCCGCCGACGCTATCCTCAGCCGGTGGTGGTGCAGACCTGGCTGGAGGGCGAGGCGAGCCGGCGGCTTCCCCAGGGGGATGCCGAGGAGAGAAATCCTCACTTCTGTGTAGGACGTGAACCCATGCCACGAGTCCAAGCCATCGTCGTCCGAGACGGCCGCGTGCTGATGGTCAAGCACCATCACCGCACCGAGGACGACTGGTGCCTGGACTACTGGTGCCTACCGGGCGGGGCGCTGGAGCCTGGCGAGACGCCGGAGGAGGGCGCCCTGCGCGAGCTGCGGGAGGAGTGCAACGTCGATGGTGTCATCGTGAGGGAGACCGGGTACGTGCTGGACGTCTACGCCGGCGAGACGTACTCCTTCCTGATCGACATCGGCGACCAGCAGCCATCGCTGGGCCACGACCCGGAGTTCGTGGAACGGAGCCAAGCGCAGATCCTGGTGGACCTGCGGTGGCTGCATCTTTCGGAGATCCCCGAGCGGGACCGGGCCTTCCTCTGGGCGGCCGGGCTGCTCGGCGTCGGTGACTTCCTGGACGAGGTGGAGAGCTGGGGCAGCGACGTCAGCTACCCCGGGGAGGAGCGCGCCGGCAGGCCAGACGAAGACAACAGATGACTATGGACATCTACACGCTGCTGGACGAGCTGCGCGCCATAGCGCGAAATGGTCTGTGGTTCGCCTCCGACCCCTACGACCGCGAACGGTACGAGCGGCTTATGGCGCTGACCACACGGACCTACAGTGAGCTGCTCGACGTGCCGGACAAGACGGTGAGGACGCGCTTCATGGACGAGCTGGGGTACATCACGCCCAAGGTGGGGGCCGATGCGGCCATCTTCAACAAGCGGGGCGAGATCCTCCTGATGGAGAGGGTCGACAACGGTAGATGGTGTCTGCCCTGCGGCTGGGTCGAGCCGAACGAGAGGCCCGTCGACGCCGTCGTCCGGGAGGTGGGCGAGGAGACCGGGCTGGAGGTAACGGTCGAGCGGTTGGTCGGCGTCTTCACCCGCATGCCCAGCGTGGAGAACGGGCCGCATACGATGATCGCTGTGGTCCATCTCTGCCAGGTCGTCGGCGGCGACCTGACACTGTCCCACGAGGGGACGGACCTGCGCTATTGGCCCATTGAGGCAGTGGAGGATTGGGCCGCCATGCACGAGACCTACGCCCGCGCCGCCCACACGATGTGGGCATCAGAGCGGCTGCTGCCCGCGCTCTCCGACTGACGGGGGGACAGAGGGCCGCGGAGACGTCTGCCGAGGAGCCTGCGGAGCAGGGTTGCGCTTTGAGCCGGGAGGTTTGGCTCCCGGCTTGCTTGGAACTCCATCTTCAGTATAATCGGGTTGACAGCGAGTCATCGCGGCTACCTATCGGTCCCTCACTAGTCCAGGGAGAAGATCGGCGATGAAGAACAACCCCTACGTTGGGCCTCGTCCCTACGAGCGAGGCGACCGGCACTTCTACGGTCGCGAGCGCGAGTCGCG
>CAYQZG010000272.1:0-3345 GCA_964421785.1 uncultured Anaerolineales bacterium
AGCGCCGTCGTCTCGACGGCTTTCCCGTACCCCACACATCCGCTGCCGCTGCTGATCAGAGAAAGGGGGCTGTAATGCACGTCTTCGATCTTCCCCGTAACGGCGTTCTGGCTATCCGCAACGCCTTGCGCTCCCTACGGCGAAAAGGGCTTGATGTCGTCGTCCTGCCGCTCGAAGGCTCTTTCCCAGAGCGAGCATCACGTCGGACGCCGCTCCCCTTCCCGCTCAGCTTGGTGAGCGCTGCGGCGTTCCCCTCCGAGGTCAGCCTGGAGGAGATGCAGCACACGATAGACGTGATCAGCGGCGACCAACGCGTGCAGAGCGTCGTTTTTCGCATCCAGCGCGTTCAGGCCGGGGGGGCCGCGCTGCACACACTGCGCCGCATGATGGTCGACCTGCGCAAGCGTGGAAAGCAAACCGTGGCCTGGCTCCCCTCCGCGGAGACCTGGGACTACTACCTGGCCTCAGCCTGCCAGAAGATCATCCTCCCACCATCGGGTCGGCTCAACGCCCTGGGGCTGCGGAGCGAGGCCCTCTTCCTCAAGGATACCCTGGCCATGGCAGGGATCAAGGCCGATCTGGAGTCGATCGCTGAGTACAAGGTGACGCCGGACATGTTCCGGCGCACATCGATGACCGAGCCGCACCGCGAGATGCTGGAGGCCATCCTCGACTCGATCTTCGACCACCTCACGGCCGCCGTCGCCCAGGAACGGGGGATGACGACGACAAACGTGCGCCAGCTGATCGACCAGATGCCGATGATGCCCGAGACGGCTCTCAAGGCCGGCCTGATCGATGCCGTGCTCTACGAGGACGAGCTGGCTGCGTATCTCAACGCCGAAAGGACCGAAGCCCTCACCACAACGACGGGGAACGCCCCCACACACACCGGCTCTGGCGCCGACGAACCAACGGACGAACAAGCCTCCCTGGTCACCTGGGATGACGCGGCCCGATGGCTCAGACGCCCGGCGATGTGGACCACACGAAAACGGATCGGCGTGGTCTCGCTGAAGGGCATGATCGTGCCGGGCAAGAGCCGCCGCATGCCAGCGCCTATGCCACTCCCGGTCGAAGCTCAGGCTGGTGCAGAGACCCTCGCCGCGGAGCTGCGCCAGGCGGAGATCGACCCGCGCATCGTGGCCCTCATCTTCCACGTCGATTCGCCGGGTGGTTCCTCACTCGCCTCCGATCTGATCTGGCGTCAGGTGCGAAGGCTGCGGGAGCGAAAGCCGGTGGTGGTGCTGATGGGCCAGCAGGCTGCTTCCGGCGGATACTACGTCTCCGCGCCCGCAAACCGCATCGTGGCCCGCCCAACTACCCTGACGGGCTCCATCGGCATCTGGGGCGGCAAGTTCGTCCTCGGAGAGCTGTACGACAAGCTGGAGGTGGGCCGGCAGGAGCTGCAGCGCGGGGCCCGGGCCGATCTCTACTCCGAGTTCAGGCCCTTCAGCGAGGAGCAGCGCGAGCACGTGCGCCAGGAGCTGGACGCCACCTACGCGCGCTTCAAGCAGGTGGTGGCCCAGGGCCGCGCCATGTCGGAGCAGGAGGTGGAGAGGATCGCGCGCGGCCGCGTGTGGACGGGCCAGCAGGCCGCGAGCGTCGGCCTGGTGGATGAGCTCGGCGATTTCGGGACAGCCCTGACCGCGGCGAAGGAGCTGGCCGAGCTCGACCCGGAGAAGGACTACACCGTGGTGCAAATCACAGTTTCGCGGCAGCAATCACTGCCCTTGCCGTTCCCCACCGACGAGGCTGGAAGCTGGGCAGCGTTGCGCTCCGCGTTCCGCGATCTGGCGCGGGAGCGCGTGTGGGCCATGGCGCCCTGGATGGTCCGTCTGCGCGACTAGCGCAGGGGGACTAACGGAGGCAGCGAACCAGGTCAGCAATGACCCCGAATCCGCTGCGAGCAGAAGGACGGAGCCATATGAAACCCAAGATTGTCTTGATCGGCGCGGGCAGCGCCATGTTCGGACTTCGCACGTTGGGCAGCATCTTCGAAAGCAAACCGCTGGAGGGCAGCGCCATCGTCCTCCACGACATCAATCCGCAGGCCATGCAGCGCGTCGAGCGCGTCGCACAGCGTTACATCCAGGAGCACAACCTGCCCTACACACTCTCCGCCACGACCTCACGCCGGGAGGCGCTGCAGGATGCAACCTTCTGCACCATCTCCATTGAGGTCGGCGATCGCTTCGAGCTGTGGCAGCAGGACTGGCGCATACCCCAACAGTACGGCTTCCGCCAGGTCTACGGCGAGAATGGAGGGCCGGGCGGCCTCTTCCACGCCCTGCGCATCATCCCGCCCATCCTGGCGATATGCGACGACATCGCTGCCATCTGCCCCGAGGCCTATGTCTTCAACCTCAGCAACCCCATGAGCCGTATCTGCCTGGCGGCGAAGCGGAAGCATCCGGATCTCCGCTTCATCGGCCTCTGCCACGAGATAGGCTCGCTGGTGGAACACTTGCCTCGCATGCTAGAGACGCCGCTCTCGAACCTGTCGTTCCGGGCCGGAGGCCTGAATCACTTCAGCGTCTTGCTGGAGGTGACCTACAAGGACACCGGTGAGGACGCCTATCCCGACGTGCGCGACAAAGCACCGGCCTACTTCGCCAGCTTGCCTCCGCTCACCCAGAAGCTGGCCGACATGTTCGGGGGCGAAGCGCCTGAACACGACGAGAAGACGGCCTGGTCAGACCGTCGCCTGTTCAAGGTGATCCTGGAGCAGTTCGGCCACTTGCCCATCACAGATGACAGTCACTTCGGCGAATACATCCATTGGGCCTACGAAACGGTCGACCACAAGGGCATTCTGGACTTCTACAACTGGTACACAGGCTGGGCCTCCCGGCGGGCGGAGACATCGGACCTGGAGGACCTGCTCGAAGCGGGACACTGGGGCACAGTCCCGATGATGGAGTCCATCGTCACCGATTCCCCCTACGAGGAACTGGCCGTGAACATCCCCAACCAAGGGCTGATCGACAACCTGCCGCGGGATCTGATCGTGGAGGTCCCGGGACGAGTGGACGGCGATGGGGTGCACGGAGTGACGCTCGGCGCGCTGCCCAAGGGGATCGCCGGGCTGATGCGCAATCAGGTCTCCACGATGGACCTGACCGTGGAGGCCGCCCTTAGCGGGTCGCGTGAGATTGCGCTTCAGGCACTCCTGGTCGATCCGGTCGTCGACAGCGTCGAGCGCGCCGAGGCCTTGCTCGACACGATGCTCCAACAACAGAAGCCCTACCTGGACTACATCCGTTGATACCACATAAGCAGAGCAACGTGCATGCTCCCAAACTGGCACAGCTTGGGCCCGATACTACGCCCGCTTCTTCCAGG
>CAYQZG010000273.1:0-3343 GCA_964421785.1 uncultured Anaerolineales bacterium
CACCTACACCGATGCCTTGGGTGGGAGAATGGGGGGCGGGATCCACACCCAGGAGGCAATGACGCTGACCAACTGCACCATCAGCGGCAACACGGCGGACTGGGGTGGAGGCATCTCCAACAGCGATGGTTGGCTGGTCATCGACAGCAGCACCGTTGCCCGGAACAAGGCCACCGTCGTCAGCACCGGCCCCGGGGGCATCAGCAACTACGGCGCCATCACCCTCACGAACACCATCGTCGCCGACAACGCCAATGCCAACTGCTTCAACGAGGGCGCCCTCCACTCCGTCGGTCACAATCTGGACAGCGCCGACACCTGCGGCTTCGGATCCGCCAGTGATCTGACCGATACCGATCCCCAACTCGGCCCCCTGCAGGACAACGGCGGCCTTCCGACGAGCTTAGGGCAGGCTCCCTGGACGCACGATCTCCGCGGTGGCAGCCCGGCCATCGACGCCGGCCCTGAGGCCGGCTATCCGACCACCGACCAGCGCGGCGTGACTCGTCCCGTGGACGGCGACCTCGATGACAAAGCCAAGTGCGACATCGGAGCCTACGAGTTCGAGCCGATCGAGGTGTACCTGCCCCTGATAGCCCGTCAGTTCTAGCGTGTGCATAGCCGTTCGCGAAAAGCGCCTTGGGAGCGTCGCCTGTCTGCTATGGGGCTGACGTCTGCTCAAGCAGCGCCTGGAAAGCACGTCCGGTGAGCGTGGGACGGAGCACTGAGCCGGACGGAAGAGCCGACTTCAGGTCGAACGTCAGGCCCGGCAGAGCCATGGCCTCGCCCAATGGCCACTCAGGCCGTGCGAAGAAGGGCTTCAGCGCCGAGCGTTTGATCGTCAGCAGCCCGAAGAGATCCTTCCGGCGAGGCTGCTGGCGGAGAACCCCGCGGAAGGTCACGATGGCCAGATGATCGGGCCGATCGGGGCTTTCCAGTTGGGGCGGTAGCAGGTTGACCATGTAGGGCGCGGCCTGGTCAGGGCTGCTCGGCACGTCGAGCCAGGCCGCTACCTCACCCTGGTGGATCAGCGCCGTGGACGCTGCCGGTTCCAGCCAGAAGCCCACGCCGATCTCCTCGCGGACCTCTCGACGCAGGCAAGCCAACGCGCTCTCGCCGGGCTCGATTCTTCCGCCGATGCCCCCGATGCCCACAATGCGCACCCCATCGGCGCGTCGCCCCCAATGCCGAGAGCGGGTCACCTCGAAGACGAAGGCTTGCTCGTCGTAGAGAACGGCCGAGACGCCGACCGCCGTGACCCGACGGTCGTTCAGCAGTGGGTGCAACACGTGCTCCAGAGCGGGTATCAACGCGAAGAGATCGGGCACAGCTCAGCCCCCTGTCGCCACGTGGGTCCGGATGAAGGTGTAGGTCCTCTCCGCCACCGTCTCCCACTCGCTGTCCACGGTGATGACGTGGCCCGAGTTGTGGAGGGTAACCAGCTCCTTGTCGACGGAACCGGCCCGCTCGTACGTGTACCGTGCGCTGTCGGGGGTGATGGCCTGATCGCCGGTGCTGTGGATGACGAGCAGGGGGCAGGTCACGTCAGGCAGCAGCCGCCGCACACGGCGGATCAGCTTCAAGAGCTCGTGGGCGGCGAAGGATGGGTTCTTCTCGTAGCTCCAGGTATAGCGCTCTGCCTCGGGATCGGTGTAGTCGCTGCTACCAGGCTTGGGAGGGCTGGGGATCACGTACTTGAGCACCGGCGCAACGTGGATGAACGGATTCGCCACCTTGACGGCCGGGGAATAGAGGACCGCGCCCGGCAAATCGTGATGGGCAGCCAGGTAGATGGTGAGCACCGACCCCATCGAGAGCCCGCCGACGAAGACCGTCTCGCAGCGGGATTGAAGATCGGCTAGAGCTTGTCCTGCGTGGTCGGTCCAATCGCGCCACCGGCAGCGGTTCATCTGCTCTACCGTGGTGCCGTGGCCCGGCAGCAGCGGCGCGGAGACGGTGAGTCCCCGCTCGTGCAGGTACCCACCGAGACGGCGCATCTCCGGCGGCGATCCGGTGAAACCGTGAATCAGCAGCACGCCGACAGAACCACCCTTCAGGAAGAAGGGAGCTGGATCCAGGTCAGGTTGTCGGGCCATCATTCTCTCCTATTGGCCTACCATACGTCTGATCGTCAAGACGCCACAAGAAAGGGCTCGCAGCGCAGCAGCGCCAGGGCGCTGTGGCCGTCCGCCATCTCGCCGCTGCGCGCCATCTCCAACGCCTCGCTGGCCGGCACGGCGTGGACCTCAATGAGCTCCCCAGCCTCGCGGTGGGGCTCGCCATCGAGCCGCACGCCGCGGGCCAGGACGATGTGGCACACCTCGTCAATGATGCTGTTGCCGGGGCGGAAGGAGCCCACATACCGCCAATCCTCGCTGCTTCCACCGACCTCCTCGGCCAGCTCCTGCCGCGCCAGCTCCATCGGGCTGCCGTCGAAATCGTGGAAGCCGCCGGCCGGCACCTCCCAGCACCAGGCGTCCATGGTGTAGCGAAACTGACGAATGAGAATCACGTTTCCCTCGGCCGTCAGCGGCACCACCCAGACTGCACCGACAGCCTCGACGTAGGCGTAGGGGCCGATGTGCCCATCGGGCCAGCGCACCCTATCCTTCCGAACGCGGAACATGTGATAGTCAAAGGGATAGCTCGTCTCCAGCCGTTCCCATCCCAATACAACGCCGTTAGGTTTGTCAGTGTCGCGCAAAGTCACCCCAGCTTTCGCTCAATGAACGCTTCCAGATAATCAACCCGCGATTCGATCTTGCGGGCCTCCTTGCTGTAGTGCCCTCTCAGTTCTCCAGCGAAGGACCATAACCAGTCCTCCCGCTCCTCCACAATCAGACCCTCGATTGCATCACCTACGCCTCGGGTACTGCGACGGAATTTCTCGCCAACGATGAATGCCTCTGCTCGTAGGAAGGACTCTATCCGCCTTCTCAATTCATCGAAGATATTCACTGGATCCTCTCAGTTCAGAGCAGGCCAGGTTGTGTCCGATCTAGTCGCTTATTGGACAAACGAACATACTCCTCGTTGATCTCAAAGCCAATGAAGCGCCTCCCCAGTTGCACGGCCACCACCGCTGTCGTGCCTGACCCCATAAACGGATCGAGCACGACATCTCCGGCGTTCGAGCTCGCCGCCAGCACTCGCTCAACGACCATCTCCGGCTTCTGAGTTGGATGGGGTGTATTCTCGGGCATCGACCAGAAAGGCACCACCGTATCAAGCCAGATGTTGGCCGGATAGGTGTAGCGGAACCTCTCGCCGTTCTCCTCAAACCAATCCTTAGGTTCCCCATTTTCCCGGTAAGGTGCTAGGACCTGCTTCTTGGTCTTGATCT
>CAYQZG010000274.1:0-3324 GCA_964421785.1 uncultured Anaerolineales bacterium
TAGGGCGGGTGGGATTCGAACCCACACGTCCTTTCGGACAGAGGATTTTAAGTCCTCGGCGTCTTCCCATTCCGCCACCGCCCCTCACACAGCGCGGGCAGCCTCGAGCTGCCCGCGGTCAATATCGTCGAAAAGAGGCGGCGGCCGGATTCGAACCGGCGGATGGGACTTTTGCAGAGTCCTGCCTTGCCACTTGGCTACGCCGCCTAATGCATTACGATTTTACCACACATCCCTTCTGCATGCAAGCAATGAGATCTGGCTAAACGCGCCCCTGCATATGCTCCCAATACCGGTTCACGGCCTCCTCGATCTCTTGATAGGCTTCGTCCTGGTCATCCCATCCTTCGATCTCGACCTCGGCCATCTCCAGATCCTTGTAGACGCTGAAGAAGTGGGCCATCTCCTCCATAAAGTGTACCGGCACGTCGTCAAGATCACGGTACTCGCTGAAGAGTGGATCGGTGTGAGGTACGGCCAGGATCTTGTCGTCGTTATCCCCTTTGTCTATCAGCCGGAAGACGCCTAGCGGGCGCGCCTCAATGACGCAGCCCGAGAAGGTCGGTTCGTTGGTTATAACCAGGACGTCGAGAGGATCGCCGTCCCTATGGAGCGTGCGGGGGACAAAACCGTAGTCTCCGGGATAGTGCAAGGAGGAGAAAAGGACGCGATCGAGTTTGATGAATCCTCCGTCCTCGTCGTACTCATATTTGTTGCGTGATTTCTTGGGAATCTCCACCACAACATAGATGATCTCGGGCCAGTTAGGGCCCGACGGGAGCTCGTGCCACAGGTTCATCATAGGGCGGCCTCCTTCTATCGTGCCTCGCCGTCCTCGACAGTGTGGGATCTGACGGGCATGAGGTGGTACCTACCACGCCATCTGGCGCATCCTACTCTTGCTCAAGCGGGTTGTCAAGTCTTGGACGCGCCTATCTCTCCTCTTCATCGCTCTCGAAGGCTCTTCCCACTGCTGGAAAGTTGAGGGATCCCCAAAAAACGAGCAGCAGAAGTGCTGTGAGCACCAGGTTGCCCGGGATAGCCCGGCGAGCGTAGTCTGAGGCATCGAACAGCAGGTGATTGACCCACACGTTGGCCTGATAGAGCGTTACCGCTGCCAGCGTGGACCATCGCCCCCAATCCCGGAAACGAGAGAGGCCCACAGCGCAGGCGACGAACACCACGCCCCAGAAGCTGCCCATCGCTGCCGGGTAGCTCAGTGGCATATTGACTGGCAGGTCGGGTAGGCTGGACGCATACCGCAGAGCGACGACGGCCCTGCCGAGGTTGCCCGCTGCCAGCGCCAATGTGAGCGCAATCACCATCACCACCCACTTCTGAGCTGCCGTAAGCTGTTTCAGGGTCTCCACCAACTCAAGGCCCTCTCACCTAAGAATGTCTAAACCATTGCCAGATGCTCAAAGCGATGCCCAGCAGGCTCAGGAGCACGCCGAGCGGGACGTCCCAGGGTAGATAGCGGAAATGATACTGATGCTCGCCTGCAGGCGCGTCGACGCTGAGCCAATGGCCTTGGAGCAGAGGCACCCGTTCCCCATCCCGCCAGGCGTACCAGCCGGTCCAATTGTTCTCCCGCACCACCAGCTCGCCGGCTTCCGGGGCTACACAACTGATGACGATATGGCCGCCCTTCCCCGATCCCTGACACGGGATGGTGCTGTCATCTGTTCGTACGAAGGCGTACTCCCGATTCCCATCGAAGCGATAGATCGGCACGTTATCGACGACCCCGATCTCGTAGGATGCCGGCGGTGGCCCGCGGCGGTTGGCCTCGAGGTAGGGCTCCGGGGCAGGTCTCCCCTTCCAGTGCCATTGCATAATGCCCGGGCTCAGCTTGAGCCCCATGCGAACGGCTGGTTCCACGAAGTAGTGCTCACCAAAGGGGGGCTCCACCCATTGCAGGCTTGGTGTCCGCAATGCTCGAAGGATAGCGTAGACGCCCTCGCCGGTCTTCGTGAGGTAAAGCCAGGGCTCCGAGAACCTATAGCCGGAACGCAGGCTGAACACCAGGGGAATCACCAGCAACCATTTCAGGCTGACTGTCCGCTCGCTCTTGTCTTGAGGACCTGGAAGGCTCAATGCCAGGCGAGGCCAGTTGGCCGAGAACAGACCATCCAGCCCGTAGGCGGCCAAACCGAGAATGGGTGGCACGGCAAGCCCTCCGATTAGACTGGGGTACCGAATGCCTGCCACACCCGGGATAATCGGCAGAAGCCAGCGCAATGGCATGCCGCTCGCCGTCACCAGGGCCAGTGTCGCGCTTGCAGCCAGAAAGAGAAGCGCTTCGCGATCTTTAGGTCGGGCCAGTCTCAGACAGAGGACTGCCAAGAGAATGGGTAGCCAGCCGATGTACATGCTGTAGGCAGCGTGGGGCAGCTTGTCCAACGCCGAGCCGGCTATGACGCCGAAGTCGTCGATCACGAGGTTCAGCACGAAGTATCTCAGTGGCTGCGCCGCACTGAGGTTCCAGTCCATCGCCTTGACGAAATTGGGCCAGAAGTGCGCCAGGGGCACCAGCAGAGGGGCGGCCAGAAGCGAGGCCAGCCCGGCAGCAACCGCGTACTCGCGCCAGGCCGGGCGAATCCGCAGGTCGCTGTCCAGTATCAACAACAGGAACGCTGGGGAAAGGCAGATCAGCCCGATCTGCAGGTATCCCTGTCCGGCCAGGATGGTCAGCGCCAGCGCCACAGACAACAGAATCGTCTTCCGGCGACCGCCGAAGCGCTTCACCGCCAGTGCTGGCGCAAAGACGAGACTGGACATGGCTGTGGATAGGAGCAGGCCAAAAAAGCCCATCTCCATCCGTGTTGCCAGGTGACCGCCGACCACTGCCGCAAGGCCGCTCCACAGGCGAGCCACCCACCCTAGCCTCAACACGCGTGCCAGGGACCACTGTGCCAGGCCGGCGGTCCAGAGCGCGGCGATCAAGGCGAGCTTCGTACCGTTGACCACGCCGAACGCCAAGGTGGTCACCGCTACAAGGGGGTGTAGCATGCTGCCAAGGATGTCGACGAACGCCGGCGTGCCTCCGCGCTCCGATCCATTCCACATGGCGCACCAACCGCAATCCTTGACCTGGGTCCAGAGGTGGTGGCTCTGAACGGTTGAGCCATACTCTCTTCCGGCAGGGACCAGGTTGACGTCGAAGTCCAAATACGCCCGCCCCACCCAGAGTGCCAAGGCTGCAATGAGGGCCAGCTCCAGGGCTGTGGTTCGGAAGGAGGGATCCCGGATCTGGTTGGTGACGGCATATAGCGTGGACAGAGGAAAAAGTCGCTTCTCGTTCATCTTCTCAGTCACTGGCGT
>CAYQZG010000275.1:0-3321 GCA_964421785.1 uncultured Anaerolineales bacterium
CCCCAGACCCGTCGGCGGGTAGGTGTGGACGCCGCTCAGGATCACGGGGATGTGCCAAACGCCCCAGACCAGACCCACCAGCAGCGCCCCGGGTCGCCGGCCCAGCCTCATCAGCTCATCCTGGAGGAAGCCGCGCCAGCCGTACTCCTCGCCAAACACCACCGCCAGCCCGCTGAGCGGGATGCCGGTCACTGCCAGCCCAAGAGCCAGGGCCAGCGCCAGGGGGTAGAGCCCGTCCGGCACGGCCACCCCGTAGACCCGGTCGAGCGGAGCCTGAAAGGAGCCCAGCCCCAGCAGCAGGTTCAGCCCCGCCTGGAGGGCGAAGAAGGCGACCGCGCCCAGGACGAAGCGCAGGCCCCGGCCTGCGTCCCCAACCTGCAAGCCCACCTTCCGCAGTTCCTCCTTGCTGGCCTCTCCCAGGTTGAAGAGGACCAGGAGCGTCCACAGCGTGGTGAGCACGTTGCCCACGCCCGCGAAGGCGGATGACGGCGGCTGGAGCCACACCCCCACCAGCATGAAGATGGCGTAGGCCACGGTGAGCAGCAGGAAGGCGATCAGCAGCCAGAGTGCCCTGCTGCGGCCCTGCTGGGCTGGGATGGGGAGATCCCTGTAGACGAACAGCCGCAGGACGATGGCCACGCTCGCCGGGAAAAGCATGTCGAGCGGCGACAGGCCCAGCTCGGGCAGCGCTCGGTGCCCAACGGTCAGGGCGATCAGCAGGTGGTAGCCCCAGGACAGGGCGAAGGTGAGCCCCAGGAACGCGGCGACCCGTCCGATGCGCAGATTGTCCGTCATCTCATCTCCTTCGACCGGCGCCTAGATTGCACAGCCGCCAGGAGTTCCTACGCTCTCCTCAAGATGGCAATGCTCACTAGGCCCAGGATGCCTATGGCAATGGCGCCAGCAGTAATGGCACGTCGCGAGCGGTGATTGCCTGCCTGACATAGGCCTTCATCCTCATCCGCCGTTTCCACGTTAGAACGTTCCAACGTTTCAACGTTTCAACGTTCCAACCTTGGGTCTCCTGAAAGAAGCTCGCGAACCCGTCCCTAGGCTGGCAAATCGCCCCGAGACGGGGCTCAGAGCACCTTTCTTCAGTAGAGCCAACCTTGGTGCTGCAATCACATAGCCAACGGGTTTCGTCATGGCTTCGACCTAGCGTACGTTCCTTTGCGGCGACCCGGGGTAATCCCTGCAGGCTCAGTGAGACGTGACGTTGAGCACGGTGGCGACGACGAACAGCACCGCGTACGCAATCCACAGCGGGCGGCCGAGCAGGCCCAGCGGCCACCAGTAGAACATCACGGTGCTCAAGTAGAGCAGCACATACGGCACCATGACGGACACGCGCAGCGGGTTACGCCACTGAATGCCCTGCACATAGTCGATCCAGATGCCGTAGGCGGCATAGAGCACGAACAGGAAGCCGCCCAGCCAGAACGACCAGCTCTTGCCCTCGATCAGCAGGATGATGCTGATCACCGCGGCCGGTATGCAGAGCGCGTAGACGAGCCATCCATACCTCATGGTGTAGCTATCGAAGAGCCACTTGCGCAGCGCGAAGTGGACGATCAGGACGATCTGAAAGAAGAACGCCCAATCGACGAAAAGCCAATCCAGCTTGTCTAGCTCAGACATCTCATCACCTCCGCCGTTTCCACGTTAGAACGTTCCAACGTTTCAACGTTTCAACGTTCCAACCTTCCAACCCAATAGGAGGAACCATGCCAGACCAGACCCCCGTATCCGATCAGGTCAGCCACGCTGACTTTCCTTGATCCTGTGTCATTCTGATGTTGAAGTGATGCACGCGATACGTCATCGGCTACCTCCCTTGTGCTAACTGTACCTCCGAGTCGCCGATTTGGCGAATCGTGCCATAGAGCCCAAGCGCGGCGAGGAGAACGCCCATGCCGAAGAGCACGTAATTCATCCTCCAGCCGTCGCTGTAGAAATACCACCCCCCTGCGAGCATGATGCCGCCAGAAAGCACCAGCGTGAGGGGCCTGTCCTTCTTGATCGCGAAGACGAGAGCGCACAGACCGCCAACCAGGTAGGTGCCACCGAAGAGCAGCTCTATCCACCACCTTGCCAGAAAACCGCCGGCCGGCCCCGGGAAGCCCCCGGCTGGGATCTCCTGGTTGGTGATGACCAGCGATGGCTGCAGCCAGCCGACGTCCTGGGGACAGGGCTTGATCCATCCGGCCTGCCAGCGCCACGCGCCCTCGCCGGAGTAGTCCGCCCGCTGCCCCAGGCGGACGCCGAAGTGGAGGTGCGTGCGCAGCGGGTTCTCTGCGTTGCCACCGTTCTCGTCCGGGTCGCCCAGATAGCCGAGCAGCTCACCCTTCTCCACCGGGCCGGGGTCGATGCGCCACCGGCTGGGGCTCAGGTGGCCGTAGAGCGAGTAGAGGTTGGCCTGCGGATGGTCGACGATCACCAGCCAACCGTAGCCGCCCATGGGACCGGAGAAGCTGACCTCCCCGTCGGCCATGGCGTAGACCGGCGTGCCGGCGGGCTTGAGCGTGTCTTCGGCTGCGTGGTTCTCCCCACGTACGAACGGCCCCCGCTTCGCGAAGCCAGCAGCTGCGAACGGGCAGGAGAATGGCTCTGCGGACAGATACGCGTCAGGATCGTCCAGTGGAAATCGGAACGGAAGACCCTCGTCCAAAGCATACCTCTCCACCTCGGATAGGTCCACCGGTACAGGGGCCGGGCAGGCGTCCGGTACCTGTGCGCAACCGGCCAGCAGCAGGGCCAAGATCGTGACCCTGACCAGTACGAGCGGATGGAGGCTCTTTCTCAACCTCACGTGGGGCAGGTTTCCACACCCGCCGAAACTGGGCTGAGCCAGCTCTCCCTCCGGACTCCTATTGCGGTGCAAGAGTGTCTGTCGTCCTTCTTCCATCCGGCTGTCTCTCCTAACCTAGTCTGATTCCTCAGAGACCCTCAAGGGCCATGCGTGACTCCTTCGTCGCCGGCGCGGCGACGGTGATGGCAACCGGCCTGACTTTCGTCCTCAAGAACGTCTTCATGTTCTCCTCCTTGGGGCCAACAGCGGCGGCCTCATCTATCTCGCATAGAGGTGATCCAACCACTCGGACAGCAGGTCCGCGTATCCAGGAGCCTGTAGGCCGAAGCCGTGACCCACGCCTGGGAGCACCACGATCCTGACGTCATCGTTCCCCGCCTCCCGGAGATACTGCTCGTAGAGCTCGGCGCTTCTCTGGGCGGGCACGAGCACGTCGTCCTCCCCGAAGGCCGCCAGCACCGGGCAGCGCACCCGGGTCAGGTAGTCCTGGGGGTCGTTCAGCAGGTTGGGCC
>CAYQZG010000276.1:0-3281 GCA_964421785.1 uncultured Anaerolineales bacterium
GTACAGGTCGGCCGCCGTCATCGTCCGCGGCCCCTCGCTGTAGTACGCCTCCGCCACCTGCTGCAGTGACCCCTGCGCCTCCAAATCCCGGCTCAGGGAGACCATACCCCCTACGATAACCAGGACTAGTGTGATACAAACCAGTCTTCTCTTCATAGTCAAGCCATTTCTCCTTGGGTGACTGCGTCGACCCATGGTCAGGAACACGCACTTACTTGGGCTTCTTGCGCGACGATTGGAAGAGGTCCACCTAACGTGGTACCTCGTTGCACATCCTAGCTAGGTGACTGCGTCGACCGTTGTCCGGCGTCACCCAAAAGGCCTGTGACTGCGGGTCGACGCAGTCACCAAGACACCTGTCCCTGGTGTAAAAGAGCACTGAGCAACGTCTGCCCCGGGCAACATCTGCCCCAGGCAACGTCTGCCCCAAGCACCCAATCGGGAGGCTCCCCTGCCTGGAACGTGCAACGTGCATCTTGACCACCATGTTAAGGGGATTGCCTCCTCTGAGGGGCCAATTGGATTATATTCCAGGTCACCGCGAAAGCAACGGCAAATGGGCCATTTTGCCGCCCTCATGGCCTACATTTTGTTATAATTACCTATTAAAATAGATTATAAGTGCACTTGGGCCGCGTCGTGCTGCAAGATGACGCGTCAAGATGACGTGTCAATCGGTTCATCCCGATCGGCGCTGGAGGAAAAACGTGTGCTGCTCAGATTGCATGGTATAATAGTAGCCGTATCGTCACATCGGGATTGATGGGGGTAAGACAGCCAATGTTTGGACTCAAGCCCACGACCATCCGCACACGCCTCTTGGTAAGCTTCGTCCTGATGACCCTTCTGCCCGCGATTGGCATCAGCCTGGGCTCAGGCATCGTCGGCTACTACAATGGGCGACAACAAGCGATCGACCGACTGGAGTCGGTGGCCGCGCTGAGGGAGTCAGCGCTCCGCAACTGGGTGCAGTCCCTGCAGGAAGAGTTGGTCATCGCTGCCAACACGGACTGTGCCTTTGAACGCATCAGCGTGGTGCTCAGCCTCGCCCGGGACGAAAAGTTCTACGAATTCTACAACAAGGCCGTGCGCAATCGCTTTCTTGGACTGGTCGGACAGTCGCCGCAGCTCCAGGAGCTGTTTCTGGTCGATCTCCGGGGGCGGGTGGCTCTATCCACTGATCTGACGCAGGAAGGCAGGGACTACAGCGATCAGGACTTCTTCCGCAAAGGTCTGGCCCGCCCATACACACAGCTGCCGTTCAATGGCGGCGAAGGTCGTCTGTGCGATCTATCGTCGCCTGATTCAGGATCGGTCATCGCGGTTATTCCAGTGGTGGGCCAACAGGGACGACCACTGGGTATCATAGGCGCCAGGTCAGACATGCACGCGCTGAGTGAGATCTTGGACGAAGGGACCGGGCTGGGTAGAACGGGGAAGGCCTATCTCGTCAACTCCAACCATAAGCTGCTGAAAGGCACTTCTTTGCCCGCGAGAGATGCCGAGCATGTCGAGGGCGAGGCTCAAGCTATACAGTCGGAGGGGATCGATGCGGCGGTGGAGGATAAGAGCAACAGCACCGGCGTCTACAAGGACTACCGCGGCATCAACGTCGTCGGTGTGTATCGCTATTTGCCCGACCTGCGAGCTGTGCTTTGCACCGAGCAGGATCTGTCTGAAGGCTTCCGCGCCATCTACACGATCTTTGTCGTCAACTCCAGCATCGCCCTGGTCGCCGTGCTGCTCGCCATCGGCGCCTCGCTCCTCCTCACGCGGAGCATCGCCGGGCCTTTGGTCAACCTGGTCAACACGGCCACACAGATCGCTGCCGGTGATCTGGAGCGTACCGCAAAGGTTGAGCGGGACGACGAACTCGGAGCCCTGGCGAAGGCCTTCAACAGCATGACGGCTCAGCTTCGCGAGCTGATCAACAGCCTGGAGGAACGGGTGAAGGAGCGCACGCGCGCCCTGCGAAAGGCCAACCAGGCCCTCCAGCAGCGTGCTGTGCAGATGGCAACCAGCGCTCAGGTGAGCAAAGAGGTCACATCGATCCTGGACATTGGCGACTTGCTGACCCAGGTGGTCGATCTGATCCGTGATGCTTTCGGCTATTACCACGTCCACATCTTCCTGTTGGATAGAGAGAACGACCGATTGGTGCTTCGAGCCAGCAGCAGCCGCTCGGAGCCCGAGCACCAGAGTATCTCGCCTGGGGCCGGCAGCATCAACGGCCGGGTGGTACAGACTCGAGCGCCCATCCTGGTGAACGACGTGACACGGAATGCCCATTATCTGCTCGATGAAAGGTTGCCCGACACCCGGTCAGAGCTGGTGATCCCCCTCCGACTCGGGGATCGGGTGATCGGCACTTTGGACGTGCAGAGCTCGGAGGTGGACGCCTTCACCGATGCGGATATGCTCGTCATTCAGAGCTTGGGGGACCAGATCGCGATCGCTATCGAGAACACGCGGCTGTACGACCGCAGCCGGGAGCTGGCGGTGCTGGAGGAGCGCACGCGCTTGGCCAGGGAGCTCCACGATTCGGTCACACAATCGCTCTACAGCCTTGTTCTACTCTCTGAGGGGTGGCGGCGCACGTTGCCCACCGATGAGCAGGCTCACGTCAAGGACTACCTGCACAGGATCGGCGAGATCACCCAACAGGCGCTCAAGGAGATGCGTCTCCTGATTCACGAGCTCAGGCCGCTGGCCCTGGAGGAGGTTGGCCTCCACGGGGCTCTGCTGCGCAGATTGGACGCCGTCGAGAAGCGGGCCGGCGTCGACGCCCGAATCCTGGCCGACGATCTCCTGAAGCTGTCCCCCCAGGTGGAGGAAGGGCTCTACCGCATCGCCCAGGAGGCCTTGAATAACGCGCTGAAGCACGCGCAGGCGGACAGTGTGGTGGTCCACATCGGAGCCGAAAACGGGCAGGTCGTGCTTGAGGTGACGGACAATGGCCGCGGGTTCAATCCGGAGGCAGTGGATCGCATTGGCGGTATGGGCCTGGCCAGCATGCACGAGAGAGCGAGAGCCCTCGGTGGATCGCTGACCATCTCGTCGGCCCCCGATGCGGGCACAACGGTGAAGACGATGGTGCCTGGGCGGCCTCCGCCCGTCGACGCAGTCACCTAGGGATTCACACAAGGATGTCGGGCATGGAAACCCGATCCGCATGTCCATAAGGTGCAGTGCCCCGAACTGGACGCACCTTCAAAGACCCTTACGTCTTACGTTTCACGTTTCACGTTTCACGTTTCACGTTTCACGTTTCACGTTTCACG
>CAYQZG010000277.1:0-3272 GCA_964421785.1 uncultured Anaerolineales bacterium
CCATTTGGGGGTAGCAGCGACTCTCGCTTCTTGAGTATCCTCCAAGGCGGGGGAGCCACCCTAATGGGAATCCTGATAGTCTATGCAATCAACCGTTATTTGTCAGGAACGGTAGCGAGTTCGCTCTTCATGCTGCTACTGAGTGTTGTCATTACTCTATCCGATGAACCGCGCCAAGTCGTGGAAGGCCGTAGCACTTTCCTGTTCACCATCCCAAACCTGATGGCCAGCGTCATCTAGCGGCCTTGGGCGAGCTATGCGATGCCCGGAGTGAGCAGTCTGGCAATTACCACTCTCACCGTGACACGTTTGGGAGGAGTCCCTCCCTTTCCAACCATGCTGGGCTTCTTCACTGTTGCCCTCGTCGCCTGGCTCTCGGCACGCAACCTGGAAAACGCACTCCGGGATCTCCGCGCCCTCAACCGGGAGCTGGACCAACGCGTCGAGGAGCGGACCCGTGAGCTGCGCCGGGCGAACCAACAGCTGGCCAGGGCAAACGAGCGGCTCATGGAGCTTGACCGGCTCAAATCCAGGTTCGTCTCCATGGTCTCCCACGAGCTGCGCACCCCGCTGGGCGCCATCCAGGGCTTCGCCGAGATGCTCCAGACGGGCATCTACGGATCACTCTCGAACCAACAGGAGGACGCGCTCCGACGCGTGGAAAGGAACACCAAGAAACTGCTCAAAATCGTCAACGACCTGCTGGATCAGGCCCGCATCGAGGCCGGGGAGCTATCGCTCCATCCCGGGCCTTTCTCCCCAGACGTGCTGGTCGAGGATCTGCAATCCACGGTTGGTGTGCTGGCGGAGCAGAAGGGACTCGACCTCACTGCCGAGATCGACGAGGATCTACCTCGACCCCTCTACGGGGACAGGGATCGCCTGCATCAGGTCCTCGTCAACTTGGCCAACAACGCGATCAAATTCACCGATGAAGGCGGCATTCACGTGCACATCGGCCGAGCAGACGGAGACCACTCATCCCATTGGGCTATGGAGGTATCCGACACCGGGCCGGGAATCTCGGAGGAGGACAGAGATCTCGTCTTCACCCCCTTCCGGCGCGTCGATGACTCGATGACGCGAGAACACACAGGCGTGGGCCTGGGGCTTTCTATCGTCAAACAACTGGTAGAGCTTATGGACGGCAACATCACACTGGAGAGCGAGCTTGGGCGCGGGAGCACCTTCACCGTCGTCCTACCGCTCCGGCAACAACAAAGGAGAGAATGATGAACGACCGATTCGCAATGATCATTGAGGACAACGAGGACCTGGCCATCATCTTCGCCGAGGCCCTCCAAGCGGCGGGCTTTGAGACCGGTATCATTCAAGATGGCGAGACGGCGATCGCGCAGCTGGAGGCATCCATACCGAGAATCATTATCCTGGATCTCCATCTACCGCACGTCTCAGGGGAGGAGATTCTCAAAGGGATTCGCAAGGACCAGCGATTCGACGAGACCAGGGTGATCATCGCGACCGCCGATCCACGCATGGCGGACATGCTGAAGGATGACGCCGATCTGGTGCTCTTGAAACCGATCAGCTTCGGTCAGCTACGAGATCTGGCCGCACGTCTGGCTCCCGAGACGCCCGCCCCGTGATAGCCCCACCGGCGAGCGGAAAGCTGGCGTCGAGCGCACCTGCATGACGTGAGGCCACCCGGGCAGTCATTTTAGGTCATAGATAGCGTCGATACGGTTTGGTCCACCAGCTGCGGTTGCGCCGCGCGGCAAACCTTGACAACGAACGTCTTCACGTTATAATTGCCGTGTCGCTGGCCCGCTAGCTCAATATGGAAGAGCAGGGGCCTCTTAAGCCCTTGGTTGCAGGTTCGAGTCCTGCGCGGGTCATTGAAGGGGCACTCTTACGAGTGCCCCTTTTTTGTTGCCTCCGAGGAGCAGCAATGGCGGTCCAAGCTGAGCAGAGAGACAAAAAGACAGGGCTGGCATCCAAGATGCCAGCCCTGTCTCGCTTAGGTGGAGATGGCGGGAATCGAACCCGCGTCCGCGGAACTCGACCACAGACGTCTACAAGCTTAGTCGGCCCTTATGGTTCTCCTCCAGAGAGACGCCGCCGACCGCGCTACATCTGGAATCAGCCGATGGGAACCGAAGCTCCCTCTTGAGCCTCCTTATCGGCGTCCGGACGCCGCACACCAACTTTTATGACGCCCATCCCCGACTCGTTGGTGAGGGGCCTGGGTGGACGTGACCGCGTTCGCGGTCAGCTCCTACGGCTTAGCTAGGCTACTACCGGAACGGCAGTGTCCATCGCCGCCGAAGGAGCGAACATCCAAGTGTTTTCATTGGCACTTAGAATTTGTGCTCCGTTGTTCACGGGGCCAGAGCACCCCGGCTTGCTGCCCATGCTCAGCCTTCCCCGTCGAAGCCTGTCATCCCCGCAGCGTCAACTATTATAACGCTTAAAGCCCCAGCTGTCAAGGTTGGATCTGCTGGGGATAGCGCAACGATTATGAGGGGGTGATTTCAACCCATTGAGTTGGAAAGCTCAACCTCTGGGCCAAACACGCCACGTCAAGAACGCCTTCATCCATCCCGATCGCTCTCGTCATGAGCACCTCGCCAGCCTTTGCCCTTTCGGCTCCGATCTCTGGAAGGAGCTCTATCAAGGACCAAGATAAACCATCCTCACCCACACCTACCGACACCGGAATGTCAATCGCTGCGCTATACCATAGCCCGCCACACCTTGACGGTGGGCTGGCCCTATGATACGATGGTCCCGGCAGGACCGCTCCCACTGCCGTGGTCATCTCCAAGCCGGCGGTGACGGTGTAAGACGTTCTTTGTCGATTTGGCTGGAGTCCTTCTCGATTACAAAGGCTCATACGGAAGTCAAGATCTTTCGGTCCGGAGGCAGAAGCAAGGATTTTAGCACCAGAGATCTTCGAGGTTTCGATTGACACCTCGCAACGCGCTATCTTGTGCCCGCTGGAGCTGTTTTCGGTGTCTTGACAGGCCGCGCGAAAACCTCAAAGGTCTAAAACACGTGCTCCTGAGTCCGGAGGTTGTAGCTCGGAGGAACAGGAGGTAGACGATGAGACGCACCGGCTGGCTGATGGTAGCTTCCTTGGCAGGGGGATTGCTGGCGGTGGCTATCGCAGCCGCGCTGCACACGCACGCCCGCGGCCTGAGCATGGAGCGCCGTCGTCTCGACGGCCTTCCCGCGCTGCACACGCACGCCCGGGGCCTGAGCATGGAGCGCCGTCGTCTCGACGGCCTTCCCGCGCTGCACACGCACGCCCG
>CAYQZG010000278.1:0-3269 GCA_964421785.1 uncultured Anaerolineales bacterium
GGGGGCGGAGGTTTCAGAGTAGGCTTGGTAACACGCGTTAGTCGCCCCCGAGACGGGGGCTGGGAGCAGGCAAGGAAGTCAAGGTCTGTTGTGTGAAACAGCACTAGGGGGACGTCGGCGTGGGCGTGGGGAGCTGGCTCGGAGACCAGGTGGCGGTCGCAGTGGGCATGGGAACGGGGGTCGGCGTAGAGGTAGGCGTCGGTCTCAGGGTGGGAGAGGGGAGCGGCGTCGGCCTTGGCGTAGGAGGAGCGACCTGAACCTGCACACGCGCCTCCACAGCGTGTTGCTGAGCGTCGAAGGCTCTGATGCGCAGGGTATACGGCCCGGGGGCCAGATGGTTCGTATCCCAGCGCGCCAAGAGACCATCCTGCACCGGCGTCAGGTGCGGGCCGCTAATCCATCCCCACCCCTGCGGGTTACGACCGACGCCATATTGCGCCTCGTAGTGATCGAAGTTGGGCAGCTGGACGGTGCCGAAGATGCGCACGATACCGTGGACGGACGTGCCAGCGGCGGGCTGGGTGATGAAGATCTGAGGGCGACCGACGCTGTCCGTACACTCGTCGAGAGGAGCCAAGGGCAGGCCGTCGAACTGCTCGGGATGCGCCTGGACCCACTCTCTTCCCCGCTCGTCGGTGATATCCAGCATCAGCCTCTGGACGACGTGATCCGGGCAGAATTCGTTGGCACGCAGCCCTGTGAAAGCGTCGATCTCCACCATTTGATACCAGTCATGGCTTTCATCCAGGGGTGGCTGCCCCTTTGCGAAGAGCTCGGATTCGCGCTCAGGACAATGCTCCGTCGGACGCGCCCCGGAGCCAGCACATATCTCGTGCTCCACGATACCCGACGGCCGCTCGAAGTCGCGGACGGGCCGGTCGGCCAGAGCAGCCTCCATAAACGTGTGCCAGATCGGTCCCGCGCCGGCCGCGCCGGGCACCTCGACCATAGGGGTGTTATCGGAGTTGCCGACCCAGACGCCGGTAACGAGATCGGGGGTATAGCCGATGGTCCAGGCATCACGGTAATCATCGGTGGTGCCGGTCTTCGCCGCTGCAGGACGGCTCAGTTCCAGCACACTGGGACAACTGAAGGCCGCGCAGCGAGCCTGATCGTCGGCGAGGATGTCCGTGATCAAGTAGGCGTGCTCCGGCAGGAGGACCTGCCGCCCGGTCGGCACCTCGTTGTCGAAGATCACGTTACCGCGGCTGTCCTCGATGCGAAGAATGGGAGATGGCTCCATCCATACACCCTGGTTGGCAAAGGCGGCGAAAGCCCCGGTCATCTCCAATAGCTTCACCTCACCACCACCCAGCGTGAGCGCCAGGCCGTAGGCCGGTGGCCGGTCGTAAGGGTACTCCGGACACACGTCCTCGGGATGCGCCAGCGAGTCGACACCCAAGCGCGAGGCCATCTCCAACAATCCATCGACGCCCACGAACTGGAGCGCCTCAACGGCAGGCACGTTGTAGGAGTTGGCCAGGGCGTCGCGCAGAAGCACGGGTCCGTGGTACTCGCGGTCATAGTTAAGCGGTACGTAGGGCGGATTGGCGCCATCGGGGAACTCGGTGCGCACGTCCCAGAACAACGTGGCCGGCGTCCAATCACGCTCGAAACTGGCGATATAGGTAAGAGGCTTGATGGAGGATCCGGGCTGGCGACAGCGCAACGCAATGTTGACCTGTCCATCGATCAGCTCGTCGTTGAAATCGGCGGAGCCAACCATAGCCAGGATATGGCCGGTCTCTGGATCGAGGGCCACCAGCGCACCGTTGGTCACGTTTCGGTCCGCAAGGTTCGACACCCCGGCCCGAACATCCTGCTCGGCCTCTGCCTGCAGGTCGGGGTCGAGGGTGGTGTGAATCCGCAACCCTGCACCACGGTAGAGCGCCTGAGGGCCGTAGCGCTCCTCAATGATCCGTCTCACATAGACGACGACGTGAGGGGCTGTATCGATGTCGATCTCAGGGGCCTGAAACGAGTAGGAGCGCATCGCTGCGGCGGACTGCTCGGCCTGCTCAGCGGAGATGTGGCCGTCCTCGACCATCAACCTCAACACATCCTCCTGGCGAGAGAGAGCACGCTCAAGCCCGCCGCCGAAGGGATCATAGGTAGCAGGCAGCTGCGGCAAACCGGCGAGGAAGGATGCCTGGGCAAGCGTGAGGTCGGCTGCGTCGGTGTGAAAGTACGTCTCGGCGGCAGCCTGAACGCCGTAGGCCTGGTTGCCGTAGTTGAGCTCATTGAGGTAGATCTCGAGGATGGTGTCCTTGCTGTAGACCCGCGTCAGCTCGGCGGCCAGAACGATCTCCTTGATCTTGCGCTCGGCCGTCTGCTCGAAGCGCTCCTCGGGCAGCAAGACCATGCGCGCCAGCTGCTGCGGAATGGTGCTGGCTCCAGAGACGATCTCCCGTTCCGTCACGATGTAATAGATGGCCCGGGCCAATGCGATGGGGTCGAAGCCGGGGTGAACCCAGTAGTCACGATCCTCGGTGGCGATGGTAGCGTTGATGAGAGAAGGGGAGATCTCGTCCAATGGAACGTAGGTTCGCCGACCACCGTGAGGATCCATGACCTCATAGAGCAGGTTACCCTCTCGATCGTAGATCTTGCTGCTCACAAAGGCAGTCTGGCGGTCCTGGAGCTCTGTGGGCGAGGGAAGCTGGTCGGCGAGTGCAACGTAGCCGATGACGGATGCAGCGACGGCGAGGAAGAAGGCCAATACCAGGCCGGCCACCGTGGCGAAGCCAATCTTCAGCAGAAGAACGCCCCAATCACGCCCCTGCTCAGCGGGAGGCTGTTCGATCATGGACGGAGGTGCAGGTGTCCGGGGCGGACGGTAGCCGGGACGCTGAGGAGGCGGCACGTCACTCGTTCCGGCAGGGTGATCAGCAGCACCGCTCGACGTTCGGTTCACGCGAACCGTCTCCGAGAGTTCCTCACAAGATGGCTCACTCGACCCGGAGTCATCTGAGGTTTCCGTCGCCGACTGGGTATCGGCGAGCTGAGCGGGCTCAGCGTTCGGCTCTTCGGAAGGCCGTGCCTCCCCGTTCAAACGTTCACGATGCTCATCATCCAGACGATCCAAGGATTTCTCTCCTGACATAGGCTGTCCTTATACTACCTAGACGAGAAAACGGGGCGCTAGGTTCCCGACCAGGCTCTCTCCGATGCGGGGCCGTCAAGATGACGGCGCTCCAGGCCCTGCCGTCGGGACGACGGCGCTCCAGGCCCTGCCGTCGGGACGACGGCGCTCCAGGCCCTGCCGTCGG
>CAYQZG010000279.1:0-3178 GCA_964421785.1 uncultured Anaerolineales bacterium
GCGAAGAACCCCCGTGGGCATAGCCGTTGGCGATGGTGAAGCCGCTCAGCGTGGCTGTGGGCGGCTCACCGTTCTGGAAGGTGACGACGTGATCCTCTCGATTGCCGTCGATGATGGTCCGGTGGACGTAGCCCTCGTCGCCAGTGGTGACGAAGAGGGAGCCGACGGTGATGCCCTTGCCCAGGAAGTCGATGGTCTCCTGGTAGATCCCAGGTTGGACCAGCACCGTGTCCCCCTCGCTGGCCACGTCGATGCCGTGCTGGATGGTGGCGAAGGGGTTGGCCTCGGTGCCGTCGCCGGTGGCGTCGGAGCTATCGGTGGCCACGTGCCAGGTCTGTGCGTCAGCGTCAGACTGCGCCCTTACAACGGCGTCGCGACGGCTCCTCCTGGCAGGGGCCTGGATGGAAGCGATGCCCGGCCGGGCCGCGAACAACAGGACCATAAGGCCGATGAACAGAACTCTCCGAGGCATGGTCGCAGACAACATGGTGAATCTCCTAGCGATACTAAGTTACTGCCGTCGGGACGACGGCGCTCCAGCCGCCAAGTCGCAGACAACATGGTGAATCTCCTAGCGATACTAAGGTTGGCTTCGCGTGCGTCACGGCTCTGGCAATTGCTTCCGGGGGCGTAGGTTCCATCGCAAACATCTGCTACGGCCCCAGCACCTTGAACCGTTCCCAGTCCTTGATCTCGGTTGTCTCGCCGACGAGTGACCATGCTAACTTTCCTTGCCAGTTCCCGTCCCCCGCCGTCACATACCTACCAGCACACGTTTCGAGCCCTACGCCGTCGCTCCCCAGGTCGTGCACGGCGAAATGCCCACAGTCGCCCGGATCACGGTCTTGCCCAAGCATCCAGTCCCAGCTGGTCTCACCGCTGGTGGGCGCCGTGACGTAGCGACCGTGGCAGGTCTTCAGCGTAATCCTGCCGTCCTCGAGCGGGCGCTGGGTGAACCACCCACAGGGGCCCAGTTCCTCTTCCTGTTTGAGGGCCCAGCCATCCTCCTCTCCCATCGCGGTGACGTAGCGGCCGTGATGGGACAGAAACGCGACCCTCTGCGTGGCGGAAAGCGTTGCGGCAACGGCGGTCTCGACCTCAGCTTCCGCTGTCTCCCGCGCCGCGGTAGCCACAGGCGGTCGGACCTCGGCCTCCAGCGTCGCCCTCAGCGTTTCCCCGCTAACGCCGCAAGCAAGGGACGTGAGGAGCCCAAGTAGTAGGACTAACGTCTCGGCGGTGAGCAGTCTGGGCTTCATCTTATCCCCTCCCCCGTTATCTAAGCACGAAAGCATTACCACAACCTTACCACGACTCTGCTGACCCTTGGATCAGAGGAACCTATGGCAACCCGTTCAAGGCCTGCTGAGCCAAAGGAGATGGAAGGTGCCGTCTAACCCTCCAAGTCCGCCGCCCTGTAGGGGAGCGCGATGCGGAAGACCGAGCCCTGATTCAGGCCGCTGCGCACCAGAACCACCTCACCTCCCTGGAGACGGGCAGCCCTCCTGGTCAAGTAGAGGCCCAGGCCGCTGCCTGTTTCAACCAGACCATTGCCCCGTCTTCTCAAGTCGAAGATCTCGTCCTGATCCTCCTCCCTGATGCCCTTCCCCGTGTCGCTCACCTCAATGCACATCACCTTCCCTGTCCCCTGCTCACCAGCGCTGAGAGAAAGAGCTACCTCCACGACGCCACCGGGATGGGAGTACTTGATGGCGTTATGGATCACGTTTCTGAGCGTCTGCAGAGTCAGATCCCTGTCGAGCGCGGTGGGCTCCACGTCCTCCAGGCCCGTCCTGAGAGTCACACCCCGGCTCTGGGCGTAGGGGTAGAGCTCCAACAACACGTGCTCCACTAATCGCCGCATGCTGAGCAACTCCCTCTGGAGCTCACCCGGCGCAAAGACGTCCAGCACGTTGTCCGCATGCTGCGTCAGGTCGTGCACCTTGGCGATGATCCTGTGCTGCTTGTCGCGCAGGACGGTCTGGTTCTCCTCCAGCCCGTCCAAGGTCTCGGCGCTCTTCTTCGCCACGTAGTCCAGGCCCTTCACGAACTCGTGGGCGATAGCGCCCTGGAGGTGGGCGTGCAGCGCCCGGAGATGTTCACTGTCGCGCTCTGCTAGGTCATCAGCGTGTCTCTGCTCCACGCTCCTTAGCCTGTTCCGCCAACGCCTCCGCAGCCACCAGTAGACGGCCAAGCCCGCTGCACCGATGACCGACAGGATGACGAGCATTTCCAGAAGAGAGAAGAAATAGTTGCGCAAGACGCTCTCCATTGGGTCAACCTCCTCCCCTGCCGCCGCACCCATGCGCCAGTGCATTCAAGCTTGCGCGAACTGGTCTCCCGTTGAACCGGTAGCCGAGCCCTCTGACGGTCTCGATGTAGACGGGATGACCGGGGTCCGGCTCCAGCTTATCCCGCAGCCTGTGAATATAGACGGCCAGCGCTGCATCACTCACAGGTTTACCCCACACGCGGTCCTTCAGCGTGGTCGTGGGCACAATCAACCCGGCGTTCAGCACCAACACCTCCAGAAGCTCAAACTGGAGGGGCTGTATGGGGATCTCCTCCCAGTTCCCATCCCGGCATACCCAGATCCTGCGACCTGCAAGATCGACAAGGACGTGATCGTCGACGACGATGACCTCCGGCGGAAGGTTGGCCCGAATGCGGGCCATGATCTCGCGATTATCCCGCGGGCGGGTCACGTAGTCATCGGCGCCAGCCTCGAAACCGCGTAACACCTGCTCGGTCTCCGTCCTGAAAGCCGTCACCAGAATGATCGGAACGTCACGCTCATTCAGCCGTATGGCCTCGCAGATCTCCACGCCGTCCACGGGCTGGCCCTCGAGTACGATGTCCAACACCACGAGATCCGGGTGGTACTCCCAGACCAGATCATAGGCCCGGCGCCCATCGGCCGTCGTCCTCACCTCATAACCGGCCGCGCGCAGCATATCCGGAAGCCTGGAGATCTCATCCGTCTCATTGTCTATCTCGTCATCCACGACCAATATCTTGAAGGACATCTACGGTCTCCCATGTGTCATCTCGGCGAACGCGCCTCTTTTGGCTTTCATCGCTGCTTGCCTTCAGGGTTGGAGGGAGTCGCCTCGGCGGTTCCGCCCCCCGTCCCCGGGCGGCTTCCCTTGCTGCCGTCGGGACGACGGCGCTCCAGCCGCTT
>CAYQZG010000280.1:0-3151 GCA_964421785.1 uncultured Anaerolineales bacterium
TGGAGCGCCGTCGTCCCGACGGCAAGGAAGCTATGAGACCTTTGCTGAAAAGCTGACCGAAGAGATGGGTATGATGTGGACGTCCGTAGACACGACGTTCGTAAGGAGAGAAACATGAAAACTGCAAGTTCTTTCGCTTTCAGGTCACCGCAATTCGCCGTGCTGTCCGACGATCAGCTGCAACAGCTCCACCTAGGAGCGCTGGAGCTGCTGCGGCGCACCGGCATTCGCTTTCATCATCAGGATGCGCTGGAGATGCTGGCGGACGCTGGCGCTTTCATCTCTGACGATAACCTGGTCAAGTTCCCGGCCCGCCTGGTAGAGGACGCTATCGCCTCCGCGCCGGAGCGCGTGGTCATGTGTGACCGCGACGGCGAGTCCGCGATGTGTCTTGAGGGCCAGAAGGTCTATTTCGGCACCGGGTCTGATTGTCTGAATCTGCTCGATCCGAAGACCGGCGAGCATCGCAAGTTCACCCAAGACGACCTGATCGACGCCTACCATGTGTGCGACGCGCTGCCCAACATCCACTTCGTGATGTCGGTCGGCATTCCCGACGATGTCGATCCCGATCTGACCTATGACGTGCAGATGGCTTTGATGCTGGAGCACACCACCAAGCCTCTGGTCTTCGTCACCAACGATCTGGCCAGCTGTCAGCGCGCCATCGACATGGCCGCGGCCGTGGCGGGCGGCTACGAGGCCCTGCGCGAGCAGCAGCACATCCTCCTCTACTCGGAGCCCAGCTCGCCGCTGCAGCAATCGGAGACCGCGGTCGACAAGCTGTTGCTGATGGCCGAGTATGAGCTGCCGGTCGTCCACTCCCCGGGGCCACTGATGGGTGGCACAGCCCCCATCACCATCGCTGGCGGCCTCGTAATGTCCCTGGCGGAGATCCTGAGCGGCCTGGCGGTGCACCAGATGACCAAACCCGGCGCGCCCTTCGTCTTCGGCGCGGGCCTGCACCACATGGACATGAAATCGACCCAGATCTGCTACGGTGGCCCCGAGTTCCAGCTCACCAAGGCCGCCATCGCTCAGCTGGGCCGCTGGTACCGCATGCCCACCTGGGGCTACGCCGGCTGCTCGGACGCCAAGGTGATGGACGAGCAGGCCGCCGCCGAGGCGATGCTCTCCGTGCTGATGGCAAAGCTGACCGGCGCGAACCTGATCCACGACGTGGGTTATATGGAGAGCGGGCTGACGACGTCGCTGGAGATGATTGTGCTGACGGATGAACTGGTGGCGATGACAGACGCGTTCATCAACGGCATTGAGGTGAGCGACGAGACGCTCATGCTGGATGAGCTCCATGAGGTCGGCCCCGGCGGGCACTTCTTGAACACCGATGCGACCATGGACCATTTCCAGGACTTCTGGTATCCCGAGTTGATGAGCCGCGAGATTCGCGAGACGTGGCTGGAGCGCGGCGGCACCACCCTAGGCGAGCGGTTGCAGGAGAAGGTACAGACCATCATCAAGCAGCATCAGCCCGAGCCGCTGGCGCCGGAGAAAAAGGAACGGGTGGAGGAGATCCTGGAGAAGGCGGGGGCGTGAGGCGTGAAGCGTAAGACCTGTTGTGTGGTGCGAGGGGGAGAGGGTGGTGGCGAGCTTTCGGATTCTGAATGACGAGCAGCGGGAGAAGATCGCTGGCGCTGCCTGCGATCTCCTGGAGCGCGTGGGCGTGCAGCTGACCGAGGCGGAGGCGTGTGAGCTGCTCCACGACGCCGGGGCGCGCATCGAGGGCGAGCGCCAAGCCCAGCTACGCTGGGCCCGTATCCCAGGCGATCTGGTGGAGTGGGCGATTGACTCGGCGCCTTCGAGCATCGCCATCTACAACCGGGACGGCGAGCGGGCCATGGAGCTGGGCGGGACGAGCGCCCACTTCGGCGCCCACACCGATGCACCGGACGTGCTGGATCCCTGTACTGGCGAGCGCCGTCCCTGCCGGGAGGTGGACGTGGGGCGGCATGCGGCCCTGATCGATGCGCTGCCTAACATCCGCTACACCACCGCCTCCGGCATGGTGTCCGACCGTCCGGCCGAGGTCGCCGACCGCGTCTCGCTGGCCCAATGCCTCATCCACTCACCCAAGCCGGTGCTGGCCATGCCGGTCACGTACCAGGCGCTGGTCGACTGCCACGAGATGGCGGCGTTGGCCGTCGGCGGGGATGAAGCGCTGCGCGAGCGGCCCATCCTCATCGTCTACGCCGAGCCGGTCTCACCGTTGGTCCATCCCGATGACTCGATCCGCCGGCTCCTTTACAGCGCCGAACACGAGATCCCGCTGGTCTACTCCGGCTACGCCGCGATGGGCGGCACGGCGCCGATGAGTCCGGCGGCCATCACGGCCCAGCTCTGCGCCGAGTCCCTCAGCGCGTTGGTGGTCCATCAGCTCAAGCGCCCGGGCGCGCCCTTCATCTTCGGCGGCATGGCGTCGGTGATGGACATGCAGACCACCATCTTCTCCTACGGCGCGCCCGAGTTCCAGCGCGGCAACGCGCTGATGGCCGAGATGGCCCATCACTTCGACCTGCCCAACTTCGGCACGGCTGGCACCAGCGACGCCCAGACCTTCGACGGGCAGGCGGTGCTGGAGGCAGCCTCGTCATGCATGATGGCCTACCTCGTCGGCGCCAACCTGATCCACGACGTGGGCCTGTTGGGTAATGCCACGGTGGTGATGCCGGCCATGATCGTGGCGACCGACGAGATCGTCGCCATGCTGCCTCACCTATTGGGCGGGGTGCAGGTGAGCGAGGAGTCCTTGCTGCTCGACGTCTTTGAGCAGATCGGCCCGGGTGGTGAGTTCGTCACGCATTCGCACACCTTCGAGCACTTCCGCGAGGTCTGGTACCCCGAGCTGTTCTTCCGGGGTGGGGCGGAGGCGTGGATCACGTCGGATGGTGAGCCGTTCGAGCAGCGGGTCGGCGCCAAGACCTGCGAGCTGATGGCGCGGCGCCAGCCGGTGCACCTGCCGGAGGATGTGGCCGAGGCGATCCGGGCCGTCGTGGCGCACGCGGAGGCAGCGCTTTCGGCGTGAGGGACCTACACCGCTGAAGTTGCTCGAAGGGGATCGCTCTAAGCGTAGCGGCAAGCTCCGCGACAGCATAAGCTCCTGGAGCGCCGTCGTCCCGACGGCAAGGACGCG
>CAYQZG010000281.1:0-3069 GCA_964421785.1 uncultured Anaerolineales bacterium
TTGCTGACGGCGTTGCTGATGGCGCCACTGGCAGCGTTGCTGACGTGGTTGCCGACGACGTTGCCACTGGCGTTGTCGTCGCAACGCCCTCCACACGCGTGGGGAGCGGCGTGTCGGTTGCTAGCGCTGGAGCCGCCGTCGCAGTTGGGGTTACCCCTGGACCGCCAGACACCGACGGGGCTTGCTCTCCCTGTACCGCCGACGCAATCCGCTCAGCGACGTACTCCTTGCCCGTCTCGGTCAAGTGCTCCAGATCGGTGAAGTCGTAGGCCGGCAGGTCAAAAGCCAGGTTGAGCAGCATCACGCTGTCCAGTGCGGCAGCGTCAAGTCTAGACTGGACCACCTGGACGTTGTCGGCCAAGCGCTCAGTGAATCTGCTCCCGAGGAAGCGCTCGCCCTGCTCCACGTTCACTGGAGAGACGTAGAAGATCACGTTGACGCCACGCCCTGCAGCCAGCTCCGCCACCTCGACCATCGCATCCAGCTTGCGGTGATCCGGCTCAAGGTTGAGCATATAGTGGTAGGTGAGCACGGCCTGCGCTGTCTCCTCATCCTCCAGCTCGACCTCGCGGTAGGCGTTCTCGGCTTCCTCCTGCAGGATCTCGTCATCCGCAAGGGTCTCAAAATCCCTGACTTGCCCGACGATCACGTCGCCATCGTAGACCGGCGCATCGAGAAAGGCCTTCTGGCTGATCGATGGCTGGAAGAAGCCAAATGCGTCCAACGGCCTCAGGAGCAGCCTGGCCCAGGGATGCCCCAGCGCCAGAATCCTCCGTTCCTTCGTAAACTGGTAGGCCGGACGCCTATCCCAAGCCGGGGAGAACGAGCGCAAGTTGATCGGAAGGACCAGGGTTTGCGGAGAAGCCCCGTGTCGGTCCATGTGGGCAGCGTACTCGTAGTACAACTCAAGGCCGTAGGCCGGATGGGCAACCTGCCCGACCCGCCGGTCGGGCAATAGCTCTTGCAGGATCTCCCCGGTGGTCACCTCTCCCAAGGGCAGCAAGAGCGTGCTATCGCCGAGATAGAGCACATCGACGCCCTGCGCGAGATGGCGGTCGAACTGCACAATCTCAGCCGGCAGCGAGGCAGGGAACAGCATCGAGATCCCGCTGTGGACCACGACGAGCAGGACGAGGAAGACCGACGTCTTGAGTAGTGGTTGTGTTTTCATGGCTGAATGAGAAGCCCACAGTCTGATGGTGGCGTGTCACCGACCAATGTCGCCTCCATCCAAGCAAGACTATCCATGTGGCTGTATTGGCGTATGGTGAAGTGATTCACATCCGGATACACACGGTAGGTCACGCTCTTGTTCTTCTCGCACAGCCGGCGAACAAAGGGTCCCACCGTGCGCAACCGCACGATCGGATCGGCATCACCGTGTAGGATGATCGCAGGTGTCGATGGGTTCACCTCGCGCCCAGCGTCGTTGAGGTCCAGCATGGCCTTGAACTCAGGAAACTCCGCCGACAACCGATCGCTCTGCAGAGCTTCTCGAAACCGTGGCGTGTACATGGAATCGTGCGTATTCGGGTAGTAGCCCAGGGCATCGTCAATGCACATGGTCACGTCCCGCTCGAAGGTCGCCATCCAGCGCTCCTGGAAGAGATCCTGTGGATTGATGATCTGTTCGCCGTAGTACGCGCGATAGGCATACACGATATACGGTGCGTAGAGAGGACTATCGCACATCAACCCTTCTACATCGGGCGCGATGGCGTGGCCGACAATCCCCACGATGTTCACCTCCGGCGCGTAGCGGGGAGCCATTGCGTCAGCCGCAAAAGCGCCGTGGCCGCCCTGCGAGTATCCTCCGAAGAAGACCGCGTCCGCCGGCCGAGCCAGGACGTCCTCTGATGGCGGATCAGAGAAAAAGTCGTAGATCGCTCGGGCGAGATCGAGCATCACATAGCCTTCCAGTTCGGCGACGAAGTAGGGGTGCGTCCGATTCGGATCGTCAAAGCCTTGCCAGTTGGCGATCGCCGTGATGTATCCTTGTGTCGCGTAGGCCGATAGGTGGCCCCGGTAGTTGCCCCAGTGCCGACCAGCCGCGTGCTCCTTCAGCGTCGCGCACTCGTTGGCGATGCCGGTCGTACCCGAGCCGTAGACGAAGAGCGGAAAGACTGTCTTGGTCTCTACCTTGGGAAAACGCAGATCAGCCTGGACAACGACCTCTGTGCCCACGTGATCGCGCGTCCGGAACTGAATGCGGTACACATCAACAGGATACTGCGAGGTGGGGCACGTTTCATCTGGCAAGTAGGCGCCCAGAACGCTGTCCAGCTTGTCGAATGACAGCGACTCCTGCTTGGCGACCGACCCCTCCACAACAGTCCCCGGTTGGGTCGGAGGCAGCGGGGTCGATGTTGGCAGCGGCGTCCAGGTCGGCAGCGGCGTCCGGGTCGGCGGCGGCGTCCAGGTCGGGAGCGGCCGGAGAGTGGATGTCGCAGCTGGTAGTAGCTCGGGCACGGCAGTCGGTGCGGGCGGCACACACGCAGCCAAGACCAGAGCGCTGAGTGCCACCAATAGCAACAGGCGACAGCGATGAGTGGAATGCAAGGACTTGCCCTTAGACCGCGTGCAGAGCACCCGCCTACTCACCCTCCCCTTTCATGGTCTGTCGAAGAACGCCACGGTACGCTGCTTGGCGACACCCTCAGAGTGCCCGTGGCCACGTACGTCGGACTTGAAGACCATGTAGCCGTTCCGGGCCATTGCATCGAGCTGCGCAGCATAGCGATCATTGGTGCGGCACTCCAATGGCCAGATGCAGCCGTGGCCGAAGACGATCGCCGGCCACCCGTTGGCAGGTCTCAATTCATTCGCTATGGTCATCAATGGCCAAGCATTATACCCGTCAGATGGATAGTACACAACTTGCTGGTCGTAGTCAGTCCCCGGTACGAGCGTCCGCCAAGAGGACCGATAGATTATCCGCAGCGGCGAAGCTGGACAGCACTGCGGCAGCGAAGATGTGCTCACGCACTCTCTGCGTCCCTGAGCACCTCGTCGATCGTGCGCGGGCCGAGGTGGATCTCTGCTCCACCCTCGGTCAGGGTTTCCTTCATA
>CAYQZG010000282.1:0-3066 GCA_964421785.1 uncultured Anaerolineales bacterium
CGCCCCGCGCCCCCGTGCCGCGTTATAGGCCACCAGCACCAGCGGCGTGAAGATCATCAAGTTGAGGATGTCGGTGGCGGCGACCGGCGCAAACTCGCCGATCAGGGCCGTGCCCAGGCTGTACTCGCTATTCCAGATGTGTACGAGAGAGATGAAGCCGCTGCCGACGACGATGCCCAGCGTGCCCCATAGATTCACGGCGGCCAGCGCCACGCTGACCTGCTCCAGCAAGAAGCGATTGGCCAGCATCACCGCCCCGCCGATGACCAGCGCCCAGCCCCAGAAGGAGTGATCGTGGACCTCGCCGGTCCAGGGCTCGGGGACCTGTGGATGGATGAAGACGATGCCGGCAGCGATACCGACCAGCACCACGACCAGCGTGGTCAGGAGCGGCAGGTTGCGTTTCTCCTTGGCGAGGAACGTCACCAGACCCGGCACCATGCCCGTCAGCCCGCTGCCGATAGCCCAGGCCGGGAACACGCCCCAGCCGGTGACGAAATCCCCCAGCAGATTCCCCACCGCTCCGGTGAAGAAACCGACCACCGGCCCGAAGGCATAGCCGAAGAGAACGGGGATGCAGACCATGGGACGCAGGGCCACCTGGCCGACGGAGAGATCCAGAAGCGCGTTGAAGATGTAGGCAAGAAGAACGTAGAGAGCGGCGCCCAGGGCCATCATCACGATCCCCTGCGTGCCGACCTCCCAGGCATCGCTCTCCGCGGTAGCCCGATGGAGCCCGAGGAGACCGAGCAAAGCCAGGGCGACGATGGCTATCGTCGCAAGGTCGTGGAACGTCTCGCCCTCGGTGAACCGGTTGGCCAGCGCCAGCAGGATCACGAAGACGCCTAGCACGGCAAGCCAAGTGACGACTCTATTCTTCACGCGACGCTTCATCCGTACCCCCATGCCTCCCTGAGGCTCTTTCTGATAGCGTATCTGACGAGCAGGACAGCATGGTTGTGATCAAATAGCTCACTCAAACGCTACTTCAATCGTCGCCGACTCCTCTGGATTCAGAGGCTCGACGCTCTCGAACACCTTGGTGGCTTCCCCTTCGCCGACCTTGATCGTGTAACGCCCCTCCGCGAAGACCTTGGGACGATACGACGTCCCGTTGATGCGCAGGGTGTAGACGATCTCGCCGCCGGGCTCCTCGATCACCTGCACCACCGGATCCTCCCGGCCCACGATCTCCAGCGTCGGCAGGTAGGCCACGGCCTCGCGACCGTCGTTCGCCTCCTGGCTGATGGTGATCGGCCATCCGGGGTACTGCTCGCACGCCGGATCGGTGACGTCACATCCCCGAGGCCAGCACGCCATGGTGATCTCCCGCGTCCGCTTGTTGAAGCGGACAATGCCGTGCCCGGCGGCCTGGGCGCGCCACCTGTCGTACCGTCGCCGGCTGGGATCTGGATTGGCATAGGCCTGCATGGTGATCTTGTTGCCGAAGCCGTCCGTGTACTGACCCGTATGCTCCAGGGCGCCCTCCGGCAGCTCTCGCTCAGGCTCCAGCGGCCTCCACCAGCGTCTGTAGTAGTTCACGATGGACGGTACCGAGAAGGAGAACGCCGCGTCACCCCAATCGTCGACGCCCTGGTGGATCGCCGTTGCCAGGTGCTGATCGCCGTTGATGTGGAGCGCGAAGCCCTTGCGCATCTCCTGTAGCGCCCTCTCCCGCCCGCCCTGCGGCCAACCGTTGGTGTCCAGGTCGGCGGCCAGACGCTCTCTGGTTGGGCCGTGGACGTGAGCCGGTGCGGCGAACGGCGCCTGCGAGAGCACGGCTTTCATGTCCTGAACCGCCCAATCGGCCGTCCAGTCGCGGAGGAAGGCGAGCTGTCGCTCGCCCAGCAGCTTCGCCCCCGGGACGTCGACCATCTGGGGGTCGGGCAGCTCCTTGATGTGGTCCGGTCGGGCGAACTCGGCGCCCTGCTGCTCCAGGGCCTCGCGATCCAGGATGTTGATCTGGGACTTGAACTTGCGATCCTCAATGATGGCGAACCCGATCCTCCCCCAGGTCAGGGAGGTGTAGTAGACGCCAATCCCTCGCTCAATCGGCGTCGGGTCATAGGGATCGGGGAGATGGCTGGTCTGAGCCCTCTCGACCATTCTCACGTAGTCGGGATCCTTGTAGCCGCCCGGACCCACCTCGCCTCCCGCTCCCCACAGGTTCCTGACGCCCACGTCGTGGTCGTCGGGGATGACCACCGTTGGCCTGTCGCGCGTGATCTCGCCAAACTGTCGCCCGAACAGCAGCCAGGACGCAAAATGCTCGTGATGATCGTACACCTGGTCGCCGGAAAAGAAGAGCAAGTCGGGATCCTGCCGCTTGATGTTCTCGATCAGGTCCGTCCGCGGTCCGCGGTCCTTGTTGGAGTTGCCCGTGAAGGCAGCCACGACGATCTCCTCCTTATCGACCGGGTCTCGGCGGATCAGGCCGGTGTAGGAGGCGCTGTCGCCGTGAGCGACGCGGTAGTCGTAATCCCTGGTCGCATCCCAGTTCTCCACGCGGAAGAGCGCGACCCAGTCCGGCCCGCTGACCTCGGTCTCGGCGACCTGGGTCCAACGGCCCGCCCTCTTGATCTGCAGGCGGACCGTGCGGTCGGCCTCCGGGGGCAGCTCGTAGAGCTGGGCCGTCAGCTTCAGGATGCCGTCGTGGACCGTGTAGAGGGTGAAGCAGATCACCTCATCCATGGGCACCTGGGTGATCTTCCAGGGCGGGTTGCGCAGCCTGGCCCTGGCCCTGCTCACACCGACGATCAGCCCCGCGGCCAGCGAGGTGATGACAGCGAGCGAGACGAGCGTTCGAATCAAGCGTCTCATCGTTCCCATCCGCCTCTATTGTACGCCAACGCGAGCCCAGGTCAAGCAAGATTGATCCACAGCCTCATCATTCTCGTCGCTGAGTTGACCGGCACTTGCTAGCGATTCCCTCAACAACTCGACCTGGCATCAGAACAGGTCAGTCACTGCTTCCCAATACCGTGAGCGAACCGTATGGGCCGGTCGAGTCGCCGTCAATGCTCATTGCTCCACCCCGCTCCACCATCCAGCCTGCGCAGCAGGGTT
>CAYQZG010000283.1:0-3034 GCA_964421785.1 uncultured Anaerolineales bacterium
TCCTCTGGATCGGGGCCTCGGGCTCGATCCGTGCCGATGGCAACGCGCCCTGGGTGCTCGAAACCGCGACGGGCGACGCCGTGCGCCCGGCCGACTGGGCGCTGGTCAATCCGCGCTACTACAGCTGGGCGCCGGACAACTCGGCGTTGGTCATCACCGCCGGGGATGGTCGCTCAGCCCAGGTGAACAAATGGCTCAATACCGTCGCCCTGCCATCCGGGGAGGTCACGACCGCCATCAGCAAGACGCAGCAGATACCGGGGATCGTCGCCTGGTCGCCGAAGGGGGACGCCATCGCCTATGCGGCGGTGCCGACCGAGGAGACCGGGAGGGCGTATGCCTCTCTGATGTCCTTCGAGAACCCGGCTATCGCCGCCCGTCGCATCTACTTGCTCGATCCCGGCACGGGTGAGTACCGCCGGCTCAACGACGTCGACAACTACCAGGACGCGCCGGTCTGGAGCAGCGATGGCGAGCAGCTCTATTACGTGCAGCGGGATCCGGAGACCGAGACACTGGTGCTTATGGTGGCCGATCCGGAGACGGGCGAGGCCCAGCCGATCGAGGCCTCGCGGCGTCCAGCCCCGCCGGATATGCGCGTGGGCTACTACGGCCAAGCTGCGTGGGACGACGTGCTCGGCTACCTGCCCGATGACGCGACCTGGGAGCCCGATGGGGTGTGATTCAAGACCCCGGCGCCTTCAGACGTGCGATCGTTTCAGTGAAAGGAAACCGATTAACCTGATATGCAGAGGGTGAGGAAGCGCGGGTGGTGGGCATACGCTCTAGGTGACCGGCACTTACGACTAGATTTCGGTCACCAGGGATACCACGCTGATAGCAAGACTGCACTTGGGAGTAAGCTCGCTTCGCAAGTGCCGGTCACCTGATAGGAGATCATTTCATAAGAGCGATCGATCGGCTTGAACATCACGCTGAGCTGCTTCGTATTCGAAGGAGGGCGGCCCGCAGGGAGGGGGTCATCCTCGTGATCCTCCTCGCCCTCTTGTTGCTCGCTGAAACATTGCTGAGCAGTCAGACCGGTTACGATCAGGACGCTGTGGGACTGTTCACCACAGCTCTCGTGTCGTTGATGATCACCATTCTGGCATCTATGAGGGGCGATTTCATCCCCATGGCAGAATATCGAATGCTCAAGGAGTCTCTGGAGCTCGTTGACGTGCTTCATGATGTGATGGAGCAAGAACAAAAGTAAGGGTTAAGCCTACTGCGTGGATTTCCGAAGGCCTAGATCTCTTCGACTGCGCAGACTTTCACTAGTCGTCTAGAGGAGGCCCAGTGAAACACATACTGAGATTGGTCGTTGTTCTTCTGTGCGTTGTTCTGACCGCCTGCGGCGCCGTGCCCCCCTCCCCACCGGACGCAACGCCAGTGACCACGCCAACCCAGGGGTTCCCGCCTACCGTAACTCCGACGGCCGACGCCACGGAGACGCCAAGGCCTTCTCCAACCCCGGCTCCACCGTCGCCGACGCCCGATGTGGTTGCGACCATTGTCGCGGCCCGGGTGCCTGAGGTGATTCAGTCCCACATGTCGCCCGATGGAAAATGGCGCGTGGACGTCGTCGCCTACCCGTGCGATGAGGAGGCCACAAGCGTCGAGCACGAGAAGAAACTCGAACAGCTGATCCTCGTTGACCCGCAGACTGGAACTGAGACCGTCGTCCAGTCCCAACGCCTGACGTGCGGAAGTGCTCTGGGGGCCGCCGGTCTGGGCGGGCTCTTCTGGTCGCGAGACAGCGAAATCTTCTATTACACCGACGCCCGGGAGGGCGTGCCGGACGGCGGAGGCGGGCTCTGCTGGGACCGGCCGCTCTGGAGGCTGCACGTCGACGAAGGCAAAGCCGAGCACCACGCCGACGTCTGGGCGCGCTCGAGGAGCGGCGACCAGCTGGCAGTCGTGCGGGAGGGAGAGGAGATCGTCGTGGAGACTCTGGGAGGGGAGCGGATATCCAGTGCGCCCATCCCCCACGACCGCGAGGCCTGCCAGATCGCCTGGTGCCCGGAGGGGAACACCTTCGCCTATCTGCGGACTCGAGACCCTTTCCAGCCCGGCCTGTGGGACGTGGTCTGCGTCGACGGACAGGCTGGAGCATCCAATGTGGCGCTCGAGCTACAGGACACGGCCTCGGTGTCGATTACGTGGGACTCGCCGACTAAGATCACGGTGTCGGGCCTTCAGAACGGCGAGCGCAAGACCTGGACGATCGACCGGCCCTGTGCAACGCTCGGCATCACGCCCTCGCCACCCTCAACGGACACGGTGCTGCTGGCTCGCGAGGACGGCTCCCTCGTCCTGCATCCCCTGGCAGGCGGCCCGGAACGGACACTGCTGGACCCTGGCCTCTACGACGTCTCAGGCGAAAGGTTTCTCACTCCCATCCTATCCCCGGTGCGCCTCTCGCCCGATGGCAGGTGGCTCCTTGTGCCAACGCCGCAGGACGGCACGCGGCTGGTCTCGCTCGACGGGGAGACACGGCGACAGGTAGCGACGCGGCGTCTGACAGCGACCTGGGCACCGGATAGCCGGCGCATCGTCTTCCGTGAGGAACCTGGACCCGACTCGGAGGGACAGGAGAGCAAGATCAGCGTCCAGAGCGTCGTCGACGGAGGGAAGCCGCGGGTGCTGGCGCGGCTGCCGGGTAAGGCCTGGTTTCCGATCTGGTCCCCCGGCTGCGGCGACCCGAGCAGCAACCAGATCGCGGCCTTCTCCACCGAAGCCGGTACGGCAACGGTCTGGCTGCTCGACGCCGGCTCCGGCGAGCGACGCTCGCTGGGTCAGTTCATCGCCCAGGCAACCGAGGGAGCCCCCGGTGTGATACGCTGGTCGCCGGACTGCAAGGAGGTGTGGGTCTCGGCTCGGTTCGGTCCGAGGGCCTTCCCGCTAGACGGGAGCGGGCCGCGGCCCCTGGTAAGCCAACGCCGGAAGGTGTCCCCCGATGGCACGCTACTTGCTGGTGTCGAAAGAACCCCAGATCTGGACGCCACACGGTTGATCGTCTGGCGCGTCGATT
>CAYQZG010000284.1:0-3011 GCA_964421785.1 uncultured Anaerolineales bacterium
ACATCTTCAACCCCTTGCTCCGCGTCGACGAGTACGAAGAGGTTTGGGCGGCGCTGCGGGAGCCAGCGAGATGCCTCAAGGAGGACATCGCGGAAGAGAGGGAGCGCATCGCCCGGCTGGAGGGCGAGGTCAAGGCGCTGCCAGCGGAGAGGGAGAGAGCCGAGAAGCTCAGCGCGGACATCGCCGAGGACGAAGCGGCGCGAGCGGACGCTCAGGCTGAGCTGGACGACGTGACGAAGCGGAAGGAAGCGCTGGCCGAGGTGAAGGAGCGGTTGGAGAGCCTGGAGCGGGAGGTGGCCGAGGCGGAGGGCAAGGCAGAGACGCGGAAGGCGGAGTGGAAGAGCGCCAGGGATGCCCTGAGGCAGGCCGAAGAAGCCCAGACGGTGGTGTCGGAGACGGAGGAGGGGCACGAGGCCTACCTGGAAGCCCAGGAGCGGCTGGATAGGTTAGACGAGGAACGGGACGAGCGCGATCGCCTGAAGGAGGCGCATCAGGCCTGTGACAAGGCGCTGGCACTGGCTAAGCAGCAGATCACGCGGCTGGAAGCGGAGCTGGAGGAGATTGCCGAGGCGGAAAAGACGGTTGAGAGACTGAAGCCGAAGGTGCAACTGCAGAAAGCGCTGGAAGAGCAGCTGGACGAGGCCAAGCGGGCGGCCGACCGCCTGGAGGACAGACGGAAGACGCTGGAGGAGAGGCAGAACCATCTGTCCCAGCTGGAGGAGCAGCTCGCAGACGTAGAGGCAGGGCTCGAGGAAGCAGCGGAGGTCGAAGAGGCCATCGAGCGGCTGAAACGGGACCTGGAAGAGAGCGGACAGAAGCGAGACCGGCTGACGTCAGAGGTGGCCGCGTGTGAGGCGAAGCGGGACCAGGTGCGCGAGCAGACAGAGACGCTGGCATCCACAGAGGAGGCGACGTGCCCGGTCTGTGAAGGTCCACTGACACCGGACCATCGCGCCGAGCTTCTGGAGCGCAACCGCGCCATGGAGCAGGACCTTGAGGAAGCATTGGATGATCTCCGGGGCGAGAAAGCCGAGGTGGAGGACGCGGAGCAAGACCTGCAGGCGAGGCTCGATGAGCGACAAGCAAGGCTGAAGACACTCCCACGGCTTGAGGAGAAGACGAAACTGTCCGATCAGATCACCTCCGAGCAAGAGGCCATCACGGAGGTGAAGAAGGAGATCGAAGATCTGGCGGATGCCGCAGCCAAGGTGGAGCAGCTGAGTGACGATCTTGAGGACCTGGGGAATCCGCGACGCACGTACCGGCGCGCAGAGGACACAGCCCAGAGGCGGGAAGACGTGGAGAACGAGCTGGCCGAGGCCGAAGAAGAGGTCGTCGAGCTGAGCGGCCAACTCGGCGCGCTGGCAGAAGATCTGGTCGCTTACGAGGACCTGGACGAGCGCATTGAGACGCAGCGGAAGGCGCGCGACAGCCACTTGGAGGACCACGAACGGTACGTGGCACATATCCGGGAGGCGGAGGCGCTGGAGGAACGGCAGCAGAAGGTCGCCGAGCGAGAAGACGCCTTGGCAGCCGCGCAAGCGGAGCTGGACCGTCTGACGGAGGAGCGGGATAGGGTCGCCGAGGACTACGACGCTGAGGCCTATGAGGAGCTGCAGGGGACCTACGATGACCTCCGCGACACCATAGCCACGCTGGACGAGGGGCTCCGTCGCCAGAGGAAGCAACTCGAAGAAGCGGAGGCGCGGATCGAGCATCTCACGGAGGTGGAGGAGAAACTGGAGCAGGCCCGAGCTGAGCTCGTTGAACTGAAGGAGCTCCTCTCGCTGATGGAATTCCTGCGCCAGGTGGTGCGGGACGCCGGACCGAAGGTGACTCAGGCCCTGGTCAAGGTGATCTCGGCCCAGGCAGCAAGGCTCTACGCCGATATCATGGCCGATCGCAGCGCGCGGCTGGACTGGACGGAGGACTACGAGATCATCCTCAAATCCGACGGGCGGGAGCGTGGGTTCCAGCAGCTCTCCGGCGGGGAGCAGATGGCGGCCGCGCTGGCGGTCCGCCTGGCGCTGCTGAAGGAAGTATCGGCCATCGACCTGGCCTTCTTCGATGAGCCAACGGCCAACCTGGACGACCGTCGCCGGGACAACCTGGCCGAACAGATTCTGAACGTGCAGGGCTTCTCCCAGCTGTTCGTGATCAGCCACGACGACACGTTCGAGCAGGACACGGATCACGTGGTCCGCGTGGTGAAAGAAGACGGTCGAAGTCAGACGATGGGGGAGTGATGGAGGGAGACGATGCTCCACCGTGAACGGGTGATCGCCGCACTGGAGGCGAAAGCGGACCGGTTCGCCGGCTATCAACTGGGCATGGACGATGAACAGCGGGCGCTCGAACAGGCACTCGACGACGTGGCGGCTATGGACCAGGCCGAGATCGAGGCAAGGCTGGAAGGCATCCCCTCACCCGGCGCGCGGCCGACCGTCGAGCACGATCAGCACGGGGTGATCGTGCCGTTCAATCAGCAGTGGGAGAACCACGAGCAAGCGCGGGCCTGGGCCAAGGGCGTTCTTCTGGGCGTGCCAACGGCAGCGGTGGACGGGTCGCAGATCACCCCCAGCAAGGAGATCTCGCTGCCGGTGGGCGCGATTCAGATCGGCTGGTTCGTCAATCCGCACGACGCTGAGCAGGACTACGTGAAGGATATCGACTTCGAGATCCTGGCCCCGGACGAACTGGTGGACAAAGAAGAGGACGTTCTGGGTTTCCCCGATCGAGAGGTCAACGCACGCCGCTTCGTCCAGGAGTGCAGGAAGCTGGTGGCGCTGATCGAGGCCGCCCAAGATGCTGAGGTCAAGCCAATCTGTTTCTTCGATGGCTCGCTGGTGATCTCCTTCGTCCAGCATATGGATTCGGCACTGCAACACCGTTATGTGGGGGCCGTGACGGCGTTGCTGTCGGCCTCGGAAGCGTGCCGCGTACCGGTCGTGGGCTACATCGACGGAAGCTACGCCAAGGACCTGGTGGCGATGCTCACCCACGTGTCCGAC
>CAYQZG010000285.1:0-2992 GCA_964421785.1 uncultured Anaerolineales bacterium
ATAACCCCACAGACAAACCTCTCCTCCCTCGTCTACCGTCGGCCGTCCGCCGTCGGTCGCCCGCCCCCAATGTTTGTTCCTAAGAAAAGAAGATTTTGCCGCCGCCGCCGCTGTCCGCCGCCGCCCACGACGTCCACCGCCGCCGCGCCGTGGGCAAGCGGGGCTGGGCATCCAGACGCCAAAGATGGTGTGACGAGAGAGAAGACGAGTCCGCAGGGAGCGGCCCACTTGTGCCGCCCTACGTCGCGCTAGAGAGCCCGGACACCGATTGACGTTTCGCGCCCTCCTCGTTCTTCCGCGCCCCGCGCGCTTCAGGCGCCATTGTCCCCAGGGCAAGAGACAGAGCGCCCGCGCATCTAACGGCCCGGTTCAGTGTTCATGAAGGTGAAAGGAGGTCATCATGAACAGTATCGCCATTCTGACCGACAGCGCCTGTGACATTCCACAGACGCTGGTCGATGTCCACCAGATCATCGTCGTACCGCTCTACGTCATCTGGGGGGACGAGGAGTTGCGCGACGGTCAGGAAATCGACTCCTCCACCTTCTACGCCCGGCTCTCGCGGGACCCTGTCCATCCCAAGACCTCCCAACCCACGCCGACCGACTTCGCCCGCGCCATCGAGCGGACGGACGCCGAGGAGGCGCTCATCATCACCTTGACCGCGTCCCTGAGCGGCACCTACGATTCCGCCCATCAGGCCAAGGGTATGGTCGACAGGCCGGTCCACGTGTTCGACTCCCGCTCTCTCTCCATGGGCCTCGGATGGCAGGTGCTGGCCGCGGCCCGCGAGCGGGAGAGGGGAGGGTCCGTAGCGGCCATGATCGCCGCGGCGGAGCGGATCCGCGACCACGTCAGCCTCCTTCTCACGCTGGAGACGCTGGAGTTCCTCCATCGGGGGGGCCGGATTGGGACAGCGACCAAGCTGCTCGGCTCTATGGTACAGCTCAAGCCGGTGCTGGAGATCGATCACGCCACAGGCGTGCTGGAGCCGGTGAGCAAGATCCGCACGCGGCGGAAGGCGCTGGCCAAGATCGTGGAGGAGACTTTCACGCGCATCGATGAGACCAAGCCGATGCGCGCCGCCGTCCTGCACGCGGCCGCACCGGCGGATGCCCAGACGCTGGCCGAGGAGGTCGAGCGCCGGTGCCAGCCGCTGGAGCTGGTCAGAGCAGAGATCACCCCTGCGCTGGGAGTCCACGGCGGCCCCGGCGCGGTGGGCGTCTGCGCGTATAATGTGTAGGGCAACCTTCCCGAAAGCCGAAAAAAAAGCCACTCAGTAAGTTAAGCAGGCCCCAAGCAACTCGATTTCTGGCGGCAATTGACCGTCGTAGCTTTCGGGAAGGGTTTGCGCTGGCCTCGATGGATGGTTGACAAGCCCTTGACCAATGGTATAATGGTCGCAGTGTAGCCCCCGACTCACCGTGACGTCAACGCAGGAGGCCGCACCATGATGAGAAGAGAAGCACTGCGACTCACTCATCCTCTGCGCCCTGGATGGCGCCGTCGATTTGACGAGCTACGCCATACCAACCCCACCGACCCGCCAGCGGCCTCAGGCAAGGAGGTCAGCGTCGGCCGCCCACCGGACCGCGTGTGGCTCCTGCCGGACAAAGGGACATCTGTGAGATAAGGAGCGAGCGATGGAGACAGAGATGCTGCTTGAGCATCTGCGCCGACGTCTGCCCGACTTCACACCCACGGCGCCGCCGGAGCGCATTCGCGTCGGCCACCTCAACTACGTCTACCGCGTCCGTGGGGAGCCCGAACCGCTGATCGTCAAGGCCCCCTACCCCGTGATCAAGCCGCCCATCGCCGCCGAGCCCGAGGTGGCGCTCGATCAGCACGCGATCGACATCGAGGCGCGCAGCCTGGCGGCCTTCGAGCCAGGGGGCGCTCTGGAGAGGGTGGGCAGTGCCGCGGTGCGGCCGCCCCACCCCCTAAACTTCGACGAGTCACGTCACATCCTGGTGATGGAGGACGTGGGGGAGGTGCCGCACCTGGGCGACTGGCTCGTGGAGGGCAGCACAGAGCAGGAGGGCTCGAGCCTTCAGCGGCCCGGTCAGCTCCTGGGCCACTTCATCGCCATCCTGCACTGGGAGAGCTTCGCGAATCCGCAGCTCGCCGTCGACTTCGACAACAGCGCCATCCAGCGCTCCCGGCTCAAGCTCCGCTACGGCGCCGTGGGCGATATGTGCCGCAAGGCGGGGCTCCCCGACGCCATCAAGCTGGGCCGGAGGGCGATGACTCTGGGCGAACAGCTCCAGACACCCGGGGTCTGCGTCATCCAGGGGAACCTGTGGCCGCCGTCTACGCTCATCGCGGCCGACGGCCTGCGCGTCATCGACTGGGAGCTGACGCACTACGGGCACCCGGCCCAGGACGTGGGGCACCTGTCATCCCACCTGTGGATGCAGGCCCATCGCGCATCGACGCCGGAGGCGGCCGACCGGGCCCGCGCTATGCTCCAGGATTTCCTGAGCACCTATCGGGCGGGGCTTGGCTCCGCGTTCAGCGAGGTCTTTGGCGCGCACGGCGTGCGCCAGAGCGCCGCCCACCTCGGCGTGGAGATCCTGATGCGGACCACGGGCGCGCTGCAGGATGGGTATCTCTACGACAGCCTGACCGTCGACGCCCCGGCCCTCCAGGAGGCGGTCCAGGTCGCCGCCCGGCACATCCGATCCCCGGAGAGCGTCGACACCCTGGCACCGCTGCTGTCCTAGCCCCACAACCCAACGATGCTCCCGCCCCCGCCGCCCACCTGCGCCCCTCGCTCCCATCGGATCGCGGAGCCGGCGGCGTTCCGAAGAAGCGGATGGACACCATGAGCGAAGCATCCCCAGCTCCAGGTGGAGAGTGCGCCGCCTAGCACTACAACCGCACTTGCCAGAGGAACAGACTTACGAAGTCTTGGAGTCCACGCCCAACGCGGTGTAGACCCGCTCACAGAACGGCTCCAGGCCTGTATGGAGTGGAGCGCCGTCGTCCCGAC
>CAYQZG010000286.1:0-2939 GCA_964421785.1 uncultured Anaerolineales bacterium
ACCTCTCGCTCATGAGGTGGTCATCAACGAGGTGGCCTGGATGGGCACGGCGGCCGAATCCTCTGACGAATGGATTGAGTTGTACAATACAACCTGCGCGACCCTGTCCCTCGAAGGCTGGCGCCTGCTCGATGACGATCACTTGGATATCTCTCTGACCGGCCACATCCCTCCCCAAGGCTACTACCTTATCGAGCGCACGGACGACAATGCGATCAGCGACATCGCTGCCGATCAGACCGATAGTTTCGGTCGGGGTGGGCTGTCGAATGCCGGCGAGGTGCTGACACTGACCGATGGCTTGGGCAACGTCGTTGACACCGTGAACGGCAGCGGTGGGTGGCCCGCCGGCACCGCCAGCGGGGGCTCGCCTCACTATGCAACCATGGAGCGCATCGATCCCACCGCGCCCGATGCAGCCGACAACTGGTGCACCAACGACGGCATCACGCGCAACGGATTGGATGCAGGCGCCGATCCAATCAACGGTACGCCGAAGGCCCTCAATTCATGTTACGAGCCACCAGCCATGTCGACCGCCAACCTGAGCGTCGCCAAGCGCGGAACCTCCTCTGTGCAGCCCGGCGATCGCATCACCTACCGGATTGCCCTCAGCAACACGGGCACTGTCACTGCCTCCGAGACGGTCCTGACCGACGTGCTCCCGACCGAGGTGACTCTTCTGACCCAGACCAGCGACGCCCCTTTCTCTCTCCTCGGTCGCGATCTGGTCTGGCATCTGGGGAACCTCCCCCCGGGTGCCACTCGTTGGATCACCGCGGTTGTACGCGTGAGTACCACCATCTCATCTCCCACCGCCCTGGTTAACGTCGTCACCGCCACGACCACGACCAGCGAGACGACGGCGTACGACAATTCGGCCCTCTGTACCACGACACTGGAGCCCAGGCAGGTGGTCCTGCCGCTGATCCTGCGCCACTACACGCCACCCCTCTACGGTCTCATCCTCGAGGCCGTGCTCTACGATGGCGTCCAGTCCAACGACCAAGACGAGGCAGTGCTCCTGCTCAACGGTGGCTATCAGAGGGTGGACCTGGCCGGCTGGGCGTTGTGCAAGCGAGGGGCAGAGGATTGGACCTGCGCCGACCTGCCGGCAGTGGAGATCGAGCCTCAACAGAGGCTTTGGCTGGCGCGCAGTGAGGCCTACTTCACCCGCTCCTTTGGCTTCCCCCCGGACCACGTGTTGTCCGGCTGGCCGCGCTTGGCCAACTCCGGCGAGGAGGTGGCACTCCGTGACGTCGACGGCGTGCCGCGGGACGTACTGGTCTACAAGGACGGCCTCACCGATGTCGATGGTTGGGAGGGGCTAGCGCTGCAGCCCTACCTGCCGGTCGGTTTCGCCGAGGAGGGACAGATCCTCCATCGCCGCCTCGATGAGGAGACCGGATGGCCGGTCGAGGATACCGACAGCGCAGTCGATTGGGCCCAATATGCCGGGGATCCATGGCAAGGCCGGCGCGTCCGCTACCCCGGATGGGACCTGAAGTGGTTCTTCCGGCCCGCCGTCGGTGAGAGCGGCACCGTGACCGCGGCCATCGCCCCGGACAACGCCTACCGACTGGTGGTGGACACCATCCGCTCGGCGAGGGAGACGATCGAGATAGAGGCCTATACGCTGGAGCACTACGGATTGGTCGCAGAGCTGGCCGAGCGAGCCCGGGAGGGCGTCAGCGTCACCGTGCTGCTGGAGGGCGGCCCCGTCGGAGGCCTTGAGGACCAGGAGCTGTGGGCCTGCCAGCAACTGCACGCCACCGGGCATGGCGCCTGCTACTTCATGGTCCAGGCGAAGACACCCAAGATCTATCCCCGTTATCGGCATCTTCACACCAAAGTCGTGATTGTGGATCGAGAGCGACTGCTGCTGGGCTCCCAGAACCTGAGCCACAGCAGCCTCCCCGGCGACGAGAAGGGCAACGGCACCGGAGGGTCGCGGGGCGTTCTGCTGCTGACGGATGCCCCGGAGGTGGTGGAGCGGGCGGTGGATGTGTTCGAGGCGGACTGCGATCCGGTCAATCACGTAGATATCAGTGGATGGTCAACCGACAACACCTTGGGCTATGGGCCACCACCCCCAGGCTTCACGCCCAATCCCGGCCCCGACTGGGTCACCTACACCGTCCAGTTCCCAAATACGCTGACGGCTGCAGGGACGGACTTCGAGCTGATCACGGCCCCTGAGGCCGCGCTGCGCAGCTGCGATGCCCTGTTGGGGCTCGTCGCGCGGGCCGGTCGCGGGGATGCGATCTACGTCGAGCAGCTGTACGAGCACGTGGGATGGGACGACCTCGCCAGCGGCCCGAACCCTCGTCTTCAGGCCTATGTCGCTGCCGCTCGGCGCGGCGCCCGCGTCCAGATCCTGCTGAACGGCGGCGACTTTGACCTTGACCATGTATCCTTGACCGACAACATTGAGACAGCCGCCTACGTCAACGACATCGCCCAGCTCGAGGGGCTCGATCTGAGCGCCCACCTGGGCGACCCCACCCGGTATGGCATCCACAACAAAATGGTGCTGGTCGATCTCGGCGCGGAGGGGAAGGTCGCTCACGTGGGCAGCCTCAACGGCAGCGAGACCTCCAACAAGATCAACCGGGAGATGGCGCTTCAGGTGCGCTCGAACGCGCTCTTCGACTATTTGTATAACGTCTTTGCCTACGATTGGAACCACCGGCCACCGCAGGGGCACGTGCTCATCAGCGAGGTGATGGTCAATCCCGACGGCTGGGACGCCGGACGCGAGTGGATCGAGATCTACAACCCCACCACGACGAACGTCGACCTATCGGGCTGGTACGTGGGCGACGTGGGGCCGGGTGGTGAGTACGGCAGCGGGCTGTACCGGTTCCCAGCAGGGGCGACGCTCGTCGCCGAGGGCGTGATCGTCCTGGCGCATCAGGCGGACGACGTGGCGTTCACGC
>CAYQZG010000287.1:0-2924 GCA_964421785.1 uncultured Anaerolineales bacterium
CCCCGGGCCGTCATCCTACTGTCTAGGAGGTAGACACCGACGTAGGAATAACCGAAGCGATCGTGCACCAGCTGCACCACCTTCTGCAACAGCTCGGCCGGTTCCAAGATGGACGTAGCCGCCTGACTGACCTCCACCGTGGCGGCGAGCTGGATGGCCCGCCGCTGAATCTGATAGTTGGCCTTCTGAAGCATGGCCGTACGCTGGGCTACCTTCGCCTCCAGATCGTCATACAGGCTTTTCAATTCGGACGCCATGCGGTTGAAGACATAGGCGAGAATACCGATCTCGTCGCGTGATGTGATGGGGACTCGCTGGGCCAGATCCCCTTCCGCGATGCTGAGAGCCGATTCCGTCAACCGAACCACCGGTTGGGTGATCTGCCGAGTCACGACCGCGGCGATGATGGCAGTGACCAGGGCTACCAGAAGGGAAGCCCCTATAATGGCTGCGGTGACGTTATCGGTGGCGGCGAAAACGTCCTCCTGGGACTGCTCGGCCACCAGCGCCAACCCCACGTCTGGCATCCAGCGGTAGACGCCGATCACCGGCAAACCAGCGTAGTTCTGGTAGAGCCCCTGCTGCTGCCGAGCGGACCACCCCTCGGTGGTTCCGCCAAGCCCGTGACGGGCCGCGCAGCGGCGCGTCCCCGGGCCGCTTAGGGCAGCCTCAATCCCGGCGCTATGGACGGTTCTCCCCTGCGGCAGCGCAGTACGCCCCGGATCTACCAAGTAAACCTCGTAGCCCATCCCCGAGTCGTCCTCATCACCCGATCTTTCCTGCCGCTGCAACAGCAAGGACTTCAGTCCCTCTAGGTCGAGCCATCCAACCAGGACGCCGACAGGCTCGTTCTGGGCCGAGACGACCTGCTGCATCACGATATTGCCACGCTCGACGGTCGGGTCAAGCGAGGTGATGCGTAGGCAGTTCCGCCCAGCCCGTGAAGGGCCACCGTCCCCGGGCCGATCTCCCCCGCCGTTCGGAAGCTCCTCAAGGTCCCTCAGAAGAGCCAAGATATGATCTCTATCCCCCATCTCCCCCGTAGCAGCAGCCTCTCCCTCCGCCGCCGCGTCGGTCGACACCAAGACCCGGCCCTGGAGATCCAAGAAGGCCAAACGGCGGAAAGCCTGATCTTGCTCCAGAAGCGCGTCGAGATGGCCTCGCAACGCGTCTTGAGCCAACTCAGCGCGCCGGGCTGAGGCGGTGTCAATGGACGATGGGTTCAAGGCGGCAGCGCTCTCTCGCACAGCGGGCATAGAGGCCGTGATCCTCAGACCGTCGAGGCGGCCCTCGACCCATTGGCGAACCTGGTCCTCCATCAAGGTGGCCACCGACGAAAGCTTGGCCGTCACCTCGCGTTGGATATCACGGCGCTCGCGACGCGTAGCATACCAACTGACCGTACCTAAAGGGATGATGGCCAAGACCAAGAAGGCAGTCAACAGCGTCCTTCCCAACCCGCCCCGCATGCCAGTCGTTGGGACGCCGGGATGCCCGGGCGAAATCGCCCGTCGACCTGATTGCTTGGCCTGTTCCGATGAAGATTTCATAGCGCCATCACGAACACGAAGGGCACGAAACGGGAACACGAGGATCACGAAAGTCGCGAAAGTGAGAGCTTGGCTTAGGGCTTGCTGAGTTGAGCACGGTCGTCCTATTGAACCTCCCAGACCGCCTCACCCTGCAATACGCGGCGGATCTGACTGGGGAAGCGGTCCGGATCGAGCGGCTTACCGATGAATCCATCAAAGCCAGCCTCTTTAGCACGCTGCATGTTTTGGACTGAAGCATCGGCGGTAACGGCGACGATCAGCGTTTGCTCGAACCGCGGGTGGTCACGCAGTGTATCCAAGGCCTCGTAACCGTCGGCCTCCGGCAGGAAGATGTCCATCAGAATCAGATCGACCTTGGAGAGGGAGTCGGCAAACTCCAGCACCTGCCAACCCGATGCTTTCCACTCACAGTCCCTTACCCCGAGGTAGGCCAGCAAGCGCGTGATGAGCACGAAGTTCTGGAAATTGTCCTCGACAACGACGACGGTAGCATCCTCAGGCCGCATAGTCATTCCATCCCTATTCCTATCTTCGAAGGGCTCTTTCGATCTGCCCAGGTAATCTATCAATGTCAATAGGCTTGGCGATATAGCCGTTGCAGCCCGCCGCCAGTGAACGCTCTCGATCTCCCTTCATCACATTGGCCGTGACCGCCAAGACGGGGACATCCTCCAACCCCGGCATGGCCTGGAAACGCCCAGCGAGGGTATACCCATCCATCTCAGGCAGACTTATATCGAGCAGAATCAGGTCTGGAACGGTCTCTGCAGCCGCTTCCAGCCCAGAAGGGCCGTCGACCGCCTCAAAGACCGTATATCCCTCGGCCTCCAGGACGCGCCTGACGAGCAGGCGATTCTCGGGGTTGTCCTCAATGTAGAGGATGCGCATATCACTCATTAGAATCTCCCTCGGGACTTGTATGGACTCGAAGACAGCCATCCACTGAGAACCCAGTCAAATGCTCAACCTCAATTATATCAGTGTGAAATGGCCGTGACAATAGCCCCACGATTACGAATACGTTACGGTCCCACGCGATTTGGCCTCTCACAAAGCACCTTGAAAACTAACTTGACCGGACCAGCAACATCGACAACAACCACCACGAGCTAACAGTAGCTATCATAATATAGCATAGTATGCCAACGGTTTACATAGGAGGTTGGTACTACGGTCTGGGACTCGTAGCACATCGTGTAAGATAGAGGCGACTGCCCCGCGGTAACAAAGCGGCTTTTCCTCAAGCGGGAAGCTGTGCTACAATAGTAGGGTCAATGCAATGGTGCGGTCACCGCCTGGTCGTCCCAAGATGGGGCTCGGGTCGACGCAGTCACCGGGTCGACGCAGTCACCGGGTCGACGCAGTCACCGG
>CAYQZG010000288.1:0-2876 GCA_964421785.1 uncultured Anaerolineales bacterium
GCTTGCCTCTGGCTACGTCCGGAGTTATCTCAATGTGTTGGTCCAAAACAGCTTTGGCTGCCATGGCAATCCCCCTGTGTACCTACTGGCGACTATCGTGCCCGCCATGAGCGTGCTGATGTGGCCGTGGCGGATGGGTTTCTCCCGGGCGGATTGGGCGGAGACCTCCACCAGTGGTAGGTCGACTTCGATGAGGCGACGTTCACTCATTCGGCTCCCTTTCTGCTCGGTATTCGACGTCCCTCCGTTCTGCGACGGGTCGCCAGTCCCATTGATCGACCCGATAGCTGGTCACCTTGATCGACGAATGCGCTTCGCCTACGGGTGCGTTCGCGCGGTACTGTATCACGCATCCCTTTCTGCAATAGGTTTTTTCGAATCGCCCTACGGCCGGCAGTGGGGGGGGTATTGGTGAGATGTCTCAGGTCAGCCATAGGCTTCGCTTATCTCAACCAGCTTGGCCATGGCTTCCTCCGAGCTCGGTTCCGCACAGGCCACGTGACGATTCACCTCTCCCGGCGGATGGTAGTGCCAGAAACAGCGCTTCTCGAAAGGCCTGCAGCGTCGCCGCTACCGTCATTGCAGCAGTTCCTTGGCGAGCCGCAGCTGTTCGAGCCAATGCTGCTTCTCTGCGACGAGGTCCTCCCATCGCATGGCATCCATCTCCAGCCCATAGCCGAATTCGTCCCCCAAGGCCCCGGCCTCCAACTGTTTCTTGAACTCGGCATACTCCATGCCATATTTGATCTCAAGCTCCAGGCGCTCCTGCTCGCACGCCTCCAAGTTGCGGCGGATCTGGCTGAGCAGGAGGTGAGCGATCTTCTTATCCGGTGTCTCACCGGCCAGGCTATCCAGGATCGGCTGCATCTGGGGCGGGAGCGTCATCGTGATGCTCGTGGCTGCATCAGTCACGTTTGATCTCCTTTCGGTCAATCCCTCGGCTCAGGCATTGGCGACGTCCTCGGCCAGCCGCTTGCCGTCCAGCGCGAAGGGAGAAACCTGATACCGTCCGAGGGCCAGCAGGAACTCGACTCGCGTGAGCCCCGCCAGCTGCGCTGCTCGTCCCGAGGACAGCTTGCCGAGCTCGTACAGCTTCACCGCTGCCAGCAGCTGCAACTCACGGGCGAAGGATTCTGGCTCCTCCTTCAGGCTGATAAGGGATTCCTCTGGAACCTGCACACAGATCTCAACCGTCATGGCCCACCTCCTGTGCTTCCCTTGAACGACACGTTCCTCTGTTCCTGCTGATATTGTACCACGTCCTTCGCTCTAGAGTAGACTCTGTCACCGTCAATGGTAGGTCACATCGCGGGGCTCCGCGGCGGCCTGCCAGGCCCCGCGATCCACCAAGTAGCTGGTCACCTTGATCTCCTCCTCCGGCTCCAGCTTGGAGGCCGGGTCCGGCATGATCCAGAGCTGCGGCTCGCCGGCGCAGTTGACGACGATGTAGAGCCAGAAGGTCTCCCCCAGCTGCTGGGCCTTCAGCCACTCGTTGGGGCTGAGGCGCACCGCCCCCTCCCCGGCGCGGCCTTTGACCTCGATGCGGCGGATCTCGCCGCCCGGCCCGTGCGAGCGCACGTCGAAGCCTCGGTTCTCCTCGGAGACGTCCTCCGGGCGCCAGCCGCGCTGGCGCTCGTAGGCCATCGCGACCTCCATGCCGACGCGCTCGATCTCCTCGCTGGAGCGCATCCCGCCAGGCCTCTCCGCTGGCTGAGGCAAGACGGCCGCCACGGCGACCACCTCGGGCGTGCGCGGGGAGAGATAGCGCTCCGACTCGACCTCGGCCAGGCGCTGCTCGCGCTTCTCCATCAGCTCGTCCTTGCGCATCTGCTCCCGGCGAATGGCCATCTCCATGTCGGCCCCGGCCTGCTCGCGCTTCCTGTAATCGCCGATCTTCCTCATCGAGGCGGAGATGCGGGCGTTGAACGATTTCTTCAGGTAGCGGCGCTTGATCTCAGCCTCTCGCGTGCGCCGCTCGGCCAGCTCCTCGAAGTAGGGATCGACGCAGCGATCGAGGCTCCAGTCTATCACGCGCTCCCTCGCCTCCAGCACCTGCTCCTCTGCGGCCAGCGCACCCGGCGCCTTCTCCTCCAGCGCGGCGCCGTCCAAGTCCAGAAGCGAGGTGAGCGACCAGCGCTCCAGCTCCCCGTCCTCGGGCTCGAAGACGGCGAAGAGCCGCTGGCCCACCACCTCGCCGTGGCCGTCGCGCACGCCGCCGCGCAGGATCCAGAGCCGGCCCCGGCGTCCCTGCGGATCGTAGAAGAGGGCGCCCTCCTGCAAGGCTGAGGCGAAGCGCTCCTGCACCTGGTAGCGGACGGCTTCGAAGAGCGGATGGCCCGGGGCCACGAACTCGGCCGCGGACGAAGCGACGCCGTCCCCCTTGGCCCGCTCCTTGTGGAAGGTGAAGCGCCGGTAGCGCTTCTCGGGCCGGCCGAAGCGGCGGCTGAACGCCCGCGGCAGGTCCCGCAGCACAGTGCGCACCCAGTCGATGGCCCAGACGCCGTCGTCCCTCTCCTCAAGCGAGCCCTCCCCCAGGGCGTCGAAGGCCTCCACGAAGAAACGCTCGATATAGGCCGGCATCAGCCGCTGCTCCTCCGCCTCCTGCTTCCGCTGCCGCACACGGCTGAAGTCGATGCGGTCGGTGGCCAGCCCCTCCAGGCGCGCCTTGCGCACCAGCTCGGCGTTGGCGGGATCGTACTGGGCATCGACCTGGGCCAGGATCTCGTCGAAGCTGCGTCGCCGCGCCAGCGCTTGGCGGAACAACTGCTCCAGGCTCTTCCCCTGGGCCACCTCGTCGATGACGTCGAAGACGCTGTCGCTCCCCAGCTCCTTGCGCATCACGTCGAGCTTCTCCAACAGCTTCTCCACCACGGCGC
>CAYQZG010000289.1:0-2872 GCA_964421785.1 uncultured Anaerolineales bacterium
TCGTCCCTGGCCTTCGACACCATCTACGCGGAGGGGCAGCGGCGCTACGTGGAGAGCCTATCGTCCTACGCGCGTCAGTTCCTGGGGCAGATGGAGAAGCCCGACGTCGATCAGATCGAGGGGCTCTCTCCTGCTATCTCCATCGACCAGCGCGGCGTCTCCCACAACCCCCGCTCGACGGTCGGCACGGTGACCGAGATCTACGACTATCTCCGCCTGCTCTATGCCCGCGTTGGGGTGCCCCATTGTCCTCAATGCGGCCGGCCGGTGCAGAAGCAGAGCGCTGAGCAGATCGTCGACTCCGTGATGGCCATGCCCACTGGTACGCGCTTCCAGGTGCTCGCGCCCCTGATCAAGGATCGCAAGGGAGAGCACGAGGCCATCTTCGATGACGTGCGCAAAGCCGGTTTCGTGCGCGTGCGGGTGGACGGTGCCGTGCGCGACGTGGACGAACGGATCGATCTCGATCGCTACAAAATGCACACGATCGAGGCGGTCGTGGACCGGCTGATCATCCCCGACGACGTAGAGAATGGGTTTCGCTCCCGTCTGACGGACTCTATGGAGACGGCGCTCCAGCTGGGCGACGGCATGGTGATCGTCAACGACGTCTCCTCCGACCCGGCCCGCGACATCCTTTATTCGGAGCACCTGGCCTGTCCGTTCTGCGGCATCAGCCTGCCGGAGATCGAGCCGCGCACGTTCTCGTTCAACAGCCCTCACGGGGCATGTCCGGAGTGCGAGGGCCTGGGGACGCAGATGAAGCTCGACCCGGAGCTGATCGTGCCAAACGCCGACCTGAGCCTCCGGGAGGGGGCCATCCAGGCTTGGAACACCGACGATAAGCGCGGCTACCGCTGGCAGATGATCGAGGCCGTCTCTGACCATGTCGACATCCCTACCGGTCGGCCTTGGCGCGCGTTGAGCGGTGCTCAACGGCGCATCATCCTCTACGGCAGCGGCGATGAGCGAATCCAGGTGGCGTACGTCAACCGCGAGGGGCATCGGCGCCGATACCGAACCCACTACGAGGGCGTCATCCCCAACCTGGAGCGGCGCTATCGAGAGACCGACTCCGACTACATCCGGGGCAAGATCGAGCGGTTCATGACCCACCGACCGTGCCCGGCGTGTGGAGGCGCCCGACTGCGTCCGGTGGCGTTGGCTGTGACCGTCGCGGACAAGCCGATCAACGAGCTCACCGCTTGGCCCGTCAGCCGGCTGTTGGACTGGATCGATGAGCTGACCGATGCCAAGTTTGCGGAGGCATCGGAGCCGGTTGACGTCCTGGACGCTCCGCCACGTCTCACAGACACGCAGTGGCAGATCGGCCGGCGGATCCTCAAGGAGGTCCGCGACCGGCTCCAGTTCCTCGTCAGCGTCGGCCTCGGCTACCTGACCCTCGACCGCACGGCCACGACCCTGGCCGGTGGTGAGGCGCAGCGCATCCGGCTGGCGACGCAGATCGGCTCGCGGCTGGTTGGCGTCTTGTATGTCTTGGACGAGCCGAGCATCGGGCTGCACCACCGCGATCAAAGTCGGCTGATCAACACCCTGCACGAGATGCGTGACCTGGGCAACACCCTTCTGGTCGTCGAGCACGACGAGGCCACCATCCGCGCGGCCGATTGGATCATCGACCTGGGGCCAGGCGCCGGCAAGCACGGTGGTGAGGTCGTCGCTGCTGGCACCGTGCAGGACATCATCGACGCCCCGGCGAGCGTCACCGGTGCATATCTCTCGGGACGTCGGTCGATTCCCATCCCCGATCGGCGCCGTGAGGGGAACGGAGACTGGTTGGTCCTCCGCGGCGCGCGCGAGCACAATCTGAAGGGCATCGACGTGCGCATTCCGTTGGGCAAGTTCGTCTGCATCACCGGTGTCTCCGGCTCGGGCAAGTCGTCGCTGCTCATCGATACCCTCTATCGGCGCATGGCGCAGTTCCTCCACGGATCCCGCGATCCGGCCGGCGAACACGATCACATTGAGGGCCTTGAGCGGGTCGACAAGGCGATCAACATCGACCAGTCGCCCATCGGCCGCACCCCGCGCTCCAACCCCGCCACCTACACCAGCGTCTTCACCCCCATCCGCAAGCTTTTCGCCTCCCTTCCCCAGTCAAAGGTGCGTGGCTATGATAAGGGCCGCTTCTCCTTCAACGTCAAGGGCGGGCGCTGTGAGGCCTGCAAGGGCCACGGGACGCTCCAGATCGAGATGCAGTTCCTGCCCGATATCTACATCCCCTGCGACGTCTGCCACGGTCGCCGCTACAACCGCGAGACACTGCAGGTCCGATATAAGGGCCAGAACATCGCCGATGTGCTCGACATGACGGTGGACGAGGCCGCCGAGTTCTTCGCCAACCATCCCAAGATCAAGCGCAAGCTCAGGACGCTCCGGGACGTCGGCCTGGGCTACATCAAGCTGGGGCAGCCCTCGCCCACCCTGTCCGGCGGCGAGGCGCAGCGGGTCAAACTCTCCCGCGAGCTGAGCAAGCGGGCCACCGGCCAGACGCTCTACGTGCTCGACGAGCCGAGCGTGGGCCTCCACGCCGCCGACGTCGACAAGCTGATCGCCGTCCTTAATCGCCTGGTCGAGGCGGGGAACACCGTCGTCATCATTGAGCACCACCCCGACATCATCAAGGTCGCCGACTGGATCATCGATCTAGGGCCGGAGGGGGGCGATGCCGGCGGTGAGGTCGTGGCCGAGGGCGCGCCGGAACAGGTAGCCCAGATCGACCACAGCCACACCGGGCAACTCCTCAAGCAGGTCTTGAATGGCGGGCGCTAGGAACGGCGGATGTGGCCGCCCTGATCCCCCGCCTGCTCGGAGTTGGTGGAGCCCCGTCGTCTCGACGGGTCGGAGTTGG
>CAYQZG010000290.1:0-2778 GCA_964421785.1 uncultured Anaerolineales bacterium
ACTCCCAGCCGTTGACGGCCTCGTGCTCGAACGTGATCTCCTCGTCGGAGCCGCATTCACACGACTGGAGCCCAAGAGGAGATAGCGTGCAGCCGTCTGCCTCCGCCTTCGCCGGCTCGATCCTGGCGTCGATGGCGCATGGCCCGACGACCTCGGTGCCGGACGTGCCCTTACCGATGTAGGTGAGCGTGTAACCCAGGATGGAGAAGGTAAGGGTACTCCTGACATCCTTGGTCCGGTACCCACCCCTTTTCTCCAGAGGTTCAGTGCCGTGGCTAGCCCGGTTGTAGTACCATACGCCGCCATTCGATTCCTGTTCTGTGGAAGCTGGCCAGAACAGATTCCGGACCGCAAAAAGGGACCTGGTGAGGCTCTCATCCGTCACCGCGATATAGACGTACGCTTCATGGACATCCAGATCGTTCACGTGCCCTGTGCCCTGCTGCTGTGCAAGCCATTGGGGACTTTGGGGATCTGTCACGTCGAAAGCCTGAAGATACCAAGTGGACCCGGTGTTGCTGCCCACATACGCCTCACCATCGGCCACAACGACCAGGTCGGTAGCGGCCCCGGTGGGCGGGTCGATGTGGCTCAGCTCGGTCGGGTCGCTCGGGTCACTGACGTCGATCAGCCGCACCCCGGCCTCGCCGTCGGCCACGAACGCGACGGTCTGCACCGCGCCCGTTGCTCCGCTGGTCAATGTGCCTGTCGCTGATGCGGTGACGAATATCGAGCGAGCGTCGCCCGGCGTGCCGTAGGTGTCCGTCTCCGTCGGATCGGTGGGGTCGTTGACGTCCAGGATGTGCAGACGACCATCCCCACCGTTCTCCGTGAGGGCGTAGGCATGATGCCCGAGGACGGACACGTCGTTCATCGTGGCCAACCCACCTCCCGGCGTGGGATACTCGCCGATGGGGGCGGGGCTTGCGGGATCGTCCACATCGAAGATCTCCAGCCCATAGAACCGTTCGGCCACGTAGACGAGGGGCGCGCTCGACTGCGGATGGGGAGCGAGGTCGAGTTGCCTCTCCTCGCCAACCAGGCCCTGGAGCGGGGATGAGCCGACCGGGACCGGGAGAATGGGATCGGTCAAGTCGACGGTCCACAGCTTGTCGAAACCGGCGATGTAGCCGGAGGGATAGTCGACGATGATGTCCATAACCGAGCTGGGGCGCTCATAGCTCCCCAGCGCATCCGGGTTCTCCGTATCGCTGACGTCCAGAACGTGGATCCCGTGCTCCCCGCGGACGTAGCCGCGGGCTCCAGAGACGACGACGCCCGAGATCGCCTGGTCGACGTCATACGCGGCCAGAAGCTGCACGTCGCCGGTATCGCTCACGTCCAAGATCCTTAGCACGCCGTCGTCGTCGGCCACGTAGGCGGTGCCGTCCACTACGTAGAGGTCATTGCCGCCCTCCAGCGCGTCGTACGAGCCCAATGGGTCCGGGCTGGTCGGATCGCTCACGTCGACGATACGCAGGTGCCCTTGCCCCTCCCTGGTGAGGAGATAGGCGGTGGTGCTGATCGCTTGCACCGCGCGGATGGGCTCCGGCGGCTCGTAGGTGCCGAGCTCCGTGGGGTGATTCGGGTCGCTCACGTCGATCACGAGCAGGCTATCGCCGTCGGCGATGTAGACAGTGTCGGTCACGACAGCAACATCGCTCGCGTTGCCCGGTGTGTCGTAGCTGGCGAGCAGGGCAGGCTGCTCTGGGTCCGAGACGTCGACCGCGTGGAGCCAGCCGTCGGTCCAGTCGACGACTCCGGTCACGTAGGCGTAGGAGCCGGTGACCGCCAGTGCGCCCATAGTCCCCGTGAGGTCGACCGATCCCATCAGCGTCGGCTCGTCGGGATCGGAGATATCCACCGTGCGCAGGCCGTCCCCGTTCACGGCATAGGCCATGGTGCCGGCCGGCACAATGTCGCCGACGTCACCTTGCCCCAATGAGATGCCACCCATAAACTGGGGTACGCTGGGATCGGAGATGTCGAGGACCGTGAAGCCGCTGCCTTCGCCGAGGTAGACGTGGTCGCTGTCGGTCGGGCTCACGGCCGCGGCGGCCATCCACCCAAAGAAGTGGCCCCGTGGCGAGAGCGTCACTTCACCCTGGCGGCACGTTCCGATGGGCGGGGCTGCATCGCTGCTGCTTGAGAGTGGGGTTCCCGCCACGGTTGTCAAGACCAGGGTCAATGCGACCAGAAGCCAGAGTCGTCGTCGATTGTGCTTGCTGAACATCGTGTATCTCCTTCTCTAGATCGATGTGTCGGTGAACGGGTAGATCGGTTGACAGTGCGCTCTGTCGGCCTGTCACCTCATGGATTGCCAGAAGCCCTTCATCATCAGCGGCAGGTAGATAGGCTGCTTGATGGTGATCTCCACCGGCCCGGCCACGTTGTTGCCGGTGTTGACGTCCACCACGCCGCCGGTGGGCGTGACGATCGCCGTGTTGCTCAGGACGCCGGTGGCGGAGATGCTGCTGGTGACGCCTAGCGTCAGATGGGCGGGTGTCCCGCTGACGATGCTCGTGACGGTGCAGGTGACGGTCGCCGAGCCGGGGCTCCAGGCGCAGTCGCCGTCGGACGTGACGTCGGCCAAGGCGCCGGCGTCGCTGAAGGTATCCACCACCGTGGCGCTGACGGGCGTCGTCGGGCCGGCATTGGTGATGGTGAAGGTGTAGGTGATCGGCTCCCCAGGGATGATGGCCTCGGGGTCGGCCGACTTACCAAGGGAGAGGTCGACGCCGGCGTTGGTGATGGTGACGGTGACGAAGTTGGTGTAGG
>CAYQZG010000291.1:0-2728 GCA_964421785.1 uncultured Anaerolineales bacterium
CCTCCTATCTACAGACCCACAGCGTCCAGCAGATCGTACAGCGTCTGTCGAAGGGGCTTGTCCTAGTGCTGAAGCCAATTAGGCAAACGTGGATACCCCTGTGGGACATCGTCTTCCCTCTCTTTCAGATGGTGATGATCGCCATACCCGTAGTACGAGTTACCCGGGCGTCCGAGTCTCGCCACGCCGACGACACGAGCTCTCCCTCTACAGAAGCGCAGCGGCTGCAACAGGTGATGAGACGCTTTCGGGATCACCCACACGGGGTGGTGTTCACGGTAATCCTGCTGAGCCTATGGTACGTGCTCTTCGCTTGGTTCTTCCCGGTAAACGACTCACCCCGCTACTTCCTCCCCGTGGCTGCCATCGTTCATTGCGGCATAGCCAGTGGCCTGGTACTTGGGGCCCGGTTGGTGTTAGACGAACTTCCATGGCCTCGTGGGAAGGTTAGGGCAGCGCTAATTAACCTCTGTTATCTGACTCTGGCAGCATTTGTGGTGCTGACCACGTCAAGTCAGGTTATGACAAGCGTCAGAGCGGGGAAGCTAAGAGATCCCTTCCTCTGGGATAGGGAGCAGAACGCCGAGGCTGATGCCGTTCTCCAATGGCTATTGTCGCAGGAGGGCGACAGGTCGGTGCGGCTGCTGTCTGGGCCCAGTCATACCCTACCTTTCTGGAAATACGAAGAAGACATCGTTCAGGAAGATGTCCCGTCGAACTTACCGGGCTGGAGTCAGCTTGCTGCCTTTGTGAGCCAGAATGACCTGGCCTGGGCCGTCATCGACGCCCAAATGGTCGAACGAAGGCCCGATCTCCTCGGCGATTATTTCGCCCTGGAAGGGAAGGATCTTAGCCTCAAGCAGACACCTCCCGGCTGGGCCTTGGTGCATGAGGTAGATGGCTCCAACTACCATTGGTATGTATTCAAAACGTCCCCGTTTCACGGTGCGTTGCACGAGCGTGAGGCGTAAAACGTAAGGCGTAAGGTGATAAAAGACCACTTACAGAAGCGCAGCAGCTTCATAAGACTCGGATTTCCAATCCTTCTATTCTTGCTCGCTTTCTTCCCGCGCGCCATCCAACCTGTCTCCCGTCCATTGGTCTGGTACCTGCGCTCGGCTTACTTCATCGAGGATGTCCTGAGCGGAAACTGGGGGAACACCGTCTACTCGGAACACCCGGGCGTGACGCTGATGTGGCCGGCGGGGATCGGCCTCAAGCTCTACTGGGCGCTCTCCGGCGTCCGCCCAGCTGCCGACACCGTCCCGCCTGACTTCGAGCCCATTCACTTCTTCGGGCCGGTACCCCGAGCCGAAATCGCCGCCGCGCTGATCCCGCTGGCACTGTTGATCGCGATGGGCATCGTCGGTGCCTACCTGATGCTGCGCCGATTGTTCGATGAGGCGACTGCCTCTGTGGCCGGGCTGCTCCTGGCCCTCAGCCCCTACCACTTGGCGCAGAGCAAGATCCTCCACTTGGACGCCACGATGGCGACGCTGATGCTCCTTTCGGCCCTGGCGCTGCTCGTATATCGCCAAGCCCGTCCCCGGGCCGCTTCCCTGCCGTCGGGACGACGGCGCTCCAGCCGCTTCGCCTGTCCCTGGGCCGCTTTCCTTCTTGCCGGATGGAGATGGCTGATTCTTTCCGGTGCCCTCGGCGGGCTCGCTATCTTGACAAAGATCCCAGCTGCTTTCCTGGTTCCTTTCTGCGGCCTGGTGCTTCTCGTCGACGTCGCGACCGGCACCAAGCCAACCTCATCCCGTTCCAGATTTCATGTCGTGCGCAGCCTGTTTCCTCGCCTGATCCTCCCCCTGATGGCCTGGCTCGCCACGGCCGCCCTCGTCTACACGGCCCTCTGGCCCGTCATGTGGGTCAACCCGGGGAAGGGGCTGGCGGCCGTGAGATGGGGCGTCATCCAGCATGCGACCACGGCCCACGATAGCCCAACGCTTTTCCTGGGCCAGGTGACGCGCGATGATCCCGGCCCTCTCTTCTACGTTGTGTCACTGCTGTTCCGCACCAGCGAGATCGAACTCACCTTCCTGGGCGCCTCGATACTGCTGGGGATAACCTCCCTCATCCAGAGACGCTTGACGGCGGACGATGGACGGCGGACGATAGACGATGTCTCAGTGCATGGCTTCCGCAGAGAAGCGGCCCGTCCCCGGGCGCCGCTGCGCTTATGGCGGAACCGCCGAGGCAGCCTTCTGCTTCTGGGTGCGTATGCCATCTTCTACGTCGCCCAAATGTCCCTTGGCGCCAAGAAGATGCCTCGTTACGTCCTTCCTTCTCTCCCAGCATTGATCATCCTGGCAGCAGTCGGTGTGGTGACCTGGGCACGAGCTCTAGCGGGGGGGCATCACAGGGTGAAGATAGCCCTGATGGCCTTGCCGGTCCTCGTTCAAGGCATGCTGACACTGCCACGTCATCCCTACTATGGCACTGCGCTGAATTGGCTTGCCGGTGGGCCTCCGGCGGCGGCCAAGGCGATCCTCATAGGCGAGGAGGGAGAGGGATACGCCGAGCTAACCGCCTACCTCAACGCCCGACCTGACGCGGAAGAGCTAACCGTCGCAGCGCAACTCAAGCACGTTTTCAACCAGACCTTTCGAGGGACCACGGTAGAGATCAATCAAAGCGGAGAGACAACTTCCGGCCCTAACCTAACAAAGGGGCCCGTCCCCGGGCCAAGCGGCTGGAGCGCCGTCGTCCCGACGGCAGGGAAGCG
>CAYQZG010000292.1:0-2680 GCA_964421785.1 uncultured Anaerolineales bacterium
AACCGGTTGGTCCTTGGTTCAAATCCAAGTGGGCCCACTTTTGCCCCTTGCTGAATGCAGCGTCACGGAAGAGCACTCGTCCTCATCGACGTAGAAGAGTCACCAGGTTCCACGAAGAAGATCATCGACTATGTATTCGCGCTGGCGATGTCAACGCGGGCGGACGGGGGGATGAGGAGTACTTCGCGATGGTCGGGCTGAATCATCAAGAAGCGTCTTCATAAGGAGTCGGTTTGCGAGCGAAGGAGAAATGCCATATGCCCACGACAGATCCGATCTTCATCGGCGTCGATCTCGGAGGGACGAACATCGAAGCAGCCGCTGTGCGCAACGGGGAGGTGCTGGCGTCGAAGAAGAAAAAGACTAGGCCCGAGAAGGGCGTCGACAGCGTGATCGGCCGGATCGAGGAGACCGTGCGGGGGGTCTTCGAGAAGATGGACGCCACCGCCTCGGATTTCGAGGGTCTGTGCATTGGCGCGCCCGGCGCTGTGGACCTGGCGACGGGCATCGTTCGAGCTGCCCCCAACCTGGATTGGAAGGACGTACCGCTCGGAGAGGAACTCCGTGAGCAGCTGGGACTCCCGGTCTTCGTGGACAACGACGTCAACGTGGGCGTGCTCGGCGAGTATGTGTACGGCGCGGGGCAGGGCGCGCTCCACATGGTGGGTATTTGGGTCGGCACCGGCATCGGCGGCGGCATCATCGTCAACGGACAGTTGGTCAACGGGTGGCGGGGTGCGGCGGGGGAGATCGGCCATATGGTGGTGCGACCGCGCGGCCGGCGCTGCGGTTGCGGGCGTCGGGGTTGTGTCGAAGCCTACGCCAGCAAGACCGCCATGATGGCCATGATTGAGGAGGAGATCGAAAGCGGCAGGAAGAGCGTCGTCCCGGACATTATGGCGAAGAAGGGGAAGAAGCGCCTGACGAGCAGCGTCGTGGAAGCTGCTCTCGAGGCGGAGGACGGGCCCATGATTGAGGCCGTCGAGACTGCCCAGTTCTATCTGGGGCTGCTCACGGCCAATCTGGTCAACGTGCTGGATCCGCAGGTGATCGTGTTCGGTGGCGGGTTGGTGGAGCGCTTGGGGGAGGCTTTCGTTGCGCCCGTGGCGCGCACAGCGGCGCAGTACTACCTCCAGCAGAAGAACGCCGAACGGATCCGCATCGTCCCCTCGGCCCTGGGCGATGACGCCGGGCCAGTGGGGGCAGCCGTGATCGCCTCCCGTCGCCTGTAGGCGTCTGCGGATTCGTGCGTCCGGCGAGATCGAGTACTCAGTGCACTGTACAATGGTCTGATCGCCTTCAACTGTTTCACTTGAAACGGCGATCAAACGCAAGTTCCCTGGCTTGTTCTGGAAAGGTGCGAGCGAACAGGAAGTCCTCAAACTGCAGCTTGACCTGGAGTTCCCCCTCCTTACTTACCGCCGGGTGGTGAGGCGGACCGGTACGCGGCTGCGGACATCTTCGAGCGGCGCGGGAACGCGCTCGGCCGGCACTGTGACGTCGCCGGAACAGGTGCTTCGACAGATGCGAGAGGAGCGCGATGACCAGCTCTCCGATCTGCGTTGACGCCAACCTGGTGATACGATTGGTTGCCGATCCCAGCGATGAGTTCGTTTGTGGCAGCTGGGAGCGATGGTACGCCGAGAATCGCTGCGCGCCTCAGCTCGTACCGTATGGCTGCTTGTCCCGGATCTTGATGGTCTAGTTGATCAAGGAGAGACTCACATTGAAGCTGCTGGATATCGTTCGCAGGCAGGGTGTCCCTAGACCGTGGGCTGAAGGGGAGAAGATCCCGTGGGATGAACCGGGCTTCAGTAGACGCATGCTCAACGTGCATTTGTCTCAAGAGCACGACGCTGCCAGTCGCCGTTTCGAGGTCATTGACAGCCACTGTCGGTGGATTCACGATCAGGTTCTGAAAGGGAATCCGACGCGGATTCTTGACCTTGGCTGTGGCCCGGGGCTGTACACGAGCCGGCTTGCGAGACGTGGGCATCAGTGTGTGGGGATCGATTTCTCTCCAGCCTCGATAGCTTACGCAAGGGAACAGGCTGAGGAAGAGGGTCTGGCATGCACGTACATCCAGCAGGACATCCGGACGTCGGACTATGGCGATCGCTACGGTCTTGTCATGCTGATCTTCGGGGAGTTCAATGTCTTCCGCCCTGGGGACGCCAGGATCATTCTTGAGAAAGCCCATCGGGCCTTGGTGCCCGAGGGTCTTCTCCTCCTTGAGCCACATACCTTTGAAGTAGTCGTCAAGCTGGGAGAACAGCCATCTTCGTGGTATGCTGCGGAGAGAGGGTTGTTCTCGGATAGGCCGCACCTCTGCCTACAAGAGAGCTTCTGGGATGGTGAGGGCAACGTAGCCATCGAACGTTACTACATCGTCAATGCCGTGACCGGCGAGGTGGCACGCCATTCAGCAAGCACACAAGCCTACACGGATGGTCAGTATCGGTCTCTGTTGGTTGAGTGTGGGTTTGGTGACGTGGAGTTCTACCCCTCAATGGGTGGGAGCCTAGGCAGTGGAGGGAGCGATTTGACAGTTGTTCTGTCGCGGAAGGAAGACGCGGCCTAATACTACAAGCTCATTTCCCGCCAAGAGACTTCCGAAGTCTGCACGACAATGCCAGACAGGCCTGGAATCGTTCTGTGAGCGCCTCTACACCGCGTTGGG
>CAYQZG010000293.1:0-2569 GCA_964421785.1 uncultured Anaerolineales bacterium
TCGCCCTACCCGCGCCTGTTTGCCGTCTACGCGCAGAACAGCGTCCTGGCGCTGGCGCTGGTGCTCCTGCTGCGGTTTGCCTACCGCTTTCCCCGGCCGTTCCCTCAACACAGATGGGAATCCCGCATCAGCCTGCTCTTCAGCCTGGGCTATCTGCTGTGGGAAGCGTCGTATATGGTCTACCGCTACGTCTCGCTGTTGGGGCAGGAGACGGTCTACTATCGCTCCGTCGGGCCGGATTACGTGAATGCCCTGGTCCTGCTGTGGGTGCCCGTGGCCTTCTTGCGGCAGAGCGTCGCGGCCGACCCGCGCCCGGTGAATGCGCTGATCAAGCTGTGGAAGCCGCAGGGGAAAGAGGCACGCGGCGCGCGCAGGTTTGTCCTTGTCTTCGGGATCTCATTCGTGCTGGGCATGGTCAATGTCTTGCGCACACTCTCTGTCGTCTCGACCGCGTTTTACAACATCTCCCTGTCGCTCGGCATCCTGGCGGCCTTGTGGCTGTTTATGTCCATCTACATCGACTTCATTCCCGGTGGGGTATCGGTGCTGGCGCGATTGTCGATCCTCACGCTGGCCCTGTTCCTGGCCATCCTGGGGTCGTTGGGTTGGATGATTGCCCCGCCTTACATCGCCACTTATCGTCCCGACCTGGTCGATCGCCAGACGCTGCGCTTCACGCCCAACGTCTCCGGGGGGTACGACGTGACTCCCGTGGCGTTTAGGTACGAGACCGAGCTGGGCGATCGAGTGGAGGTCGAAGCCACGAATGAGGGCCGCAATCAGAAGGTCAACTTCGCCTTTCCCTTCTACGAGGAGTCATACAGCGAGATCTACGTGGCCAGTTCGGGCGTGGTCAGCATGGGCGAGCCCTTCTGGCAACCCAATATGCAGGCCCACGGCCTCAACGTGCCCACCATCTTCCCCCTTATGATCGACCTGGATCCCAACGCCGGCGGCGGATTGTACGCCCGCCAGGAGCCCGACTGTCTGATCCTGACCTGGGACCATCTGCCTGCGCTGTACCGACCAGGGGCGATCTTCACCTTTCAGGCCGTGCTCCATCAAGATGGGGTTTTCGATATTACCTACAATGGCCTGCCTCTGCCCTTCCGCTTCGACCCGGACGAGACGCCATCGGCGAACCCCTGGGTGCGCGGGGCGGTCCCGGGCCGGGGGGAAGGCCTTCATACGAGGACGGGCATCCTGTCAGGGCCGCCCCAGGAGGGTCAGCGGGCGATTGTGCAGAACTACCACTTGGATTTCAGGCAGTATCTGCACGCCTTCATGCTTCCCCTGGCGTGGGTGGTGATCGGAGGCAGCCTGATGCTTATGCTGGTGCTGCCCCTGTTGCTCCATTACGCGCTTGAGAGACCCCTGCAGGTTCTGCTAGATGGCGTGCGACAGATGGAAGCGGGCCACTTGGACGTAGGGGTTGCCGTCCAGCATCAGGATGAGATTGGCTCTTTAGCGCTCGCTTTCAACAAGATGGCTGCCAGGTTGCATGATCTGGTGACGGGCCTCGAACAGCGGGTGGCTGAGCGGACCTCGGAGCTGGCAGCGCGGAACGCCGAGTTGGACGCCTTTGCACACACAGTGGCTCATGATCTGAAGAATCCGGTGAGCCTGGTTGTCGGTTTCACTGAGCTCCTGGTCCAGGATGGTGAAACTTTGTCACGCGAGCAGGTAGCTGAATGCCTGGGCCATATTCTTCGGACCGGCCAGAAGCTCGACAGGATCATTGAGGAGTTGATGCTGCTGACCGGCGTCCGTAAGCAGGAGGTCGTTCCCAGACCACTGGATATGGAGAGCATCGTTGAGGAATCGATCGCGCGTCTGCAGGCGCTCATTCAGGAGGAGCAGGCTCAGATCACGTCGAACGAAGGGGACGGCTGGCCGCGAGCGCTTGGCTATGCGCCGTGGGTCGAAGAGGTGTGGGCCAATTACATCAGCAACGCCATCAAGTATGGCGGCCGGCCGCCGGTCGTGGCGTTGGGCGCAGAGCGACAGGTCGACGTGTCGACTGACCGACCGGCGATGGTTCGCTTCTGGGTGCGCGATAACGGCGGTGGCCTTAGCGTGGAGGCGCAGGGGAGGTTGTTCACCCCTTTCACGCGGCTTGAGCAGGTTCGCACCAGAGGGCATGGCCTGGGCCTCTCCATCGTGCAGCGGATTGTTGAGAAGCTCGACGGGGACGTTGGCGTGGAGAGCGAGGTTGGACGAGGTAGTGTGTTTTTCTTCACGTTGCCGGCGGCGCCCGACCAAGGCTGTTGAATCTCCCTCCGCTGCCTTCGGAGGTAGAAAGCGGGCGTGCCAGCCCACTTCTCTTTTTTCTGATCAACCCTACAGTCTTCTGTCCCCACGGAGGGAGAAGCGGCTCTGTGTGGCGAAGCTGCATGCAATCGTGGTGACAGGAAGGCCGGTGGCGAAGCTGTTTGTCATCATGCCGCGTCTGATGTATACTCTGAGGCAACAAGGGAAGGGAAGAAACCTCGGTATCCCGAGGCCAAGACCGAGGCGTTAGTACTACAACCTCATTTCCCGCCAAGGGACTTCCGACGTCTGCACGATC
>CAYQZG010000294.1:0-2534 GCA_964421785.1 uncultured Anaerolineales bacterium
CCATGCTATACTGGCCTCATCGCCCGTTTTCAGCAGCAGCTCCGGACGGTGTCTCTCCAGTCGCAGCCGGACCGGAGAGCCACAAAGCCACCGCACACAACCAACGAGGAGGGGAAAGATGCAAAGGACCGGGACCATCAGCGTGATCCTGACGCTGGCGCTGCTGCTCGCCCTGACACCGGCCCAGGTCGCTCGCGCCGATACGTACACCGTGACCACGACGACCGACGCCGGTGCGGGCTCGCTGCGCTGGGCCATTGAGCAGGCCAACGGCCACCCGGGTCCGGACACCGTCCAGTTCGACATCGCCGGCTGTGGCGGCCTCTGTACCATCCGGCCGGAGAGCCCGCTTCCCATCCTGACCGACGATATGACCACCATAGACGGCTATACCCAGGAGGGCGCGGCGTCGGCCACGGCCGGTGCGGCCGCTGTCATCCAGATCAAGATCGACGGCTCGCTGGCCGGTGCCGGCGTCATAGGTCTGAGCATCACATCCAACTACAACCTGATCCGCGGCCTAGCCCTAACCGGCTTCGATGGTGACGGCATCGCCATCGTGACCGCCGATGGCAACACCATCTCGGGGAACTACGTAGGCCTGGACCCGGCGGGTCACGAGGCTGGCAACAACGGCCGGGGCATTGCCATCAGCGGCGGCACGCAGGCCACCCTGGTCGGCGGCAACTCGCCGGCCGAGCGGAATAACATCTCGGGCAACGCTGCGGACGGCGTCGGAATCAGCGGCAGCGGCACCATCAAGAACGTCGTCTCCGGAAACTACATCGGGACTGCGCCGGATGGCACATCCCCTCTCGCCAACGGTCTGGCCGGTGTGCGCATCTCCGGCAGCGCTCAACACAACACCGTAGGCCCGGACAACGTCATCTCCGGCAACACGTGGGAGGGCGTGCGTATCGCCGGCTCCGACACCATGAGCAACACCGTCAAGGGGAACTACATCGGCACCAACGCCGCAGGGACGGCCGCCGTTCAGAACCTCTTCGGCGTCTACGTCTCCACATTCGCTCAGCGCAACAACATCGGCCCCGACAATGTCATCTCCGGCAACGAGCGCTACGGCGTCGACCTGCACAGCATCGGGGTGATGAGCAACACCGTCACCGGCAACACCATCGGGGCCGACGATACGGGCCAGGTGGCCCTGCCCAACGGATGGAGCGGCGTCTACCTGAGCGCATCAGCGCAGCGGAATACCATCGGGCCCGACAACATTATCTCCGGCAACGGCGACCACGGCGTGTACGTCCGGGGGAGTGCGGCCAACAACACCATCTACCAGAACACCATTGGGGCCGCCGCCGATGGCACGGCCGCCCTGGGCAATGCCAGAGCCGGAGTGGCCATTGAGGATGGGGCGGAGGGTACCTGGGTGGAGGAGAACGTCATCTCGGCCAACGAATACGGCGTTCTCATCCAGAGCGCCGTCGACGTTGAGGAGGCCACCTCTGCCCACACCATCGTCGCGAACGCCGTCGGTGTGGGCAAGGATGGCGCATCTCCGCTGGGTAACAGCGAGGCCGGCGTCCACATCGGGTTCCGCAGCCAGCACAACAATGTGGCTGCCAACATCATCGCCCACAACGGGGGCGACGGCGTGGCGGTCGACACGCCCCTCGCCTTCGGCAACCTGATCTGGTTCAACAGCATCCACAACAACGGAGAGCTGGGCATCGACCTGACCAACGGCGCCAACGGTGGCATCGGCGCCCCCATCATCCACATGGTCGAGCTGGAGGCGGGCATCGTCTCCGGCGCGGCCTGCCCCGAGTGCGCCGTGCAGGTCTTTGCTAGCCCCGACGACGACGGAGAAGGAGTGCTCGTCGTGGGCACCGGCGAGGCCGGGCCGGCCGGGGACTTCGACGTCAGTGTCGACCTGCCGGCCTATCCCTACCTGACCGCCACCGCGACCGATTTCGACGATGACGGCACATCGGAGTTCTCGGAGGTCTTCACTGTCGACATGCCCCTCCTCTCCTCGTCCACCAAGACCGTGACTGCGACCCATCCGCTGCCGGGCCAGCCGCTGACCTACACCATCGCCCTGAGCAACACTGGCACGGGCCCGGCCTCCGCCACCCTGACAGACACGCTGCCGGCCGACGTGACCTGGGCCGATGACTACACCTCCTCCTCCGGCACTGTGACCTGGGACGCCGCCGAGCGCCGGCTGCTGTGGAGCGGCACGGTGAGCGTCGGCACGCCGGAGACCATCGTCTATCGGGTCCGGCTCAACGACGGCATGGGCGCTGGCACCACGATCACCAACACGGCCACGCTGAACGACGGGATGGGCCATGTCCATAAGCTGGGGCCGGCGACGGTGACCGTCGACGTGGCGCGCGCCTACCTGCCACTGGTAGGGCGGGGGTTCTGATGGCCTGGAGGCGCGTTCCGCCGGGCCATGGGCAATGTGGATGGCCAACCGCGCGCCTGCCCACACTGCCCACAGCCCTACGACCACGGTGCCCCGCTTTCTCGGGGCCTTCGTGGCGGCCAGAGAGTCACAATAA
>CAYQZG010000295.1:0-2529 GCA_964421785.1 uncultured Anaerolineales bacterium
CCGAAGGACGACCCCGAGACGGGGTCTAGGAGCCCGCGATGTCCATATGCGATTGCCCTGCTAGATCAACACGCCGATGGCCAGTGTTGCCAGGCCCAGGTAGACGAAGTAGCCAAACGTGTCGGTGATCGTCGTGACCAGGATAGGAGAGGCCAAGGCCGGATCGATCTGCAGGACCTGCAGGCCGATGGGCACCAGAGCGCCGGCGACGGCGGCAGCGATGAGATTGAGGAGCGTCGCGGCGCCCACCACCACGCCCAGCATGGGCGACCCTCTCCAGGCCAAGGCGATGATGGCGATGAGAGAGCCGACGGCCAGCCCGTTCGCCAGACCGATAAGCACCTCCCGTCCAAGGGTGCGCCAGCCCTCCGCAGGACTGAGCTCGCCCAGGGCCAGGCCGCGCACCGTGACGGTGAGGGTCTGCGTCCCGGCGCTCCCGCTGACGCCGGCGACGATGGGAAAGAATGCGGCCAGAACGGCGACGCGTGCAATCGTGCCCTCAAACATGCTCAGGACCAGGGCCGAGGCCATAGCCGTGGCCAGATTGAGCACCAGCCAGGGGAGACGGGTGCGAAGGGCCGCCGGCAGCGCCACATCAGCAGGATGTTCCTCGGGCACGCCACCGAGCCGGAAGATATCCTCAGTGGCCTCCTCCTCCAACACCTCTACCAGGTCATCGTGGGTGATGACGCCGAGCATATGCCCCTCAGCATCCACGACGGGCAAGGCCACCAGGTCGTAACGCGACATAAGGCGGGCCGCTACCTCCTGATCGTCGTGAGCCTCCACGTAGATAACGTCAGGATCCATGACATCGCTGACCTGCGTCTGAAGCGAGGCGACCACCAGCTGGCGCAAGGAGACGACGCCGACCAGGTGCTCGTTCCGATCGACGACGAAGAGGTAGTAAACCGTCTCCGCATCCGGGGCCGCTGCCCGCAGATGGGCGATGGCCTCCTCGGCCGTCATACCGGTGTGAAGGACCACCTCGGCGGTGGTCATCAACCCACCGGCACTTTCGTCGGGGTAGACCAGGAAAGGGCGAATCTCGTCGGCCTCCTCAAGCGTCGCCAGCGCCTGGGCCGCCCGCGCCGGCGTCAGGTCGCCCAGCAGGTCAGCGGCCTCATCCGGCTCCATCTCACTGAGAATGCTGGACAGTTCCGCAGTGGACAGACGTTGTGCGACCTCCGCCGCCTTCTCCTCCTCCAGCTTCTCCAGGATATCGGCGGAGTCCTCTAGGTCGAGCTGAGGCAGCAGTCGATCCTGATCGTCGAGCGCCAGATCGTCGAACAGCTCTGCCTGGTCGGGTGGTCTCAGAGCCTCGACGAGGGCAGCGGCGCGATCCCAGTCCTGGGCGTCCAGGGCATCTCGGATCTCCTGTAGAGCGATGTCGACGTCTTGGCGTTCCATGGCGTCTCCCTCCTGATGAGGGGGTATTATCGCACGTGGGGGGAGGATGTCAATCGGGCAAAGCCCTCTCGCACGCGTACAGCGCTTCGTTGACAGGCTCTAGCCGGTGTGCTAACATGCCGCCTAGCACTGTTTCTGCCCAGGCAACTCTGCCCATATGCTCGTAGCGAGGTGAAGTCCCACCGGTGAAGGTTATCATTCAGATTCCCTGTTACAACGAGGAAGGGACGCTTTCCACAACGGTGCACGACCTGCCGCGAGAGCTGGCAGGCGTGGGCGAGGTCGAGATCCTGGTCGTGGATGACGGCAGCTGCGATCGAACCAGCGAGGTGGCAGAGGAACTGGGCGTGGATCACATCGTTCGCCTGAAGCGGAACCAAGGATTGGCGTACGCCTTCACAGCCGGCCTAGACGCAGCCCTGGAGGCCGGCGCTGACATCATCGTCAACACCGACGCCGACAATCAGTACCGGGGGGAGGATATCGAGCGACTCATCCAGCCACTCTTGGAGGGAGAGGCCGATATCGCCGTGGGCGACCGGGGCGTGGCGACCCTGGAGCACTTCTCACCGCTCAAACGCGTGCTCCAGCGCTGGGGCAGCTGGATGGTAGAGAAGGCCGCCGGGATCTCGATCCCAGACGCGACCAGTGGTTTCCGCGCCTTCACCCGCAAAGCGGCCATGCGACTTACAGTGCTCAGCGGCTACACATACACCCTGGAGACGCTGATTCAGGCTGGGGCGCGACGCATGGCGGTGACCTACGTTCCGATCCGCACCAATCCACAAACCCGTCAGTCCCGCCTCATCCAGAACATCCCCTCATTCCTGGTCATCTCAGCCATCACGATCCTCCGCTTCTACGCTATGTACCGTCCGCTGCGCTTGTTCCTCAGCCTGGGAGCGATGATGATCGCCGGCGGGATGGCTCTCGGGGTTCGTTTTCTCTATTACTTCATCACAGGGCCGGGGATTGGCAAGGTGCAGTCCCTCATCCTGGCGGCTATCCTGACCATCGTTGGGTTCCAGATCTGTCTGATCGGGCTGATGGCGGACCTGGTGCGACTGAACCGGAAGATGCTGGAGGAAGCAGTGTATCGCGTGCGGCGGATGGAGCTGG